>DATENA010000157.1:0-6325 GCA_035275285.1 Fibrobacteria bacterium | reverse complement strand
GTAGAAGAAGCGGTAGGTCTGGCTGGGCGGGATGAAATAGAAATGGTCCTCGCCCAGGCGGTGCGCGTGGACCGCGGCGTCCGTCTCCCAGGTGCGGTTCATGAGGATGGGCCCCAGAGCGTATTTGATCTTGGGATCGGTTCGCGGCATCAGGGCGATGGCGCGGGCGAAGAACGGGTTCCCGGGCTCGCAGCCCAGCACGGCATTGTTCAGCTTGCGGTCGCTCCACAGGCCCATCAAGGCCCGGTTCACGCCGTTGACGGGCCGCGAGTCCCCCAGGTATTTGCAGTTCCAGTAGGACAGGTAATAGGAGAGCCCGAAGAGGATGCCGGTCGGGACGATGCCTGGCTTGAACGCCCCGGAGACCCGATCATCGTCGTAGCGGAACACGGCCTCTTCGCCGATGAAGGCGGGATGGGACAGCAGGGGGCGGTAATCGCGCATGGTCACGGTGTCGAAATCGATGTAGATGCCGCCTTCCCGGTACAGGATCAGGTAGCGCAGGATATTGCTCCGGCCGGCCAGGTATCCGGAGGAGATCCCCTCCAGCACCGGCGCCACCTGGGCCATGGAGGCGGGAAGGGAGGCGAGCAGCGCCGGCAAATCGATGGCTTTAAACCGCACTTTTGACTGCAAGGCTTTCCAATCGGCATTGTCGGGGGGATTTTCGAAATGGATGGTGATTTCGGCCCCGGGATTGGTCTGGAGGATGGATTCCACCGCCAATCGGTTCACGAAGGGGAAATTCCGGCCGATCCAGATGAGATGGAAATGATGTGGGATCAAAGCCGCCTCCCGGGACCGCCGGGTTCCCGCCCGGACCGCGCCCTGCAAGCCCTCGATTGAACCCCGAAATAGGGCAATCCGGCGCTGACTATTGTAGAAAAAAATTTCTGTTTTATTCCCACGCGCCCGCTCCTCCAGGTGGTTGGATGCTCCGACATCGGATATAATGGAAAGGTCGCGCCGTCCCGGGGAAAGGCCCCTGAAACCATGTATTCGCGCTTGGCCCTCATCGCTTCGCTTGCCACCGCCGCTTTTTCCCCGGCCGCGTCCGCACCTGCGCCCTGGGCGGATTCCGGAAAGGATCCCGGCACCTTCGCCGGGGCTCCCGTTCCGGCCAACCGGGCCGAGGCCAATCTCCCCATCATCCTGGAAGCCTGGAAGCGCCGCGTGGATCAGAACCGCGGGGTCCATGCCTGGAACCGGCGGCATGACGGCATGCGCGTCTGGCAGGAATGGATCGCCTTGCTCACCTTGGCGCGCGCGGCCCCGCCGGAAGTCCGCCGGCAGGCCGGCCTCGCGCTCCAGAAGTACGTCGTGGGCGGGAACATCGGGCCGCTGGGGTTCATCGGCACCAGCCTGCCCGTGCCCGGATACGATCAAGGCGATTTCGACATGTCGTTGCTGGGATGCTCCTCCCTGCTGGGATTGTTCCGCGACGACCGCCTGCTGCTGACCGATGCGACCCTGGTCCATCTCATCAAGAACGTGATGCGCACCTGGGGGCAGACCCCCAAGGCCTATTTCGACGTGGTGTTCGTGAGCGTCCCGGAAACGGAGAACCATCTTTTCATGACGGAGTCCTCCCGTTACCTGACCAACCAGCTGATCCGGGAGAACACGCGGCAGCTTCCCGAACTCGCCGCCCTGCGCGATTCCCTGGTCCGGTCCGGCGTGGTGATCGACAACGGCCAGGGCATGCTCAAACGCTTGCTCCTCAAGGTCATGCAACAGACCATGCGCAAGGGGTTCTTCGAATTCAACGCGCAGATCTACCAGCGCTTCACCATCCACGCCTTGGACAACCTGTATTCGTTCGCGGGCGACCGGGCCGTCGCGGACGGGGCCGGTTGCCTGCTTGATTATCTCTCCACGGTTTTCGCCTTCCAGAGCTTCGACGCCGTCCGCTACGGGCCTTTCCGCCGCTCCTCGGAGGTCTACGACGACAGCAGCCTGATCGGGAACGACGCGGCCTGCAGCTTCTTCGGATTGCAGTCGGGAGCCTTCGCCTGGGAAGCCGACGCGCGCCGGGGCCTGTGGCATTCGCACGTGACCCATGCCTCCATGGCCTTGTTCTCCGCCGTGCTCGCATACCGCGTCCCGGATCCCATCCTGCGGTTCATGCAGGCCCGGCCCGGGGAGTACCGGGCGGAAATCCGTTCCGCCTATGCGGGCAACGGCTCGCGCGAAAGGCCCACGGAGGTCTATTCCGGCACCGGCAACTATCTCCTTACCGCGGGAGGAAGGTATGAAACCTACGCCGGCCCCAATTTCCCCACCTACCGCTACTGGTTCAGCGACGCGCCCTGGGTGTACGACGTCATCACCAGGTCAGGATCCCTCATCGTCGATCCCGGGAAGGACAGGCCCGGTGAATTGAAGGACATCCTGCATTTCCGCGGTCCGCAATGGCGCGCCAACAACCTGGCCATCCACCGCAACTTCCTCTACGGCTACGCCCCCGTGGACGCCTACAACAGCCAGGAATGGCCGCAGAACGTGCCCGGGGGCTGGCCTTGGGACGGAAAGACCTGGACCACGCGGGATTTCGAGTTCCGCTTCCTGGATCGCTCCGACGCCGGCGTGTACATTGTGCTGAGCCGGTTGCGGCCTTCCCGGACCTATCTCAAATGGGGGTACCAGAAATACCTGCGCGGAGGCATCGAGGCGGTGGATACCGGCCGCGTCCGTTCCCTGGACTCCCTGCGGGCCCGGATCCTGGCCAACAATTCCCCCAAGGCGCATTGGCCGCTGGGGCCGCATCGCTTCACCTACGTGGATTTCTCCGGGACGGCCATCCATCTCAACGCGCGCTATGACGGGCAGCGGGACGGCATCATGCGGGTGGAAGAGCCCGGGACCGGGAAAGGCGAAAAGAGGGGCGACGGAACGGAAACGCCGGCCCTCTCCCTCCCGTTCTCCCATCCCTGGATGGAAGGACCGCCTTCCGGCGGCGGAAACCAGGCCCTGGCGGGTTTCCTGGGAAGGCCGGAACGGGAACCTCCCTTGTTCCAGGTGGAGATCTTCTCTCCCTGGAAGGGAAAGGTGGCCCTGGCGGACGGGCAGGGTAACATGTACGTGTTCAATCCCGCCACGGGGGGTTATTGCATTTCCAATTTTCGCGAATGGTGGAATCCGATCCGGAAAATCCACGCGCCGTCCGCGGCGCCGTAATCTACATTTGGAGACCATGACGACCTTACGCCCGCGCGCGCTATCCGCGTCTTTCGGTTCCTTCGCATGCTTCGCTCTCTTAACGCTCCCGGCGCCGGCCCCGGCGTTCGCGGACAAGGTGGGGGAATTCCGCTGGGTGCTCCAGGACCTGAACCGCTTTCCCGATCCGGAGATCGTGGCCATGGCCACGGACGATCAGGGCAACAAATGGTTCGGCACCAAGAAGGGCCTGGTGCGCCTTTCCATGCTCGACGACTGGCAGACCTTCACGGCGGAGAACACCTCCCGGGGCCTGCCTTCCAACGTGATCACGGCCCTGGCCATCGGCGAGAACCGGGAACTGTGGGTGGCCACGGAAGGCGGCGTGGGCTGGTATGCCAACGGATCCTGGAAGAGCTTCACCCGCGAGAACACCTCGGGCGGGCTGCCCGACAATGCCGTCACCTCCCTGGCCATAGGCAAGGATGAAAAATGGTTCGGCACCAAGAGCGGGTTCGCCCTGTTGCGGGGAACCTTGTGGACCCCCTATAGCGGGGAGAAGATCTCGGGACGGCTGCCCAACAAGCTGGTCACGGCCATCGCGCTGGATTCCTCCGGGAACAAGTGGATCGGCACCATCGGCGGGCTGGTGCGTTTCTCCGGATCCAGCTGGAGCCTGATCACGCGGGACAACACCAACGGCGGACTGCCCCACAACAGCATCACGTCTCTGGCCGTGGCCTCCAACGGCGTGAAATGGGTGGGCACCCAGATGGGGATCGCCAAATCGGCCGCGGGGACGTGGACTTCCTTCAGAGGATCCCTGGACATGGGGGAGCTGGCTTCCGATCCGGTGTACGGCCTGTACGTGGAGAAATCCGGAAACCTGTGGGTGGCCGGCAAGGGCGGGGCGGCCGGTTTCGACGGAACGTCCTGGAGGCTCTTCAACAAGAACAATACCACTTCCATCCAAACCCGCATCGTCTACAGCGTCATGGTGGGGAAGGACGGGGAAACCTGGTTCGGCACCCAACGGGGCGTGGTGGAAATGGTTCCCGTCAAGGAGGAGTGAGGCCGGGAGGCTTCACTCCACCGAAAAGAAATTGTAGGCCATCGGCTGGGTTCCATTGAGCGTGCCCAGGCCTTTGAAAGTCAGGATTTCCCCTCCCATGAAGCTCTTGATGGCCATCTTGGAGAACCCGCTGAACTCATGCAAGGTGGATTGCTGCAAGCGATCCTCGCCCCGCTGCAGGGCGGATTTCATCCCGTCCTGAAAGTGGATTTCCAGCACGGTGGGGATGCGGGCTCCCATGGATCTCGACTGGGATACCACTTTGAGGGAGGCGGGTTTCAGCAGGACCAATTCCCCGTTCACCAGGCGCAGGCCGTAGCCCACGGGCTGCTTGTCGAACCGGGCCACCGGTGCCATCACATAGCCCTCTTCCAGGTTCCCGGCCTGGGTCACGTACCGGAAACCCGCCTCTACCAGGTCCGGAGCCAGATCGGTCTGGTAGGTATGGTCCATGTAAGCGCTTCCCTTGACCTGCAGAGTGTCCTGGTTCACGGCCAGCCTCCCGGAGACCTTGGCGCCGGGGACATGGATGAAAATGCCCACGGCGTCGGAAGACCCGAACTTGAACATGCCGTCTCCCCAGACCTTGCCGGGCAGGATGTCGCTGAAGTCCAGGTCCAGGTAATAGTCCACGCCCTTCTTGTTGGTGGCGAACCGGACATGGTGGGCCTCGGGGAGCCGTCCCTCGAACCAGATTTTCTCGTGCACCCGCAGTTGCTGGCTGGAATCGGTGAAGGAGAAATTCTTCTTCTCGTATTCCCGGGCCACGGAATAATTGCGGCCCTTGAACCCCAGGATGGTGAGGTCCGCGCCGCACACGGGCGCCTTGAAGGAACCCAGGTTGACCCGGGAGAAATTGAGGACCACCTGGATATTGCCCTCCAGGAAGAACTGGTAGGTCCAGAATTCATTGTAGGTCTTGCTGGACGAAGCATGCGGTTTCAAATCGGTGAGCACGGCCGTGCGCAAATCCCCGGTGGGCATTTGGATATGCTCGCCCGCCGCCGCGGGAAGGCCGGCCGCGGCCAGGGTGAAGCCGAAAATCGCCGGGAAGGGGAACCGGTTGCGCTTTAGGATGGGTCGCCTCGCTTGTTGAGTAGGATACAAGGGTGCCTGGGTCATTGCCATCGGATTTGATGAATTTTTGTCCCTGGATAAGGTAAAAAAAACGCCGGAAAGGCGATTCTCCAAGAGGATTACGCATGGAGGGTCGGAAACCGCTATTCCCGGGGAAGGGGGGCCGGAAGGGGCGAAGGCGAAGGAAACCGGCGGCTCCGCTCCCGGGAACGGGTCCGCGAACACGGGGGCGGCGGTCCTCCACGGCCCCGGGTCCGGGAACGGGAGGGGTAACTTGCGACATACCTCGGGGCGGGCTCCCCGGATCGTTCCGTTTCCGCCCGTGCCTCCCGCGGCCGGTCAGGGGCCCGGAGAGGCCGGACCGTCCAGGCGGGCGCGCGCCCAACTCCAGGCCAGCGGCACGGAATGCAGGGCATGGGAGGCGGCCGCTCCCAACCAGCCGGCGGGCAGGATGCCTCGCGCATGGAAGATGAGGGCCAGGCACAAGAGCAGCAGGATGAACACGGTGAGGGTGGAAAAAGCGAAACCGTAGACGTGCAGATCCGTTTGCCGCCAGCGGTATTCCCGGGACAAGCGATAGCCGAACCCGCCCAGCAGGAAGAACAGCAGATGATCCCAGCCGCTTTGCATGCCGGGCTTGACCGCCAGGCCCAGGGCCAAGGCCGCCAGGCACCAGAGGGGGAGGAAGTACGGGGCCAGGGCCGCCAGGGGATTGGAACCTTTCAATTCCACCTCGCCGCCCGCCTTGAGGGACGCGGAAAGGGAAACCGGCGGGCAGAAGGTGGCGTAGCCCACCAGGGCATGTGTCAACTCGTGCTCCAAAGTGTCAATGAACTCCAGGGGATCGTCCCGCCCCAAGCGCCGCATCAGGGCCGCGAACAGGATGCGGAAGGCCAGGCCGGCGGCGAACCATAGGGCCAGGGGATGCAGCACGGAGGCGGGGCCCAGGCCCTGCGCGCGCAGGGCGCGGACAAACTCGCTCGCCATCGCCTCGGCCAGGAGGAACAGTAGGGGCAGGAG
>DATENA010000156.1:0-11939 GCA_035275285.1 Fibrobacteria bacterium | reverse complement strand
CCTCCCTGCCCATGGCGCCCCAGGCGCACCCCGCGGCCCGGCACTCCCCGGCGCGGCCATCGGAACGGGCCGCGGACCCGCAGGCGGGCCGCTTCTGGGCCCCGCCGCCCAGCGAGCCCGGCGAGAACGGCGAAGGCACTCTCACCTTCCACTATTCGAACAAAAGCACGGATGCCAATCTGGCCATCGATCTGGGCACCACGGACCTGTACCTGGAAATGACCGGCAAACCGGCCGAGGCCATGGTCGAAGAGGCCAAAGCCATCGAACGGGAACAGGATCCGCGTCCGCCCGCGCCCCGGAAAAAGGCCTCCCGGCCCGAAACCCGACCGGCCCCCCAGGACGAACCCGAAGAAGCGCCGCCCTCCCGGGATCCGGAGCCCCAGCGGGACGCCGCGCGTCCCCAGCCGCATCCGCAACCGGGCGCCCAGGATCCCCGCGGTCCGGCCAAGCCGGAGGCCCCGCTTCCCGAGGACGATCCCGGCGGGTACGAGGACGTTACGGCCAAGGTGCTGACGGGAATCCGCAAGGCCCAGGAGCTGTTCTACCAGAAGCGTTATCCGGAAGCCATGCAAGCGGTGCGCTCCTCCCTGGACGCGCGCTCCACCGCCGAAGGCCATGCCCTGGCGGGAAGCATCCATTACATGCAGGGCCAGGGCGGCATGGCCCGGCGCGAATGGATGGAGGCCCTGCGCCTCAACCCCGACCTGCCCGCCGTGGTCAACATGCTCGAGAAGACCCGCACTCCGGGCGGGCGCGGATCGCCCAACCCGCGCCCCATCCAGCCCCGTCCCCGTCCCCTTCCCCGGCCCGCCGCTCTTCCCCTGCCGCCGGAAGAACAGGCGCCTTTCCCCGAAGAATACGATCTCCGGTCCGAGGACGCTCCCGTTCCCGCGCCCGTCCGGGCTTCCCCGGCCGCTCCCGAGGCCGTTCCGGCTCCCGCGGCGGCCCCGGCCGCCGCCCCGGCTCCCACGTCCCCGGCAACCGCCCCCGCGGCTCCCCCGCAAGCACCCGCTCCTTCGCGAGCCGCTGCCGGGGAGAACGCAGCGGTCCCCAAGTCCGGACCCGCTCCGGCCGCGCCCAAGGCGGGCCAGGGGAAGGCGCCGTGATTTCCCTCTCCACCGTATGCGGCGTCGTATTCGGATTCCTGGTCATCGCCATGGGGATCCTGCACGAGACCAAGGATTGGCAGGTCTTCCTCAGCCTGGGCAGCCTGGCGATCGTGTTCGGGGGTACCGTGACGGTTACCTTCATCGGGTTCCGGTTCCAATACGTGTGGAACGCCTTCATGGCCACCCTCAAGATCTTCGTCAAGCAGGACATCTCCTCCAAGAGCCTGGTCCAGGACGTGAAGACCGCGGTCGAATGGTCCAAGAAGATCCAGGCCGAGGGCCAGAACGGCTATGCTTCCATCGCCAAAGGCAGCAAGGACGAATTCACCCGCTATATCTTCACGCTGGCCAGCACGGGCTACAAACCGGACGACATCCGCGAATTCGGCACCACCAACATCGAAGAGCATTACTTCCGCCACCTGCAGGGATCCACCATCCTGACTTCCATGGGCTCCATGACGCCGGCCTTCGGCCTGGTCGGCACCTTGCTCGGGCTCATCGTCATGCTCGGCAAGCTCGAAGATCCCTCCAAGCTGGGGCCCGGGCTTTCCCTGGCCCTGACCGCCACCCTGTACGGCCTGCTCTTCGCGCGCTTCGTGTTCATGCCCTCCTCCACCAAGGTGAAGCAGACCCTGAGCATCGAGCGGTTCCGCCATTACCTGATCCTGGAAGCCCTGGTGCTCATCATGGAGAAGAAGCAGGCCATGTACATCCAGGACAAGCTGAACTCCTACCTGGATCGCAAGGAACAGTATTCCATGTTCGGCGATAAAGGCGGGGCGGCCAAGAAGGGCAAGTAGGCGCGCCCATGGCCATCCGCAAGCACCACAACCGCCACCGCGTCCACGAGCAGGAAGGAGCCGAAGAAGACTGGCTCATGAGCTATGCGGACATGGTGACCCTGCTGATGGCCTTCTTCCTCTCCATGCTTTCCGTTTCCCACGTGGACCCGGTCCTGTTCGAGCAGATGAAGAAGGGATTGCGCAGCGACCTGGGCAAGGACAAGGACGTGAAGACGCCCCTGGGGGAGATCAAGCACGATCTGGACTCGCTCCTGGAGGATCAGCGCAAGCGCGGCGAGGTGAGCATCGATCTGGGCCGGGACGGCATCGTGGTGGAGTTCTCCAGCTCGGCCATCTACGATCCGGGCAAGGCGGACATCGGGCCCGCGGCGCGGGCGAACATGGACAAGGTGGCCGACGCCATCCAGCGCATCGAGTATTACAAGTTCGCCGTCGACATCGAGGGGCACACGGACAACATCCCCATCAACACCCTGCAATTCCCTTCCAACTGGGAGCTGTCCGTCTCCCGCGCCACCAACATCGTGAAATACCTGATCGGAAAGGGCATCCCCTCGGAGCGCCTGAAGGCGGCGGGATACGCCGACACCAAGCCCAAGGCGCCGAACGTGGACGGGGACGGGAAGCCCATCTCATCCAATCAGGCCAAGAACCGCCGCATCGTCCTCAAGATCCACTGACGCGTCGCGGGCCCCCTCAAGGCTCGTAGTAGATGGACTTGGCCCCGCCCAGGTCGGAAACCTTGCCTCCCGACCGGATGGCCAGGCGGTAGTGGTAGAAGCCCGGCTTCCCGGCCACGCCCGTATCGATATAGTAGCTGGAATAGGTGTTGAATTCCCGGGCGGCCACCCGTTCATAGGAGGACAGGTCTTCGGGCTTTCCGGAGCTGCGGTGGATTTCCAGGGTGTCCCCGTAGCTTACGGCGGGATAGTTGATCTGGATGCCGCCGGCGGCCTTGGCGATCGAGGTGATCTCGGGAGATCCGGTGAATTCGATTTTGACGGGCAGGGAACGGTAGATGACGTCCTCGCGGAATTCCGGTTCGCGTTGCAGCCAATAGTAGTACGTGCCCTTCGGCGGCGCGTCGCGCAAGGCGTCGATCGAGCTGGGGAAGCGCATGCTGTCCACCCGGGCTCCCTTGGACATGTCCGGGGTGGGGCTCCGCATGAGGTAGAAGACGTAGGCATAGGAAGCGTAATTGGGGCATTCCACCACGGCGCCTTTGTTCGTGATGATCGCCGTCAGGGTGTTGCTGTACGCGGGTCCGAAAGCGAACGCGACGGGAGTGCGCATGGAGGTGCCGGGTCCGGTCGGGGAAAGGTCCTTGCGGACGGCGCGCACGCGGTACTCCCAGTATCCGTCCTTAGGCGGACGATCGCCCAGGAGCCCGGACTGGCCGTCCTTCGCCGAAACCGTGTCCGCGACGGCCCATTCCTTCCCGTCCCCGCTCCGTTCCAGGATATAGGCCAAAGCGTCCGGGTCCGGGAGGATGCCGATGTCCACGCGCGTGGGGCCGACGCTCAAAGAAAGGACGGCCGGTCCCACGGGCTTGCCCGTGAAGTCGATGCGGATGGCGGCGGAACGGGAAATCTCCCCGTCGCCACTGTTCCCTTCGGGCACCCTGTAAACGCGGTAATACCAGGCGCCCACGCCGGGAACGTCCGTGAGGGCGGAGCCCGTATCCTGGTATGCCAGGGTGTCGACGGCCAGCGTATCCGCCGCCGTCGCCGAAGCGGACTTGCTCCGGTAGAGCACGAAGTAATAGCCCGGGTAGCGATCGATGCCGGCCTGCACGTGGTCTCCGCGGTTCACGATGGCGACGGAAAGCGTGCCGTAGACAGGGCTGTAATGATAGAACTCCGTGCGCCTCCAGGTTCCGGGATCGGAACGCCGCCCGTTCTCATCGAGGGTCACGAACCGGTAATAATAATAGCCGTCCGCCGTGGGACGATCGGTGAAGGTAATCGAGAAGGGAAAGTAGGTCGGGAGAGGCAGGGTATCGACGGAGACTGCCGCCTTGGTGGTGTCCTGGACGCGTTGCAGGATGTATAGCCGGGCGTCCTCGTCCCCCACCGGTTGCACCTGGATGGAGGCGCTGCCCGTGGTCAGATAGGCGACGTCGGGTCCTTTCGCCTTGCCCGTGAAGCGGACCGCCCGCGGCACGGAACGGACGCTGGCCCGGCCCCAGGGGTCGCGGGCCTCCACCCAATAGTAGTAGTCGCCGGAATCGGGCATGTCCCGCAAGGTCGGGGCCTGGAGGCCGCCGGCGGCGGTCGCCGAGTCCACCTTGACGGCGCCGGGCCTGGCGCTGACCTCATTGCGATACAGGTAATACCCGGTGCCGCCCGGATGGCCGGCGAATTCCTGGGGATTGGCGACGGCCACCTCCACTTCCGCCCGGGAGACCAGAACGGTCACCGCGGGCAGGTATTTCCAGACCTTGTTCTTGACCAGGATGGAGTCCCACGGGCTGGGAGCCAGCAGGCTGTCGGTGAGCGCGTCCACGGCCCTGATGCGGTAGTAGAGATAAGCATCTTCCGCGACGAGGCTGGTGTCGAGGTAGACGTCCCTGCCCGCCTCGAGGGTATCCAGCGCGATCACGTTGCCCCGGCTGCCGATCCGGCGCTGGACGATGATCTCGCTGAGCAATCCGTCCAGGGGCGGCCGGATCGCCACGGCCACCTGTTGTTCCGGGCCGGCGGAGAGGCTGACCCAGCCGGACCGCGAATGCCCGGTATAATTGTAGAGGTATTCCGGGGACTTGTCGCTCAGGGAGTCCGGATGCGTCCCGTATCGCACGGTATAGGCGTGAACGCCGGCTTCGCTCAGGCTGTCGCGCAGGATATAGAGATCGGCGCCGCCGCCGGAAGCCACGTGGACGGGTGGCTCCAGCAGCTTGCCGTCGCGGTAGATCCAGTAGGCGTCCTCTTCGTCGGGCTTGCTTCCGGTGATGGTGATCTCCACCAGGGAATCGAAGGCCTGGTAGGCGACCTTGGGCGTGCGGGGCTTGCGCGCCTCCCCTGCGGGCTCTTTGTCCTTGGATTTGCTGTCCGTAACGCAGCCCGCGAAAAAGGAAAACATGGAAACGAGGACAAGGAATGGAAGTATCCGTTTCATGCAAAAGCTCCTGGTGGTGTCGGAAAAGCGCGCCTAAATAAATGCAAAAAGACCCACAATCGGTCAATCCGGGCTCCCTTTCGAGCTCTTGACAAAAGTAGCTACCATAGCTACTTTAAAAGGGATGAAGGCCGTGGGCATCAAAAATCTCAAAAACAATTTGAGCAAATATCTGGATATGGTTCGTGAAGGCGAAATAGTCTATGTCACCGATCGCGAAGACATTATCGCCGAAATCCACAAACCCGTGAGCGCGCCCACATCCATTCTTTCCCGGTGGGAGGCTTTCCTGAATGCGGAAGAGCGCAAGGGGAGCATCGTCCGGGCGGCACGGAAAAAGATCTCCATCATGGAACAGTGGAAAAAAACGGATCCCGGGCCCAAGGGAGGGCCGAGCGCCCGGGATCTGTTGGATGAAATGCGGGAAGACAGACGCTGAATGTCCCGGGCGTATTTCGATTCCAGCGTATTGTTGGCCGTCCTGTTCGGAGAGGCGCGGGCGGAAGAAGCGGCGAAGCTTTGGATAGGCCATGAAGACAAGGTTTCGTCGATCCTCTTGGAAGTGGAATGCCTCAATGGATTGCGGCGTTATGCCGCGAAAATGGGGAAAAAGATCCCATCCAAATGGTTGGAGGAGAAGGCCGCCTTCCTGAGCGAGAGCCTCACGGAATTGACGATCAAACATGTGGATGGCGATGTCCTATCCGTCGTCAAAGCGGAAAGCGGCCTTTCGGATTGCCGGACGCTCGATGCGATCCACGTGGCCACGGCATTGTTTTTCAAATCCGGGAGCGGAGAGAACCTTTCCCTCGTCACTTTCGACGAGCGGATGCGCGGGATCGCGCAAAAGCTGGGCTTGGACGTTCTGCCGCCTTGACTTTTCCGGCGGGAGCCGGCTCCCTCCCCGGAAAAGCGCCTTTCGTTCGCCCCTACCGGCGTGGCGACCGCGCGGGCTTCCAGCCGAACCGGTCCAGATCGATTTTCCCTGCGGCGCTCACCTCCACCTTTTCCCGCAGCAACAGGCTGCGCTGCAGGCCGCCCGCCCCTTGCATGGGCAGGGAAATGCGCCCGGTCGAGTTGATCACCCTATGCCAGGGCAGCTTTTCCTTTTCACCCAGGGAATGGAGGAGACGCACCACCTGGCGCGCTCCCCGGGGGCTCCCGGCCAAGGTGGCGATTTGTCCGTACGAGGCCACCTTGCCTCTGGGGATCTTCTTGAGGAGGGAGAGGATGCGGAGGCTGAGTTCCGCGAGGGCAGGTTTCATATGGAGTTCCAAAATAGCAAGGGGATGGGGGCCGCGCGTTCACAAACGGCTCAGGATGGGCCTCGATTTCCAATACAAATCCTGATTTTACTCGAAATATTGACATTTTATCAATTCCATGCGCGCTGTTTCTGGTCTTTTAAGCCCGATTTGAAAATCTCGTCCAAGGACGTGGCCTGGGTCGCAGAGCAATTGATGAAGCATGGCGGCCGTGCAGCGTGGCAGGCCGGAGCCAAGCTTTGCCGCTAACGGAGTTCCAAGCCAAGTTGGGCCGCCTGTTGGCGGTGAACCGGAGCGAGGACGCTAGGTCTTATCCATCGAAAGCACCGCCAGGAACGCCTCCTGGGGGATCTCCACGTTGCCTACGGCCTTCATCCGCTTCTTGCCCTCTTTCTGCTTCTCCAGCAGCTTGCGCTTGCGCGAGATGTCGCCGCCGTAGCATTTGGCGGTGACGTTCTTGCGGAGGGCCTTCACGGTGGAGCGCGAGATGACGCGGCTGCCCACGGCGGCCTGGATGATGACTTCGAACATCTGCTGGGGGATCAGCTCCTTCAGCTTTTCGCACAGGGCGTTGCCCCAATTGTAGGCCTTGTCCTTGTGGATGATCACGGAGAAGGCGTCCACGGGATCCCCGTTCAGGAGGATGTCCAGCTTGACCAGGGCGCCGGGCCGGTAGCCGATGAGCTCGTAGTCGAAGGAGGCGTAGCCCTTGGAAACCGACTTCAGCTTGTCGAAGAAATCGAACATGATCTCGCCCATGGGGAACTCGTACTTGAGGTCCACCTTGTCCGGCGTGAGGTATTCCATGTTCTGGTAGATGCCGCGCTTCTCCTCGGCCAGCTTCATCACCGCGCCCACGTATTCCTTGGGCAGGATGACCTGGGACTTCACGTACGGTTCGTCGATGCCCTCGTACTTGCCCGCGTCCGGCAGCTTGCTGGGGTTCTCGACGGTGAACTCCGTGCCGTCGGTCATTTGCACGTGGTATTCCACGTTGGGCACGGTGGAGATGACGGTCATGTTGAACTCGCGGTCCAGCCGCTCGCGCACCACTTCCATGTGCAACAGGCCCAGGAACCCCACGCGGTAGCCGAATCCCAGGGCCAGGGAGGTTTCCGGCTGCCAGGATAGGGCCGAATCGTTCAAGGCCAGCTTTTCCAGGGCCTCGCGCAGGTCCTCGAAATCGTCCGTGTCCATGGGATAGATGCCCGCGAACACCATGGGCACGATTTCCTTGTAGCCCTTGAGGGCCTCCGTGGCCGGGTTGCGGCGGTCGATGACCGTGTCCCCGATCTTCGTGTCCTTGACGTTCTTGATGTTGGCCACCATGTAGCCCACCTCGCCCGCGGCCAGGGAATCCTGGGGCTCGCGCGTCATGGTGAGGGTGCCGATTTCGTTGACTTCGAATTCCTTGCCGTTGGCCATCAGCCGGATGGGGGCCTTGTGCTGCAGGACGCCGTCGAAGACGCGGATGAAGGCGATGGCGCCGCGGTAGGGATCGAACTTGGAGTCGAAGATGAGCGCGCGCGCGGGCAGGTTTCTGTCGGCCTTGGGCGGCGGGATCTCCTCGATGAC
Source organism: Fibrobacteria bacterium (assembly GCA_035275285.1). Classification (GTDB taxonomy): domain Bacteria; phylum Fibrobacterota; class Fibrobacteria; order UBA11236; family UBA11236; genus Chersky-265. The sequence continues at coordinate 4,064 of DATENA010000156.1, read as the reverse complement.
GCGATCGAGCAGTTCGCGGATGCCGATGCCTTCCTTGGCGGAAACGCGCAGGATGCGATCCGGCTCGTAGCCGAGCAGCTCTCCCACGGATTCGGCGATGTCGTCCGGATGGGCCGAGGGCAGATCGATCTTGTTCAGGATGGGGACCAGGGTGAGGTTCGCGTCCAGGGCCAGGTACAGGTTGCTCAGGGTCTGGGCTTCCACGCCCTGGGTGGCGTCCACCACCAGGATGGCGCCTTCGCAGGCGGCGAGGGATCGGCTGACCTCGTAGGTGAAATCCACGTGCCCGGGGGTATCGATGAGGTTCAGGTAGTACTGTTCGCCTTTATAGGTATACAACATCCGGATGGCATGCGACTTGATGGTGATGCCGCGTTCGCGCTCCAGGTCCATGTCGTCCAGCACCTGGGCCTGCATCTCCTGCTTGGTGATGGTTTTGGTGACTTCCAGCATCCGGTCCGCGAGAGTGGATTTCCCATGATCGATATGGGCGATGATGCAGAAATTGCGAATTCTAGAGGGGTCTGGGCGCATGCGATTCCGTCGGAAAGAGGCGACAAAGGTACGAAAATCGGGGACGGGCGTCAGCGGCAAGGTGGTGAAACCCCACCTTGGGAAGTGGTGAAGCCCCACCTCCTGGCGGGTTTTCGGCGGGAATATTTACTAAATTAAGGGCCGGTTAGAAATCTTCCCTTTCAACTCGGGTCTCATCCATGATTGCAAAGCTCTTTTCGATGCGCCTTTTTATGCCCGTGGTGCTCTTCGCCTTATCCCTGGTTCCGGCCCAAATCGGGCGCCAATTCAACCGGGACTACAGCAAAACCAAGCAAATCTTCGCGGAAATCAGGACCCATGAGGGGACCATGAAGGTGGAGCTCTACTTCAAGCAAGCCCCGAACACGGTGTCCAATTTCCTGCATCTGGTCGATTCCGGCTTCTACAAGGGCCTGACTTTCCACCGCATCATCGAGGGATTCATGGCCCAGGCCGGCGATCCCAACGGGGACGGCACCGGGGGACCGGGCTGGAAAATCGACGATGAGCGCAATGATCTGAAGCATGAAGCCGGATCCCTGTCCATGGCCAATGCCGGCGCGAATACCGCCGGCTCGCAGTTTTTCATCTGCCATATGCCCCAGCCCCATCTGGATGGGCGGCATACCATTTTCGGCAAACTCGTTTCCGGTTTCGACGTCCTGACCCGTATCGAGCGGGGCGATCCGATCCTGGATGTGAAGATCACCGAGGTGAAGTAGGTTTCCCCCCCGATTGGGGGCCGTCGATTGCGCAAACGCCTGAACGAGCGTGTTTGCATTACTACCTTTTCGAGAGCCTTCGCATTCCAGCGCCTCTTTAAAAGGGAGTGGATCCAATTTATGGCATCGGCGAACAAAAGTGCCAAATCCGGCAAAGCACATAAGCCCGTAAAAGGGAGCGCGCCGAAAGCAGCCAAAAAGGAAGACGTGAAGCAGGGATCCCCCAAAAACAACGCCAAGCAGAAGCCTTCGAAAGGCGCGCCCTCCGTAAAGACGGCCGCCAAGAAACCCGCGGCAGCCAAAGCCGCCGCACCCGCCAAGAAGGCCGCCTCCAAGCCCATGCCGGCTCCCAAGGGAGCCAATGCGACCAAAGCCGTGCCCGCGCCTGCGAAGAAGAAGCCCGAAGCGCCTAAAAAGGTCCAGGACGCGGCTCCGGTAAAAGGGAAAGACGCCAAACCGGCCAAAGCCACCGTTCCCGCCAAGGCTGCCGCCGCGTCCAAGCCGCCCGCCCCCGCCACCGCTAAGGCGATCAAGCCGCCCAAGCCCCCGGCCGCGCCCAAGGCGCCGAAAGCGCCCAAGGTCCCCAAGCTGCCTCCGGCCAAAGGCCCGATGGAAAAGGCCCAGCGCAGCCTGGCGGCCACCGCCGCGCGCGCCGCCGCCAAGGACAAGGTCCCGCCCTCCAAGGCCCTTTCGGCCGTCAAGGACGCAGTGGCCAAGCAACAGCTCAAGAACCTTCCCGCGGACGTCAAGGTGGCCCCCAAGAAGGTGAGCAAGGCGTTCTTCCATGAAGTGGCCGCCGGCGCCGAGCGCATCATCAAGCGCGGCGACAAGACCACCGCCTCTCCCATCCCCGCCGATATCCAGAACCGCCGCCGCGGCAGCGGAGGCGAGGAGAGCCCTGAGGAACTGGTCGAGCGCATCGAGCGCGAGCTGGAGCACCAGCACATCTTCAAGCGCAACATGCTGCGCCCCCAATTGTGCACCAAGTGCGGCATCAACCAGGTCTCCGAGCGCTTCACCATCGACAAGGAGCTGGGTTATTGCGATGACTGCGCGGAAATCCTCCACTTGGGCGAGACCAAGGAAGCCCGCAAGATAGACTTCCATCCCTCCCTGATGAAGAAGGACGGGGAGCCCGCCGCGGAGGGCGAGGCCGAGGAGGACGAAGACGAGGACGATGAAAAGGGACCGCCCGCGGGCCCCGTCCCGGAAGTGGATTGAGTCGGAACGCCGGACGCTGAAGGCCCGGCCCGATTGGAAAGGGAAGCCCCGGAGAAATCCGGGGCTTTTTTTATCCCCTGAATCCGTGGAAGCGAGGACGTCGAAGTTCGCGAAATGATTGAACGCGGCGGCGGTCAGGAGGCAGACGCCCCGCCGGATGTGGTCTAACGGCGATTGACAAGGCGGAAACTTGCCGAAACCGGCGCGCGACGGATATAATGGACGGAGCGTCCCCGGCCCGGTTTCCAGTGGCAGGCCGAGGCGGATACTTTTATTTTCCAGACTCCCTTTTTCCCGGATCTCCCATGCCTTATGCTTTTCGTGGACTTTACCCCGCTTCGGGCCGCCCTTTTTCCGGCTTTTCCTATGCCTGGGGGCTGTTCCTGGCCGCCTTTCTTTTTTCCGCGGGCGCCGACCCGGCCCGGGCGGCCGGGTATTTCGACGGCAAGCATTATCCCATCGTCACCGACGCCATGTTCACCGCCGACGAATACATCCTGGACCAGGCGCGTTTCTGGTACGCCATCTACGCGGAAGTGGACGATGATGAAGGGCTGATCCACGATCCCTTCTATCCGGACCTGGTGTTCCGCAAGGTGCGCGCCCCCGGGCAGGGCCGCGCCGCCTCCAAGCTGGCGGAAGGCCACGTGCGGGCCTTGCAGGGGGAGATCCGCGCGATGCTTTCCAAGGACAGCGCCTTCTGGACGCCGCAGGAACGCGGGCTAAAGGCCATGTTCCCTTCCTTCTGGGACAGCACCGGGATCATGCTTTCCGTCGACCGGCTGCGCTTCCAGCGCGGGCTCAAGAGCAAGTACCGCGCGGGCCTGGAACGCTCCTACCGCTATCTTCCCCTCATCGATTCCATCTTCGCCGAACAGGGCGTCCCCTCCCGCCTGAAATTCCTGCCCCACGTGGAATCCTCCTTCTATCCCTTCGCCTATTCCAAGGTGGGAGCCGCGGGCATGTGGCAGTTCATGAAATCCTCGGCCCGGCAATTCAAGATGAAGGTGGGCTACCAGGTGGACGAGCGCCGGGATCCCCACGCTTCCACCCTGGCCGCCGCCCGCATGCTGGCGGGGAACTTCGCCCGGCTGCAAAGCTGGCCCCTGGCCATCGTGGCCTACAACCATGGGCCCGGCGGCCTGGCCAAGGCCGTGAGCCAGTCCGGCACGCGGGACCTGGGGACCATCATCAAGAGTTATTACTCCAACTCCTTCGGCTTCGCCTCCAAGAATTTCTACGCGGAGTTCCTGGCCGCCTCCAGCATCGCGCTCAAGGCGGATTCCCTGTTCCCCGATCTGCGCAAGCTGGAGCCGCTGCGCTTCCGCCACCTGGTGCTTTCCAAACCGCTGGGAACCCGCTATCTGTGCACGGTGACCGGCCTTTCGCCCGAGGAGCTGGAGGAATACAACCTGGGCCTGCGGCCCGCCACTTTCCGCGGCAACGGGCAATTGCCCAAGGGTTTCTCCCTGCGCCTGCCCCTGGCCCTGGATCTGGCCTCGATGGCGGCCAAGCTGGGCGCAGCGGAAGCGGCCGGGCCCGGAACCCGGACCGGAACGGTGGTCGCGGCGGCCGCCCCGGGCGGCG
>DATENA010000155.1:0-36874 GCA_035275285.1 Fibrobacteria bacterium | reverse complement strand
CTCGGAGTCGGGAGTCGGGAGTTGAATACGTAAGATTCTTCGTATTCAACTCCCGACTCCCGACCCCCGACTCCCGACGTGATGCCGCCCAAAGCGCCGCAGCGTCCGGTTCCACACAACTGCTACAACGGCTCTTCTTCTCTCTTCCCCGCCGACCGCCTCAAATAAAACTTCCCCTCCTCGCATACCAGCCAGACCGGAACCGTGTCCAGCCGGATCGGGGTTCCCTCCAGCAGGATACGCAGGGGCGAATGGGCGTCCGCGCCGTAGCGGGAATGGTGCTCCAGGATGATGCGGGCGGAATTGGCGCCTTTGATGAGCGCCTTGCTTTGCGAGCCCGATTCCCAGAATTCGCCCAGGCGGGCCTTCCAGGTGGGGTCGATGAAATGGGGCTTGTAGACCACGTGCGGAAAGGCCTGGCGCATCACCTTGAAGCTGTCCAGGTTCTCGCGGCTGTCATCGTAGAAGGAGATGTCGTTGAAGCCCCGGCCCACCAGGTCCTGGGCGATGACCATGGCCTTGCGTTGGGAGACGGACAGGGAGGAGAAGGGCGCGGACCCGGCCGTGATGCCGCGGTCCTTGTAGCCCGAAAAGCGCCGGTCCGAGACGGCGAAGATCAGTTCGTTGGACAGGCGCACCCCGAAGATGGAGCGGAACAAGCGGATCAGGAAAGGGGCGTGCAGCTTCTTGTCGGCGCGGGCGGTGAGGATGCCGAACTCGCTGTGGGTCCCGTATTTCAGGATGGTATCGATGATGGTTTTCGTGTATTTCACCATGATCCCCCGGGAGAGGATCCCCGGATCCGAGAACTCGCGGAAGTCGAAAACCTCCCCCGGGGCCGGCCGGTAGTCGGTGAATTCCGCCGGGGCCAGGGCGCGGAGCAGGCCGCCCTGGGAGTCCCGCACCAGGACCCGGGCCTCGGTCCGGATCAAGGTGTCGTCCAAGTCGAAAAGGTGGATGCTTTTCCTCTGGCCTTCCATCGTCCATCAATTTATCAAAGTAACCGCCCCGCCGGCAGGACCGGGCGGCAGGGCCGGGAACCGGGACGTCCTCCCCGGATAAATGCTAAATTAACGGAGGCGGCGCGTTGCGGCGCCGCAATGCCCAAAGCATGTTCACCTACCTCTGCAAACTGTTCCACCATCTGCACTCACGGCCGCGCATCGTGCTGGCCCTGGCCGTGATCCTCACCCTGGCCGCCCTGTTCCCGCTGAAGCGGCTGGAAACCCGCATGTCCTTCACGGACCTGCTGCCGGAGGATTTCTCCAGCGTCAGGACCTGGCGGCAGATCGGGGAGAAGTTCGGGGGCCTGGGCCACCTCGCCATCGTGGTGCATTCCGAGGATTCCGCCGCCAACGCCGCGGCGATCGACTTCATCGCCGATCACCTGCGCAACCATCCGGACGTCAACTTCCTCGAGTACCGCACCGAGGCCGAATTCTACAAGGCCCATAAGCTCCTGTACATCAGCCTGAAGGATTTGCAGGAGGTGGACAAGCGGGTGGAGACCGGATTCTGGCTGAGCAAGAAGAAACGCAATCCGCTCATCCTGGATCTGCTGGACGAGGATGAGAAGGAAAGTTCCTTCGAGGCCACCAGCCTGGACGATCTGCAGAGGAAATATTTCGCCCGCCTGCAGGGGTATCTCGGCACGCCGGACGGCAAGACCCTGGTGCTCCGTGTGTATCCCGATTTCGACGTCGGCGACATCGCGCGCTGCCGCGCCTTTTACCATGACGTGAAAACGGTCACGACCCAGTTCAAGGAAAGCGTCGCGGGACGGCCCGATCCGGCCCGGCCCGAACTGCTCTTCACCGGCGACATGATGCGCAACATGCAGAACGAAGGCCGCCTCTACTCGGAAATCATCGATTCCGCCAAGAGATCCCTTTATCTCACCGCGCTGCTGCTGCTGCTCTACTTCATCCGCATCCCGGTGGGCGCCATCCTTTCCGTCATCCCTTTGGCCATGGCCACGGTGTGGACCCTGGCGATCACCTCCAAGCTGGTGGGCTATCTCAGCCTGGTGACGGGCCCGCTGAGCCTGTTGCTGGTGGGGATAGGCCTGGAATCGGCGGTCCAGCTGCTGGCGCGCTGGCGCGAGGAGCGGCGCAAGAATTTCAGCGCGGCCGTGGCCTTCGAGACCATCATCCTGGAAACGGGCCCGGCCATCACCACCGGCGTGCTGGTGAGCGCGGCCGCCTTCCTGACCCTCATGATCACGGACTTCCGCGGCTTCGCCCAGTTCGGGCTGATGGCCGGCATCGGCATGCTGTGCACGCTGGTCGCGGTGCTGGTGGTCTTCCCCTGCATCCTGATCATCGTCGAATCCTACGGCGTCCTGCCCGCCATGGGAAGCCGCATGTACAACTTCAACCTCTTCCGCAGCCGCCCCTACAAGCTCTGGCGCTGGCATCTGGCGGCCCTGGCGGCCTTCACCCTGTTCGCCGTCCACCAGGGCATCCAGCTCAAGTTCCAATTCAACTTCGACAAGCTCACCTTCCCCAACAGCAACCTGCAGGCGGACAGCCTGGTCCAGGCGGCCGGGGAGGCCATAGTGCCGCCCGCCGTGGTGATCACCAAGGACTACCGGGAGGCCCAGGCCGTGGCGGACGCCGTGCGGCGCATGATGCGGGAGGACACGCTCTCGCCCACCGTGCAAACGGTGACCACCATGACCGATCTCCTCCCCGCCGACCAGGAGGAAAAGCTCGCCATCATCGCCAAGCTGAAGAAAGCCGTGACCCCGGCCCTCATCGCCGGCGCCCCCGGCCCCTTGGGAGAGAACCTGGAAAAGCTCCGGGATTCCTGGGAATCGCGCAAACTGACGCCCGCGGACCTGCCCGCCAATTACAAGAAGAAATTCCTGGGGAAGGATTCCCTGTCGGGCCAATTCACCTTCATCTTCCCTTCCGTGAACCTGCGGGAAGGCTGGAACAACATCGCCTTCGCGGAGGACGTGCGGGACATCCGCACGGAGGACGGCCGCGCCTGGCACGCTTCCGGCGCGCCCGTGGTGCAGGCCGATCTGCTGGAGCTCATCATCCCGGACACGCGGCGCGCCTTCGTGCTCGCTTTCTTCACCATCGCCTTCCTGGTGCTGCTGGACGTGAAGTCGGTCCGCGGCACGGCGGTGCTGATCCTCCCCTTGCTGTTCAGCCTCATCTGGACCTTGGGGTTGATGAAGGTGGGCGGCATCAAGCTGAGCTGGTACAACCTGGTGGCGTTCCCGGCCATGCTGGCCTTCGGGATCAACAACGGCGTCCATCTCTACCACCGCTACATCGAAGAGGGCCGCGGTTCCCTGCGGTTCGTGCTGCGGCGCGCGGGCGAGACCACGGCGGTGTCCACGCTGGTGGGCATGGCGGGATTCGTCGGGCTGGCCTTCTCCGATCACCGGGGCCTGGCGTCCCTGGGCCAGACGGCGCTGATCGGTTTGGGCATGAGCCTGCTGGCGCCGCTCCTCATCATGCCGCTCATCATCGGCTACCTGGAAGAGCGGGCGAACCTGCAGCCCGAGCCCGAACTGAAGCCCGAACGGGCGAATACCGTCAAATAAGGGCGGGCAGGTATAAAGGCGGGCAGGTCCGGAAAGCGGTACGCTCACCGCTTGGGATTTCCGGAATATTTCCGAAAATCGATCCGTAACCGGCGCAAGACAAATCCTGACGGATAAGCGACATTAAGTAGCAATATCATTACAAGTGGTATTCCGGAATTTCCAATTCCGGAGGCGGTCCGGAGCGGGCATCAAGGAATCGGAAAGCATCTGATCACGCCCTCAAGCAGGGTAACCGGAATGCGCATGCGGGATGTTCAGTCAGACGGATTGGCGTTCGGCAAGCGGGGCGTCTATCGCTTCGAGGTTGGACGCATCGACGTGGATCCCGGCAATCCCCAGCCCCTCTATTTGGATGACCAGGACGTTTTCATTGTTCTTCTTGATCAACTTCCCAATCAGGCCATTGCAGGGTCCGTTGATGATTTTCACCGATTGCCCGATCTCGAACCCGGATTCGTGGATGGGGGTCAATCCCAATCCGCATTCCCGGGCCAGGTAGATTTCGTTCAATTGCTGCTTGAACCTGGCCTGCGCCTTTACCTGGAGAATCGTGCTCACGCGGTCGGATCGGATCAGCCATGTCGGGACTTGATCGCATTCGAACGGCAGATAAGACGGGAAAAGCGGCAGGATGGACGTCCTCTTCTTCCCCGTATCCTGCCTTTTCACCGATTTGGTGAAAAGGGGGAGGTAATATCCGGTTTCCTGGAACATCAAATCGAAGGCCAGCGCTTTTTCCTGCCTGGGTTTGACCTTTGCGATGTACCAGTTCAGCTTGGTCGCCGTAATCGGCACGTTCGGAAAGCGGGACGGAGGGTTGTCTTTTATCGCGAGAATCGGCATATGCTGTACCCAACCTGTGTTTGTGGAGAAGCGACGGACGTTAAGGCATTACCGTGGGTGGTCCCACACATTTTCCTTCATTTCCGATCGAGGACCTCGAATGCCCGCCGGGGCAGGATCGAGGCTGGCCTTTTACCGAAGCATCAACTCCCTGCGGACTCGATGCCGAAAAACAGTTCCCTCAACTAAGTAGATCTTTTTTCAAAAGCTGCGGTAACTCTCATAGCGAAATCGATACCACTTTAATCCCGGAAATAATTCCGAAACCTTTTCGAATGCTTCCCGGAAATCCGGGGCGAGGAATCCTAATAAACCATTTTTTATGGTTTGTCGGTTCAGAAACGTTCGTAGCGTTCCGATCTCCTCGATGCCTTCCTTTGGAAACCCGAGGCGTTCCGTTTACCGGGAACCGGGGACCTTTCCGAAAATGACCTTTCGACACTTTCACTACAATCATCCGTTCTCCGAATACATTGGAGGTCTTTCTCAGAGCCTCTTAGACGCTTCTCGGAATTTTTTGGATGCCGTTTTCGAAATTTTTTTTTCAAGGCGCGGCAAGATCGGGAGTTTCTCTTGAAAGTCCGGTTTCAAGGCCCCGCCCTGGAGATCCTTGCGCGCGGATTATAGGGAGCTGAATCGATCCATTATATGATCCAAATACCAAATGGATTTAGTGGAGTATTTGATTACGGTATCTCCAAGGTGCCGCCGATGCCGGGGGCAACCCGAAAAAAGGAGGGCCTCCCGCTCCTCCCTTCCCCATCTTCGATTCCTATCCCGCCGTTCAGGTCCGCGCCGGGAAACGCGGTTCAAGGTCCTGGTAGAGGAGGCGGTACAAGGCCAGGTTGCTGAAACCCGGCGCCTTTGCGCAAAGCGATCCGATGGCTACGGAATGAATCGGGCGCTCCCCGTCAGATATGGATGTGCCCGGGCGTGCGGGGGAAGGGGATTACGTCCCGGATATTCCCCATGCCCGTGACGAACTGCACCAACCGTTCGAACCCCAGACCGAAGCCGGCATGGGGCACGCTGCCGAACCGCCTCAGGTCCAGGTACCACCATAGCGGCCCTTCATGCATCCCCATCTCCTTGATGCGGGACGCCAGCACGTCTTCCCTGTCCTCGCGTTGCGCCCCGCCGATGATTTCCCCGATGCCGGGAACCAGCACGTCCATGGCGCGCACGGTCTTGCCGTCCGGATTGAGCTTCATGTAAAAGGCCTTGATGCCCTTGGGATAGTCCGTGAGGATCACGGGGGCCTTGAACGCCTTTTCCGTCAGGAAGCGCTCGTGCTCCGACTGCAGATCGATGCCCCACTCCACCGCGTACTTGAAGGTTTCCCCGCTGCTCCTGAGCACCTCCACCGCCTCGGTATAGGTGAGCCGCTTGAAAGGATTGTCCACCACTCCTTTCAGGGTTTCGAGAAGGGTCGGCTCCACGCGCTGCTTGAAGAACTCCATCTCCAGGGGGCACTTTTCCAGCACGGTGCGGAGCAGATGCTTGAGGAAGTCCTCGGCCAGGCGGGCATCGTCTTCCAGATCGGCGAAAGCCATTTCCGGTTCCACCATCCAGAACTCGGCCAGATGCCGGGAGGTATGGGAATTCTCGGCGCGGAAGGTGGGGCCGAAGGTATAGACATGGCCCATGCTGCAGGCATAGGCCTCCGCCTCCAACTGGCCGCTGACGGTGAGGTTCACCCCGCCCCCGAAAAAGTCCTTGGCGAAGTCCACCGTGCCGTCCTCCTTGCGGGGGGGCTTCTCCGCGTCCAGGGTGCTCACCCGGAACATCTGCCCCGCCCCCTCCGCATCGTTGGCGGTGATGATGGGGGTGTGCAGCCAGAGGAATCCCCGCTCCTGGAAGAACTGGTGGATGGCCATGGAGAGGACGTTGCGGACCCGGGCGATGGCGGAGAAGGTATTGGTGCGCGAGCGCAGATGGGTGAAATCCCGCAGGTATTCATAGGTCATCTTCTGCTTGCCGATGGGATATACGGAAGGGTCGCAGGCGCCCAGCAGGGCCACCTCTCCGGCCTGGACCTCCACCGCCTGCTTGCCGCCTTGGGACTGCGCTTCTTTCCCGATCACGGTGACCGAGGAGCCGGGATAGAGCTTGGGGATTTCCGAGGCATAATTGGGCAGGGAGGCCGGAACCACCACCTGGAGATTCTGGAAATACGACCCATCATTCACTTCCAAAAATGTCAGTCCGGCCTTGGACTCCCGCTTGGTCCGGACCCAGCCCTGGACCTGCACATCCTGGCCGATTTGAGGGCTGGTCAGAACGTCTCGGACTTTGCGCTTCAGGGGGGAATCGGACATATCACCATCCTTGGCATGAATTGCCTAATGAACGAACTTAAATGGACTTATGCAACTGCATTGAAAGTTATTTGAGAAGCTGAAAGAGCCCTCGCACACCCGATATTCGAGCTTTTTGGGAGGAGCTAATCCGAACATAGGGTGAATTGTATACTAAAAGAGTAGATAATTTGTTATGTTTTCGATGTACTCTCACGATTGATAACCAAGGCGATTCCAGTGAGTAAGTCATCTTTGGAAATGGGTTCTTCCGCCGAAAAGCCCCCCACCCCGAATCCAGCCGGAGCCGCTCCCGAGAATTCGTCTTCTCCTGAGAATCCGTCCCCGGATTCTCACGGCGATTCGCTTACGGATCGCCCGATGAGGAAATTTTCCCAAAAAATAGAAACCCTGGCCGCCAATCCCAAACACCGCGGCGCCTTTTTCACCGAGGATGCGTCCAGCAAGGACCTCGCCTTGGCCACGGCCAAGTACAAGGACATCAAGGTCTATTGGCTGGTGGATCCGCAAACCGATCTGATCTACGATGCCAAGTTCTTCTCCTATGGCGGCCCCTCCTCGGTGGCCCTGGGGGAAATGCTATGCACCCTGGTCAAGGGCATGAAGGTGGATTCCGCCGTAGCCATCACCATCCCCCAAATCGAAGCCCTGCTCCGGGACGAACCGGAAACGTCCGCCACGGCGGCGGCGATGGAAGAGGCGTTCTCCTCCCTGCCCCCCCTGTTGGCCAGCGCCCAGGAGGTCTACGTTTCCGCCAAGGCCCTGGCCCTGGCCACCATCACCCTGAAGGCCGGCCAGAACGGCCAGCCCCGGCGTTCCGGCTTCGAAGCCCTGACCGAGGCCGACAAGGCGTGGAAGGCCATGCCCAAGGAAGAGCAGATCAAGACCATCGAATCCATCATGGACAAGGACATCCGTCCCGGCCTGAACATGGACGGCGGCGACCTCAACATCCGGGACCTGGAAGACGGCGAGCGCCTTCTGATCAAGTGGCAGGGAGCCTGCGGCGGTTGCGCCTCGTCGACCGGGGCCACCCTGTCCTACATCGAAGATTCCCTGCGGCGGCAGGTGTTCGGCGGGATGCAGGTCATCCCGATGGAAGAATGAGGCGCGGGAAATGACCATGGAAGACCCAGGCAAGCAACCCGCATCCGGACCGGCGGTTTCCGCATCCGGCCTCCCGGCCGCGGACGGCTATAAGTACGGATTCACCACCGACGTGGAGATGGAGAAGTTCGGCAAGGGCCTGAACGAGGACGTGATCCGCGCCATTTCCAAGAAGAAGAACGAGCCTCCCTTCCTGCTGGAGTTCCGCCTCAAGGCCTACAAGAAATGGCTGACCATGAAGGAACCCAATTGGGCCCACGTGCGGTACCCGGCCATCGATTACCAGGACATCGTCTATTTCGCCCAGCCCAAGCAAAGGCCCACCCTCAGCGGCCTGGACGAGGTGGATCCGGAAATCCTCAAGACTTTCGAAAAGCTGGGCATCCCCCTGGACGAGCAAAAGCGCCTGTCCAACGTGGCCGTGGACGCGGTGTTCGACAGCGTGAGCGTGGCCACCACCCACAAGAAAAAGCTCATGGAGCACGGGGTCATCTTCTGTTCCATCAGCGAGGCCGTGCACGAGTATCCCGAATTGATCGAGGAGTACCTGGGTTCGGTGGTGCCCGTGGGCGACAATTTCTACGCGGCCCTGAACTCCGCCGTCTTCACCGACGGATCCTTCGTGTACATCCCGCCGGACACCAGATGCCCCATGGAACTGTCCACCTACTTCCGCATCAATACGGAGGAGTCCGGCCAGTTCGAGCGCACCTTGATAGTCTGCGGGGAGAACAGCTATGTCTCCTACCTGGAAGGCTGCACGGCGCCCAAGTTCGACACCAACCAGCTGCATGCGGCGGTGGTGGAGCTGGTGACCCTGGACAATGCCGAGATCAAGTACAGCACGGTGCAGAACTGGTATGCGGGCGATCCCGAGACCGGCAAGGGCGGCATCTACAATTTCGTGACCAAGCGCGGCAAGTGCCTGGGCAGGAAATCCAAGATTTCCTGGACCCAGGTGGAGACCGGCTCGGCCATCACCTGGAAATACCCCAGTTGCATCCTGGTGGGCGACGAGAGCGTGGGCGAGTTCTACAGCGTGGCCCTGACCGCCGGCATGATGCAGGCGGATACGGGCACCAAAATGATCCACCTGGGCAAGAACACCAAGTCCAGCATCATCTCCAAGGGCATCGCCTCGGACGACAGCAGCAACGCCTACCGCGGCCTGGTGCGCATCGGCAGGAACGCGACCGGTTCGCGCAACTTCTCCCAATGCGACAGCATGCTGGTGGGCAGCCGATCCAGCGCGCACACCTTCCCGTACATCGAAACGGGCAACGCGGCCTCGCAGGTGGAGCACGAGGCCTCCACCTCCAAGATCAGCGAAGACCAACTGTTCTACTTCCAGTCCCGGGGCGTGCCGCGCGAGGAGGCCATCGGCATGATCGTGAACGGATTCTGCAAGGAAGTGTTCAACCAATTGCCCATGGAGTTCGCCGTGGAGGCGCAGAAGTTGTTGGCGTTGAAGCTTGAGAATAGCGTGGGATGAGGGCAGGAAGAGAGGTCAAAGTGCAAAAGTCAAAGTGCAAAGTTCAAAATTCAGGAGAGGGAAGAATCCGCTCTTCTAAGAAACTGCGGACCGGGCCTTTCTTCCATTTTGCACTTTGACTTTTGCACTTTGAACTTTGACTTTTTAAAAACCGGGAATTCATGACAGCGAGCAAGTATATTTTGGAAATCAAAGGCGTGGAGGCCACCATCGGTGAGCCAGGCGACGTCACCCAGATCCTCAAAGGCATCAACCTCTCGGTCAAGCCCGGCGAAGTCCACGCCATCATGGGCCCGAACGGTTCCGGCAAGAGCACCTTGTCCAAGGTCATCGCAGGGCATCCGGATTACGAGGTGACCCGGGGCGAGGTCCTGTTCAACGGCGAGAACATCCTGGAGCTGGAGCCGGACGAGCGTTCGCGCAAGGGCATTTTCCTGGGCTTCCAATACCCCGTGGAGATTCCCGGCGTGAACAACGCCGAGTTCCTGCGCATGGCCTACAACCAATTGCGCAAGGCCGAGGGCAAGGAAGAAGCCGATCCCCTGGACTTCGAGGAGATCCTGGACGCGAAGATGAAGGCCCTGGACATGGATTCCCGCTACAAGGAACGCTCCATCAACGAGGGTTTCTCCGGCGGCGAGAAGAAACGCAACGAGATCCTGCAGATGGCGGTGCTGGACCCGGCGCTGGCCATATTGGACGAGACCGATTCCGGCCTGGACGTGGACGCCCTCAAGATCGTGGCGGGCGGCATCAACCGCCTGCGCGGTCCCGGCAAGGCCATCGTGCTCATCACCCATTACCAGCGCCTGCTGGACTACGTCCAGCCGGACGTGGTGCACGTTCTGAGCGGCGGCAAGATCGTCAAATCGGGCGGCAAGGAGCTGGCCCTGGAAGTCGAGAAGCAAGGCTACGATTGGCTGGTGAAGTGAGCCCGTCATGAGCGAATCCGCGACCCTTGCCGGCAAACCCCGCTTCATGCGGGAAGAACCGCGCCCGGCCATCACGCCCGCGCAGGAAGCGGCCATCCCGCGCTGGATCGCCGAAGGGCCGGCCGCGCTCGCGGATCTCCGCACCGCCGCTTTTTCCGCCCTCAAGAAAACCGGATTGCCGCATACCGGCTCCGAGGATTTCAGCTTCATCCGGGTGGGAGAGTTCCTCCCCCATCTGGGCCCGCCGGCCAGGTTTTCCGGAAGCTCCAGTGGAGCTTCCGAGGCGCCGGGCGCCCAAACGGCGCCGGATGCCGAAGCGGCATCGGATGCCGGGACGGAATCTACGCGCCTCGCCGGAGGGCTTCCGACTTCCGCCGACGTCGAAGCCCAACTGGTGGACGAAGCCCGCCGAAGTTATGCCGTGCTGGTGGACGGGAACTACGTTCCCGAGCTCTCCAAGCCCGGCCATGGCTTCCGGATTTCCACCCTGTCGCAAGGTTCGCTTGCGGCTCCCGTGCGCGCGGAGCTGATCCGCATCGCTTCCGAGGAAACCGATGCCGTGGCGGCCCTGGGGATGATTTTCGCCCGCGATCCCCTGGTCCTGCAGGTCGACGCCGAAGCCGTTCCGGCCGAACCCCTGCTCTTGCTGCATTTCCACACCGGCTCCGGCGTCCGCAGCGACGCCCTGATCGTATACCACGGCGCCAAGCTTTCCGAGGCCGGCGTGCTGGTGCGCCACGCCTCCCTGGCGGATTCGGACACTCCGCCCGGAGCGGTGGCGACCGGCTCCATGGAGAACGTGCATACGGTGGCCTTGCTGGACGAAGCCGCTTCCCTGAGATTCCTGGAAGCCGGCGCGGCGGCCGATTCCGCCTCCAAAGCGAACGCCTTGATCCGGGACATCCATTTCCGCAAGCTCACCGCAAGGCTCGATCGCAACGGCCGCCTGCAGGCCGTGTCCGCCCATACCGGATCGCGTCTCACGCGCAACGGTTTTTCCGTGGACCTGGCGGGCGAAGGCGCCGAGGCCGAAGTGGACGGCGCGACGGTCCTGACCGGCAACCGCCAGTCGCACAACTTCGTCCGCGTCCGCCATCTGGCCCCCCATTGCGTCAGCCGGCAGCATTTCAAATCCGTGGCCGCCGACCAGGCGCGCTCCAGCGTGGACGGCACCATCTACGTGGCCAAAGGCGCGCAGCAAACCAACGCCTACCAATTGATCAACAACCTGATGCTCTCGGACGAGGCCCGGGCCGACAGCAAGCCGCAATTGATGATCTTCGCCGACGACGTGAAATGCTCCCACGGGGCCACCTCGGGCAAGCTCGATCCGGCCCAGCAATTCTACCTGGAGTCCAGGGGCGTCCCGCCCGCGCAGGCGCGCGCCCTGCTGACGGTCGCCTTCATCGCCGAAGTCCTGGAAAAAGCGGGCCGGGCCGGTTTCCGCGAAGCCCTCGACCGCGCACTGCTCGATACGCTCAAAAACCGCCTGCCAGCCGTCTCGGAAGGGAGCCGCCATGTCTAATCCGTCCCCGGGAACCTCCGGCCACGCCGTTTCCATCCCCCCTTTCAAGCCGGTCCTGGACATCAAGAAGGATTTCCCGGTCCTGAACCGCGAGTTCGGCGGCATGCCTTTGCATTACCTGGACAGCGCGGCCACCACCCAGAAGCCGCTCGCCGTGATCGAGGCGATGAACGCGTTCTACATGGAAAGCTACGGCACGGTCCGCCGCGGCGTATACCGCCTGAGCGAGAAGGCCACGGCCGCCTACGAAGGCACGCGCAAAAAGGTCGCCGCCCTCATCAACGCCGCCTCCGAGCGGGAGATCATCTATACCAGCGGCACCACCCAGAGCATCAACCTGGTGGCCTACAGCTACGGCCGCAAGTTCCTGAAACCCGGCGACGAAATCATCCTCTCCCAGATCGAGCACCATGCCAATATCGTGCCCTGGCAGCTTATCGGCGAGATGACCGGTGCCGTCATCAAGGTCATCCCCGCGGACGAAACCGGAACCTTGGACCTGGAGGCGTACAAGCGGCTCCTGTCCGAGCGGACCCGCATCGTGGCCGTGAACCACGTTTCCAACGCCTTGGGCACCATCAACCCCATCAAGGAGATCGCCCGCCTGGCCCATGCCGTTCCCGGCGGAACGGGGGCCGGCCGCGGCGGTTCCGGAGGTAACATCGGTCACGGAGGTAACGTCGGTCACGGAGGTAACGGTGCCGTGGTCTTGGTGGACGGGGCCCAATCGATTTCGCACATGGCCGTGGACGTGCAGGACCTGGACGCGGACTTCTACGCCTTCTCGGGCCACAAGATGTTCGGCCCCACCGGCATCGGCATCCTGTACGGCAAGCTCGCCTTGCTCGAATCCATGCCTCCCTACCAGGGCGGCGGCGACATGATCATGAAGGTGACCTTCGAGAAGACCACCTTCCAGGCGCCGCCCCACCGCTTCGAGGCCGGCACGCCCCCCATCGTGGAAGCGCTCGGCCTGGGAGCCGCGGTGGACTACCTGAACAAGACGGGATTGGATCGCATCGCCGCCCACGAGCATGCTTTGCTGGAATACGGGACCGCCGTGCTCAAGGACGTCCCCGGACTGCGTCTTATCGGCACGGCGGCGCGGAAAGGCGCCATCCTGTCCTTCACCCTGGAAGGCGTGCATCCCCACGACATCGGCACCCTGCTGGACGAGGACGGCATCGCCATCCGGGCCGGCCATCACTGCGCCCAACCCACCATGGACCGCTTCGGCGTGCCCGCCACCGCGCGCGCCTCCATCGGGCCTTACAACGACGCATCCGATCTGGACGCCTTGGCCAAGGGCCTCAGGCGGATCGGGGAGATGTTCAGGTAAGAACGGACCACGGAGAATCCCATGTCGCGCAGTAACGAACTTTACCAGCAGGTCATCCTCGACCATAACAAGAACCCCCGCAATTACCGGGAGATTCCGGGGGCGGCGCTGGTCTGCGAAGGGCACAACCCGTTGTGCGGGGACCACATCACCATCTACGTGAACGTGGATGCGGCGGGAACCCTTGCGGACCTCAGTTTCCAGGGCAACGGCTGCGCCATCTCCAAGGCCAGCGCGTCCATGATGACGGCCTATCTCAAGGGCAAATCCCAGGACGAGGTGAAAACCATCTTCACCGAATTCCACGATATGGTCCGCGGCGAATTCGATCCCAAGTCCCGGGAAAACCACCTGGGCAAACTGACCTTGTTCGAAGGGGTCAGGGAATACTCCTCCCGCATCAAATGCGCCTCCCTTGCCTGGCATGCCCTGATGGGCGCCCTGGAGAAAAAGCAATCCGCCACCACGGAAGCTTGAGCCTCGGCATTCCAACCGGGTCAAAAAGGAGGGAAACCGGCCGATTGGCCCGGTTTGTCCCATATCGCCGGGTCAAATCCTTTGGCGGGAAATCGATGCATTTAATAGCTTTACCCCCTATACCGGGAGAAGCCGCTGCAGGGATCCTTCTTATCCGGGGTCTTCTCTTATCCATGGGAGCGCTATGACAACTAGATTGAAATTCGCGGTTATCGGGTTGGGACAGTGCGGCGGGAATCTCGCGAACTCCTTCGCCAAATACGGCTATCCGAGCATGGCGGTGAACACCTCCATCCTGGATCTGAAAGATCTGGCCAACATCCCCGAAAACCGGAAAATCCATACGCCCCTCAACGATACCGACGGAGCCGGCAAGGACCCCCGCATCGGCGAAAAAGCCATCTTCTCCCATCTGCCCAACATCCTGGCCGGCATCCAGCAATTCGTCTCCGGCGCGGACGCCATCCTCATCACCGCAGGGCTGGGCGGAGGCACCGGCAGCAACGTCGCCCTGCTGGGCAACATGATGAAGCGCTTCAACCTGCCCATCGTAGCCTTGGTGACCATACCCACCAACGACGAATCCGCCCTCTCCAAGGTCAACGCCCTGCGCGCGGTCAACCGCATCGTGGGCGAGAATTTCGACTCCTGCATCATCGTGGACAACAACAAGATCCTGAACCAGTTCCCGGACAGCAACCTGTCGGCTTTCTATCCCCAGGCCAACGATTACGTGGTCAAGACCTTCTCCAACTTCAACTCCCTGACCGCCGAGTACTCGGCCAAGAGCCTCATCAGCTTCGACAACGAGGATTTCCGCAAGGTGCTGCTCTCCAAGGGCATCCTCATTTTCGGCGAAACCGAGCTCGCGGCCACCCAGATCGACACCTTGGACGATATCCTCCCCCGCCTCAAGGAAATCTGGCAGACCAGCGGCCTGATGGCGGAAGGCTTCAACTTCGCCACCGCCGCCAGCGGCGCCATCAGCATCTACGCTCCGGCCGGCATTCTGCAGAAGACCTCCAGCCGGTTCCTCAACCTCCTGGGCGAGGAGTTCAAGTCCCTGACCAACGGCGCCACCTGCTATTTCGGCCTGTACGAGGTGCCCAACTCCAGCACCATCAAGATCAGCACCATGCTGGGTCGTCTGACCATCCCGATCCGCCTCCAGGAAATGCTGGTGGAAGCCTCTTCGGAAGGCAAGAACCTGACCCAGAAGCTGGCCCAGATCCTGCCCACCCTGGATATTTCCGCCCTGGACGACATGGATCTGTTCTCCAACGGCCCGGACCCCCGGGAACAGCCCTCCGCGGGCAGCGACACCAACGTCCTGTCCCGGGATGCCGCCGCCCCTCCGGCCGCCAGCTACTACGCTGCGGAACCGGCCCCGGCCAAAGAAACCAAGGAGGCGAAAGAAGCCAAGGAAGCCGACCTGGAGATGGAAAACCGTTCCTACAGCCTGGAAGAATACGTCAAGCTGAAGAAGGCGAAGAGCCCGGCGACTTGAATGCAGGGAGCAAGAGAATACAGGGGGTACCCTCTGCGGTCTTGCACTCGGGTCGGGAGTCGGGGGTTGGGAGTTAAAAACCGGGAAACCTGAAGATGGCCCCTAGCGGCACGGTTCACATCAAGCCGCTTCTCTGTGACATTCCCTGCCCGTGCTCTTGTCAATGCGCACCGGGGTAACGCCCAAAATCCAACGTAAAGAGGAGAATTTCCCAATTCTTCTCTTTACTCCCGACCCCCGACTCCCGACCGTCGCCAACGGTAGCATAGACCCAGGAACCTACTGGCGCACGACGATCGGCAACAGGGAATCTATTGTCCTCCCATTCCCAACAAGGTATAATAGGCTCAATCCACTCAGGAGCGGAAAATATGCTGTTGATCCTCAGTCTGGTTTGCGTCTTCAGTTGCTTCGGCGGAATCCTTCTCGGGCAATCGCTGAAGGGCCTGCTGATTTTCACCCAGGGCCTGGAAAAAGGCCAGAAGAAGATGTTCGCCATCGGCGTGGGTTCGGTGGCCCTGGCGCTGGTCCTGAGCGTCGCTTCCATCTGGGTTCCCGGCTGCCATCTTTGAAGGCGCGCCCGTCCTGATCCCTTGATGCCCTGACTCCCCCGAAGCCCGGCGCCGCACCGGATTCTCCCGGTTCCCCCCGGCCTTCCCGTCCCTTCCCGCATTGCATCCGGTTACGGAATTGTATCCGGTTACGGATATTCCATCCGGTTACGGGCATGACGACGCTTGCACGGATCCCTGTCGGATTTCCGGACGGAGTCCGGCCGCGCCCCTCCCCGGGAAGGCGCGATTTGATGGTCAGGACAATTGCATTAGGGTATGATATTATCGATATATTATCCGCAGAGATCTGCGGAGGAAGGAAGCCATGGGCGCCGAAACCAAGGACACGAAAGAAGCCGAATTCGAAATCAAGATAGACACCTCGAAGATGTCCAAGGAGAAGGCGGAGGCCATGATGGTGGCCGAATCCTCCCGGGAGGACAAATGGGAAAGCCCCAGCTTCGCCGGCGGCCTGTTCATGGGCAAGTTCCAGCCCGAACTCATCGTCCCGTTCCCGGAACAGTCCCCGGAGGACAAGGCGGTGGGCGACAAGCTTTGCAAGGAAGTCGCGGACTATCTCAAGGCCAACCTCGATCCGGACGAAGTCGACCGCACCCGGGAAGTGCCCAGGAAAGTCCTGGACCAATTCACCAAGATGGGCCTGTGGGCCATGAAGATCCCCAAGGAATACGGGGGCCTGGGGCTCACCCAGGTGAATTACAACCGCGTGGTGTCCATGATCGCGTCCTATTGCGGCTCCACGGCCGTCTGGCTTTCCGCCCACCAGTCCATCGGCGTGCCCCAGCCGCTCAAGCTGTTCGGCACCCCGGAACAGAAGAAGAAATACCTGCCGCGCTTCCGCGAAGGAGCCATCTCGGCCTTCGCCCTCACCGAACCCAACGTAGGCTCCGACCCGGCCAAGATGTCGACCACGGCCACCCCCACGGCGGACGGCAAGCATTACCTCATCAACGGCATGAAGCTCTGGTGCACCAACGGACCGGCCGCGGACATCCTGGTGGTCATGGCCAAGACGCCTCCCAAGATCAGGAACGGCAAGGAGATCACCCAGATCACCGCCTTCATCGTGGAAAAGGGCACGCCCGGCCTCAAGACCGAATGGCGCTGCGACTTCATGGGCATCCGCGCCATCCAGAACGGCCTCATCAGCTTCAAGGACGTGAAGGTCCCGGCGGAGAACATCATCCTGGGCCCCGGCAAGGGCCTGAAACTCGCGCTCAGCACCCTGAACGTGGGCCGCCTGACCCTGCCCGCCGCCTGCGTGGGCATGGGCAAGCAATGCATGAACATCGTGCGCAACTGGGCCAACGAGCGCGTGCAATGGGGCCTGCCAGTGGGCAAGCACGAGGCCGTCGCCAACAAGATCGCCTACATGTCCTCCACCCTCTTCGCCATGGAGGCGACCACCTGGCTCACCTCCGCGATGGCCGACAAGGGCGGCAACGACATCCGCATCGAGGCCGCCATGGCCAAGATGTTCTGTTCCGAAGCCGCCTGGAAGATGATCGACGAGACCATGCAGATCCGCGGCGGCCGCGGCTACGAAACCGCCGAATCCCTCAAGGGCCGCGGCGAGAAGGCCGTGCCCGTGGAGCGCATGATGCGCGACTGCCGCATCAACCGCATCATCGAAGGCACCACGGAGATCATGCACCTGTTCCTGGCCCGCGAGGCCATGGACCCGCACATGCAGGTGGCCGCGGAGATCATGCTCAAGGTCCCGCTCGGGCGCAAGCTGAAGGCGGGCCTCAAGATGGCCAACTTCTACAGCAAGTGGTACCCCACCCAGTGGATCAATTCTTCCGTGTTCCCGGGCTATTCCGAATTCGGCCCCAAGCTGTCGCGGCACATGAACTTCGTGGAGCGCACCTCGCACCAATTGGCGCGCAGCATCTTCCACGCCATGGGCATGTACCAGAACACGCTGGAACGCAAGCAAGTGCTCCTGAGCCGCTTCGTGGACATCGGCACCGAGCTCTTCGCCATGGCCTCGGTCTGCTCGCTCGCCAAACTGCGGCACGAGCAGGATCCCAAGAACCCCCACTACGTCCATCTGGCCAGCTACTTCTGCAAGGAAGCCCGCCGCCGGGTCGACGCCCATTTCGCGGGCATCAACGACAACGACGACCGCCAGGCCAACAAGATCGCCAAGTCCATGATGAACGGCGAATACAAGTGGATGGAAGAAGGCATCATGAAGTGCTACGAGGACTGAGCTCCGGACGCGATGCGACCCGGCGCCACCGACCCGTTCCCATCATCTTCCGGTTCCCGGGCTTCTCCTTCCCGACCGGGGCGGAGGCATGGAAACATGCCCGGATCCGGGGATAGGAGCCGGGTGATAAACCGGGCCAAGTAGTATCTTTACCGGGATGCCTTTGAACAAGCCTCGGGCTTCTGCCCTCTGGATCGCATTGCTGCTGGGGACGGTCCGGGCCCCGGCCACCCCGGTCGACATAGCCGATCCCGTATACGGCTTCCTGCGGCGCCTGGAGATGGAGGGCCGCATCTCCCCCGGCCGCCTGGGTTCCCTGCCTCTCCCCAAATCCGGGATAAGCGATCTCTTACGGGAGGCCCATTCCGGGGCGGAAGCCATGCCCGCCTGGGAAACGCGCCGCCTGGACGAATACCGTGAACAGTTCGGCCTGATCGAAAGCCGGGACGGACGCTTCCACCCCCTGGGGCACCGGGACTCTTCCTTCCGGGTGGACCTCCGCGCGGAGTCGTTCAACGGCGGCTACGTGGAGGACTCCATCCCCCGCGCGCAGACCCACGGCTTCGGGTTCATCTCGGGCACCCTGGACGGATCCTACCGGGACAGGATCCAGTTCCTTTCCCAGGCCGGGATCGGCCAGAATCGCTCCCGGCACCCGCGCTTTTCGGAAAACTACGACCCCGCCCGGGGGCTTCCTTACAATACCGACCGGGCCGGCAAAGGGGGGGAACCCCGCGGGGTCGGCACTTTCGACGCCTTCCGCACCGTGGTGGGATACGAGGAGCCCGGGTTGCGCCTGGAGTTCGGGACCGATTGGAACCAATGGGGCCCGGGCATCTGGCAGCATCCTTTCCTCTCGCGCAACCCCTGGTTCTGGGTCCAGGATTCCCTGCCTCCCAGCGATTCCGCCGGATTCGAGGGCTCGAAGTTCCCGGGCAGGTACCGCCGCGGGTACCGTTACCCGGGAGAGTCCGCCCCGCTGACCCAGCTGCGCATGGCGTTCCGCCTGGGGCGCTTCACCTATACCAAGGTGGCTGCGCAGCGGACCGGGCTATGGAGCGATTCCCTGGCGCACGTGGTGGCGCATCGGCTGGAGTACCGGCCCTGGGGCTTCCTGGGGCTCGGGGTGCAGGAAATGGTGGTCACCGCGGGACGGCCCCTGGATTGGACCTACGCCATCCCCCTGGTCCCCCTCAAGTACACCGAGCATGAATTGGGCGATCGCGACAACGCCGCCGTGGGCCTGGACGTGGAGGTCCTGCTGGCCGGGCGCGGGCGGTTGTTCGGGGAATTGCTGCTGGACGATTTCAGCGGCTGGGACCTGGATTTCTGGGGCGCCAAGTACGCCTATTCCCTGGGCGCGGAAGCCGTGGACCTCCCTTTCTCCGCCTCGCGCCTGCAAGTGGAATACGCCCACGTGGAGCCCTGGGTCTTCACCCACGGCGTCCGGAACGATCAGATGCAGCATTTCGGGGCCTTGCTGGGAAGCTCTTTGCCCGCCAATTCGCACGCCTTGCGGGCCGCCTGGGAACACCCGGTCCGCTTCGATCTGGACCTGCGCCTGGAATACGCCTTCATGCAACGGGACCTGGATTCCCGCGGGAGCTCCGTGTTCGACGTGCACGATACCCCTACCGACGGCACCAAGAAAACCTTCCTGGGGGGCACGGTGGAGACCCGCAACGCCGTGCGGCTGGGCGGGACCTGGCGCTGGCGCCGCTTCGTGGAATTCCGCGGCGATCTGGGATTCCTGGGGGTGGATGAGTGGAAGAGCGAAGCCGGGGAAAGCCTGGCGTCCCTTATCTTGTCGGGAGAGCTGATATTGCGGTATTGAGGAGAAGGAAAGGGAAGAATAAGAAGAAGATTTTGCAAATTGAAAATTGAAAATCGAAAGATGCAAATTGGAATGCGACGGCATTCCACCGGGCCCGCCGAATGGCGCCGCCCGCAATTTGCACCGGAGAATCCCCTCTTTCCATTTTCAATTTGCGCTTTTCAATTTGCAAATTTCAAAATCTTCGATCAATCCTTCGTCGTTCCGGGCTCCGAAAGCACCGTCCCCAGGTAAAGGGGAGGATGGCTCTTGCCGGAGGAATAGAGGATGCCCAGGGTATGCTTTATTTCATCCCAGGAAGTGAGCGACCGGAGCTTGCCGGTCCCCTTGGGATCGAGGCGGAGCAGCAGGTTGTGGATGCCGGTGAGGTCCACTTCGGCCAGGGGCTTGCGGGGCGCGTAGACGGGGCCGGAGCGGATGACGCGCTTGGCCAGCAATCCCAGGTCGACCAGCGGCGCGGCCAGGATTTCGACGGTGGCCGCGTCGTCCCGGAGTTCGCCCGCCAGGGCCGAGAGGGGCACCACGCGCCGCCCGTGCAGGGCCTTGGAGCCGGACAGCCTGGAAACGGTCTTGAGCACTTCGATGACGTCCGTCTCCATGCGCCGGAAGGCCTCGGAATCGCCCGGCACCACCGAGGTCTTCTCGCGCGAATGGTAGAGCCGCTGGTACATGAACGCGACGGCGGCGCCGTAGAGGACGATCATCCAGAACAGGTAGATCATCAAGAGGACGGCGGGGAAAATGGCCAGGGATCCGTAGATGAAGTTGTTGCGGGAGAGGATCAGGCTGGGAAAGAGGACCAGCACGCGCGTCAAGAAGTAGATGGCCCCGGTGGAAAGGGTGGAAGCCAGGAGGGCGGGGAAAATCCGGACCCGCGTGTTGGGGATGATGTAGAAGAGGAGCCCCAGGGCAATCCACAGGAAGCCCACCACGGCCACGGTGCTGAGGAGGATCACGGTTTCGTGGACCAGGCCCGGGATCTGCACCCCCGAGAACTTGGTGTCCAGAAAGGACCGGTATTTGAGGAGGATGTTGCCGGCCGCCACCATCAGCAGGATCAACAGCAGGAGGAATGGCGTATAGTCCTTGATGCGCCGCCACCAATTCCGATCCTTGCGGATGTCCCAGATATGGTCGAAAGCCAGCTCGATATTGCTCATGGACAGGAAGAAGGCGAAGAGGAGCCCCAGGCTGCCCACCAGGCCCAGGCGCCGGAAATCGACCTTTTGCGCGTATTCGATCACGTTCAGGACCGGGTCCAGGTTCAGGTCCAGGTTCATGGAGTCCGCCATGTAAATGACCAGGCGGGAGAGCAGATCCAGGTAGCCGAAACGGCCGGCCACGGAAGAAAGGATGACCGCGAAAGGCACGAATGATAGAATGGAGGTATAGGTCAGGGCGCTGGCCCGGACCGGGATCTGGTTGACGGGAAAGCTCATCCCGGCCAGGACCAGCACCCGGGCCAGGCGCGCGGCGAATTGCCGGGTCCAACGGATGTCTTGTTCCATCCCGACCCGATGCAGGCTCGAAAGCAGCGCCAGGCCCCTGCCGGCAAGGGCTTTCAGCAGCGAGTTCAGCCGTCCGCCCGGGATCGGGAAGGTCCGATGTTTGCTATCTTTTTCCGCCAAAAGCTTTCCCAAAACAGGCCTGAAATCGCTCGGACCGCTCGGATGATTCGAAGTTGCGCCGGGATCCTACCTTTGAAAATAGTCAAAATGCGCCACTCCGATCGCCCCCTGCTCCTGATTGCCGGCATGATGCTCTTGGCGGCCGTTCCCTCTCGGGCCGAATCCACCGCGGATGAAAAAGCCTCCCTGTCCGAGAAGTCCCTGGCCCCGGAAAACGGCGCCCTGGACGGCGAACCGGAGCCCCCGGCCAACTATCATCTCTACCGCGACCTCAGCCAGGAACAGAGCGACCTGGCGCACCTTGCCTTGGGCCAGGCCTATTCCTCCAACGTGAAGCGCGCGCGCAAGACGGTGGCGGCTTTGCGCGAACTGGAGAATGCCAAACGCCTGCCGCCCCTCAGCTATCTGCTCTCCGTGGCCATCGACGTGATGCGCTACCAGAACGGGGACTACGAGGACGAAGACGAGGAAAAAGATCTCCTGAAAGCCATCGACGACGCTTCGGAACAGGGAAGTTACCTGTGCCGGCATGCCCTGGACAAGGAGCCCGATCATCCCACCTACCTCCTGATCCTGGGGGGCATCCGGGGCTTCTCCGCCACCCTGAAAATCCACGGCAATCCCAGCCAGGCCATGGGCGACGGGTTCCAGGCGCTGAAGCTGCTGGAGCGCTCGCGCGGCCAGGATGCGCGCATCAAGGACAGCTATATGGGCACGGGCATCTTCAATTGCACGGCGGCCAACGCGCCGCTCTTCGTGCGCGCCACCCTGAAGATCATCGGGCGCAGCGTCACCATGAAGGCCGGCCTGGAAGCCCTGCGCATCAGCGCCTACAAGGGCCAGTACACGTCCGTATCCAGCCAGCTCTTCCTCATCCAGTTCCTGGCCCCCTATGACGAGGAGTTGATCCGGGAGAAGCGGGAGATATTCCGTTCCCTGGAATCCGCCTTCCCGCGCAACCCCTATTACACCTTCCTGAAAACCGACGAAGCCCTCTGCTTCTATCCGGACAGCTTCTATACCCACGCGTCCCGCACCGCCCTGGCCGCGCGCATCAAGGCGTTCGCGGTCCAGGATTTCTCCGGCCGCCGGTACGCCAACCTGGTCCGCTACCAGTACACCCTGCTCGATCCCAGCCCGGAACGGCGCTATGCGCCCGACACTTCCTTCCAGTTCCGGGACTATGAATTCTATCCCGCTTTCATCGAAGCCCTGCGCTACAAGCGCGCGACGGAAGACACCCTGGGCGTGGACGAGAAGCCGCCCAAGGCGGCCCTCCTGTCCCTGAAGGAAATGCGCGAGTCCGCCCTCGAACTGATCGGCAATTCCCCCATGAATCCCACCCGCAAGCGCTATTACCAATGGCATGTCACGGACGCGTTGCGCTGGACGTCCAGGCAAGGCCGCGCCGCGCCCGCGGACGAGTCCACCACTTCGCGCTGATCCCGCTTCCGCGATATTTTTTTTCGCGGACGCCCCGCCCGGAAACCCGCGGGGACCCGTTCATGCCGGAAGGCGGCCGGTGAACTTCACCGTCAGGAAATCGTAGCCCTGCTTCCAGGCCACGTTCCCGGCGGCGAACGCGTCCAGCAAGGCGGCTTCCAGGGAAGCCTTTTCGCGCAGGGACAGGGCCGCGGCCAATGCGGCCAGCAGGGAGCCGGAGCGCCCGGCGGCCTCCGGGGCGAACCAGGCGCGGATCTGGGCCGGGGTGAAATGCTTGCCGGCCGTGAAGGTGGCGGCCGACAAGGACGCCTTGCGTCCCGCGCCCGTTACGGTCTCCGCCAGGGATTCCAAAGGGGATCCGGACAGGGCCGATCGCCATTCCCGCTCCAGGGCCCCGATCTTCTCAAGCAAAGCCGGAGCGATCCGGTCCGGGGGCAGGAGATCCCGGAAGCCTTGCGATCGCGAGGGATTGGATTCCGCCCAGATCAGCGTTCCGCCTTGGGCGGCGAACGGTTCCATCGCTTCGATCAATCCTCCCGGTTCCCTGGTTTTCCGCAAGAGGTCCAATCCCACCATGGCGTCGAACCCGGGCCTTTCCGCGCGCGCGGACAGGGCCGCCGGCAGGCCGTCCGGGTCGGCGGTCACCAGTTCCGGCCGCGCCAGGGTCTCCAGGTGGCGGATCCATTCTTCCATGGCCTGCCGCTTGTCCGCATCGTCGCACCGGGACCAGACGCCTCCGGCCGGGGAAAGTCGGCAGGCTTCCCAGGTCAGGAAACCCGTGCCCCCGCTCAGATCCAGCACCAGGCTGTCGCGCTTGACCTGGGCCAGGCGGAAGATCTCTTCCCGCGCCTTCTTGAGGATCTCGCCGCTCTGGCTGGCGGCCCGGTCCAGCCACGAGGCCGCCGGCTTGCCGCCGCGCGGTTTGGATTTGCCTCCCCACCCCCCGCCGGCCTCCCGCCCGTCCTGATCGGCCGCCTCCATCTGGGCCTCGCGGTTGCGGGCCACGCGCTCGCGGATGGTGGCTTCGTATCCGGAATCGGACGGTTGGTAGAAGACCTTGCCTTGCAGGGACCCGGGCAGGTATTGCTGCGCCACCCAATGATCGCGGTATGCATGCGGGTACAGGTAACCCTTTCCGTGCCCCATGTCCTCGCCGTCGCGGCTGGCGTCCTTGAGATGATCGGGCACTTCGTCCCGTTGCTCGCCGCGCACCGACTCCAGGGCGTCGAAATAGGCCATGGAGGTATTGCTCTTGGGAGCCGACGCCAGGTACAGGCAGGCCTGCGCCAGGTGGAACTGGCCTTCCGGAAGCCCCACGTAGTCGAAGGCCTGGGCGGCGGCCGAGACCACGCCCAGGGCCTGCGGATCGGCCAGCCCCACGTCCTCGGACGCCAGGATGAGCATGCGGCGGAAGATGAAACGCGGATCCTCGCCCGCATAGACCATCTTGGAAAGCCAATAGAGGGAAGCGTCCGCGTCGGAACCGCGCAGGGACTTGATGAAGGCGGAGATGGTGTCGTAATGGGAATCGCCGTCCTTGTCGTACAGCACGGCGCGGCGCTGGATGCTCTCCTCCGCCACGTCCAGCGTAACGTGCGCGATGCCATCCGGGCCCGCCGCCGTGGTTTCCACGGCCAGTTCCAGGGCGTTCAGGGCGCTGCGGGCGTCCCCGGAGGCCACGCGCACGATATGGTCCATGGCCTCGGGATCCATCTCCACGCGCATGCGCCCGTAGCCCCGCTCCGGATCGGCCAGGGCCGCCTGCATCACGGCGCGCACGTGTTCGCCGCCCAAGGGGCGGAGCTGGAAGATCCGGGAACGCGAAACCAGGGCCTTGTTCACCTCGAAATAGGGGTTCTCCGTGGTGGCGCCGATCAAGGTCAGGGTGCCGTTCTCCACGTGGGGCAGCAGGGCGTCCTGCTGGGACTTGTTGAAGCGGTGCACCTCGTCCACGAACAGGATGGTCTTTTGATCCTGCCGCTTGCGGACCTCGCGGGCGGTTTCGATGGCCTCGCGGATGTCCTTCACGCCGGCCAGCACGGCATTGATGGCCAGGAAGCGGGCGCGGGTGGTATTGGCGATGATCTGGGCCAGGGTGGTCTTGCCCGTGCCCGGCGGCCCGTACAGGATGATGGAACTGAGTTGATCCGCCTGGATGGCCCGCCGGAGCAGGCGGCCGGGACCGATGATGTGCTCCTGGCCGATGAACTCGTCCAGGGTGCGGGGCCGCATGCGGGCGGCCAGGGGGGAATCCTTGCCGGCCATGGCGGCGGCGGGCGTTTCCGGCTCCGCGAAGAGGTCCTCTTCCTTGCGCTTCATCCACCCAAAAATAGCTAATCTCCCGGGGCGGGGGCGGGCGGCATTCCGGCGGGATTGGTATCTTTAGCGGATGGCCTCCCGTCCTCGCGTCCCTTTGCTTTGCTGCGCGGCCGCGCTCCTGCTCGCCGCCCTCTCCCCGGCGCAGACCCCGTCCCTGACCGAGAAGCTGGAAGGCCGGCTGCGGATCGCCATCATCAAGGCCACCAAGGATCTGGACGTCCCCCTCATCAAGGCCGCGGAGCTGAAGGCGATCCTGGAAGACACCAATCTCGTGCTCATCGACGTGCGGCAGCCCCGGGAGCAGGAAGTCTCCATGCTGCCCCACGCCCTCACCACGGCCGGGTTCGCGGAGAAGTTCCGCCATGGCATCCCCGCGGGCAAGCGCCTGGTGGTCTATTGCACCATCGGATACCGCAGCGGGAAGTACGCGCTGGAGCTGGCCAAGCAAGGCATCAAGGCGGAGAACCTGGAAGGCGGGGTGCTGGCCTGGAGCTTCGCGGGAGGGAAGTTCCTGGTGAAGGACGCCCAGGGCGGATGGTCCGGGACCCATCGCATCCACGTCTACGCTCCGGAATGGAACATCGTGCATCCGGATTACGTGGGAGTGGTGCAGTGAAGCGGGAGGGTTCTCCGGCCCGGGAATCCCGGGCGTAATAGGCCGTTTCCCGGAAGCCCGTTTTGGAGACGTCGCGCTCCTTGGACACCTCGGTGATCAGCACCAGGGTGTCCTTGCGGAAGGAGAAAGCGCTTTTCCCGGCGGTGGAGGCATCGCCGTCCTCCAGCGTCAGCTCCAATTCCCCCGCAGCCCCATCGCCCGACGCCAGGATCCGGGCGATGCGGCCCTTGGTGGGAGTGGAGGTCCCGCCGATCCGGATATCTTCCAGGTAGGAGCTGTCCGGACGGATGGTCAACGTGCCGGTTACGGGAAGCACGGAGGGATCCAACCGGTTCCCGTCCTCGTATTCCAGGAGATAGTCCGCCAGGACATAGGAGCCGGCCAGCGGCGTCCCCGCCAGGGCTACGGAAACCAATGCATCCTCATCGCTTCCCGTGCCGCATCCCGCCATCAGGATCGCCGCCGGAACGAGAATGCGTCCAAGGATCATGCGAGGGCCTCCGTCCGCATCGTACCAAGCCTCAGGCCAGCTTCTCAAGCATCTCCCGGGTCACCCGGTATTTGAGGGGCCGGCCCCGGCGCCAGGCGGCGAATTCCTCCAGGCAATAATCCGCCATGCGGACCACTTCGTTGCCGTTCGATCCCGCGATGTGGGAACTGAGCAGGGCGTTTTCCAGGGCGTACCAGGGGGAATCCGCCGCGGGCGGTTCCGGGAACGTCACGTCCAGCAAGGCGGTGAGGTCCGGACGGTCCCGCAGGACTTGCGCCAAATCCGCCTCCGCCACCGTGGCGCCCCGGCCGGTATTGAGGAAGGTGGCGCCCGCGCGCATGGAAGCGAACAGGCCCCGATCCAGGAGGCCGCGGGTGGGCGGCAGATCCGCCAGATGGTTGCTGACCACCTGGGCCGTGGCGAACGCTTCCGCGAGGGGGACTTTGCGCACGCCCAGGCCCGCGGCGGCCTCCCCGCCCAGGAACGGGTCGTAGACGATCACGTCGAGCTCCATCGGGCGTAACAGCTCCGCTACGGTGCGGCCCACCATCCCGCAGCCCAGCAAGGCCACGGTTGCGCCGAAGGTCCCGGGCGCGTCCGTCGCCGCGGCCCGGCCGCGATTGGCCGGCAGGCGCGTCTCGCGCAGGTTGCGGAAATACCCTTTCAGGGAGAGCAGGATCTGCGCGAAGGCGAACCGGGCCACGGGCACGGCATTGGCGGCCCAGGCGCTCACCACGATGATCTCCCGATCGAGCAGGGGCCGGGCGAAATGCCGCACGCTGCCGGCCGCGTAGAAAAAGGCCTTCAGCCCGGGAAGCCCCGAGACCAGGCGCGCCAATTCCGCGTCCATGCCCCAGGTGGAGAAGAGGACCTCCACCTCCTGGAGGAACGGCGCCTGATCGGCGAAGGACGCCGCGGAAACGTAGCGGGGGAAAAGGACGGTGGCGGCTTCCAGCTCCTCCCGCCGTCCCCGGGCGAAGACCCGGTCCAGTTCCCAGGCCTGATTGCCGCACAGGGCGGCTCGGATCGGGGGGGTCGCGTTCATGGGTCCATCCTGCCCGCCCCATCCGGGCCCGGCGTATCCATTATGGCATAAGCGGCCGCAGGGCTCAAGGCGCCCGGCCGGGCTCCGGGGCGGCGGCCGCATAGCGCCCCAGGCGGTAGCGCGCCATCACCCGCAGGGTCCTGAGCCCGTATTTGATCGGATTGAGGTGGGACTTCTCGTCCGCGTAGCGGGTGGGGATCCCCAGCTCGGAGATGTGCAGCCCCAGGGCCCGGGCGGTGGCGATGACTTCCAGGTCGAAATCGAAATAGCCGCTCAGGCGCTCGAACGGGATGCTGCGCAGGGCCTTTCTGCTGTACATCAGGAACCCGGAATGGTAATCGGTCATGGCCAGGCCGAAGCAGAGGTTCTCCATCCAGGTCAGGATCCTGCCCGCGGCGATCTTGTAAAGGGGCATGCCGCCCGCCCGCGCAGTACCATGCAGGTGACGGGAGCCCTGCAGGACGTCCACGCGATGCCGGCGCATGTGCTCCAGGAACTGCACCAGCTTCTCCGGCGGGTATTGGCCGTCGGCGTGGAGGCAGGCGCAGAACTCGCTTCCGCTTTCCCGGCAGAACCCCAGCCCCCGGCGCACCGCCCGCCCATAGCCCTGGTTGCGCTCGAACCGGTGCAGCCTGAGCTTGGGAAAGGCCGCCATCAGGCGTTCGGCCACTTCGGCGGTGCCGTCCCGGCTGCCGTCGTCGATGACCGTCACGGTGCCGATGTCGGCCCAGAGATCCTTGGGGATGCGTCCGATCACCTCCGCAAGGGTCCCGGCGGCGTTGTAGGCCGGGATGAAGATGCTGAGGGCGTCCGCCGCGGGCTTCATGCCTGCGAGGCCTTCCGCCCCAGGCAATTCCGCAGGGACTCCAAAGCGGCCAGGCCTTCCCGGAACGGGCGCGGCCGGTACCCCAGGTCCTCGGCGGCTTCCCGATGGGAGGGCGCCGCGTCCTGGACGAGGCCCGTGTACGTCTGATAGGTGAAAGCGGTGCGCAGGCCGGCGAGCTTGGCCAGGGCCCAGAACGCGGCCACGCCGAGCAGGCAGAGGGAGGCGGGCACGCCCACGATGGGCTTGGGACGGCCCATATGGGCCAGCAGGGCCTGCGCCATCTCCCGCAGGCTCACCACGTCCCCGCCGGAAAAGGCATAGGTCTTGCCGAAGGACCTGGGATTGCCGGGCAGGGCGAGAAAGCCCGCCACCAGGTCCTCGATGTGCACGGGGCTCTTGCGGGCCCGGCCGCCGGCGGGCAACAGGACCACGGGACCGCGGCGCAGATGGTCCACGAAGGCCATGAACTCCAGGGCGCCCCGGTCTTCATAGGCCAGGGAAGGCCGCACGATGGTGTAAGGCATTTTCGATCGCTTGACCCATTCCTCTCCCCGCAGCTTGGAGCGCGCGTAGGCATTGGACTTGGGATAGGCCACGGAGATGGAGGAGACGTAGATGAAATGGCCCGCGCCCGCGGCCTCGGCGGCCTCCACCAGGTTGCGCGTGCCCTCGGCGTTCACGGATCGGAACGCGTCCTCATTGCCGGGGGAAAGCAGCACGGCGGCCAGGTGGAACACCGTTTCCACCCCCGCCAGCACGGAGGGGAGGGACTCTTTGCGCGTGATGTCGCCGAACACCAATTGGACCCGGTCCTCGGGCCTGGACGCGTCCGCCAGCGCCGCGGCGGCGGGGTCCCCGGGCAGGCACAGGATGCGGACCCGGGACCCGCCTTTCGCCAGGGCCAAGGCCAGCCTGCGCCCCATGTTGCCGGCGCCCCCGGTCACCAGAATCACGTCTTCGTCCTCTCCCGGAACTTTCCGTACCCGTCAAGATAAGAAGTCCCCGGGGGCCCGGACAACTGCGGTTATTTTTCAGGCATGACCCGGACCCTCGGCCCTATCGGAAGGATCGGCCTCATCTCCGACACCCATGGATTGCTGCGCCCGGAAGCCCTGGAACTTCTGCGGGGATCCGATCTGATCCTGCATGCGGGCGATATCGGAGGGAAGCAGGGCAAAGGCGGGCGGGAAATCCTGGCGGCCTTGCGGAAGCTCGCTCCCCTGGCCGCCATCCGCGGCAACAACGATGCGGAAGCCTGGGCGGCCAAGGTGCCGGAACGGAAGACCCTCGCGGTGAACGGGGAGCGCATCCACATCCTGCATGATATCGGGGATCTGGACTTCGACCCGGCGGCGGCGGGCATCCGTTGCGTCGTGAGCGGGCATTCCCATCTGCCTTCGGTGGAGGAGGAAAACGGGGTGCTCTTCGTGAACCCCGGCAGCGCCGGGCCGCGCCGGTTCAGCCTCCCCGTCAGCCTGGGCCGGATCGAGATCCGCGGAAGCCGATGGCGGGCCGCGATCGTTTCCATTTCCCTCCCCTTCTCCCCAAAAACCCCACGCCGCTGACATGTCTGCGCGCAGCGAACGGGTTCGCGCGGCGCACGCCGCAAATCCCTGAAAAAACGGGACCGTTCCTCCCCAAACCAACGGGCCTGGGTTTTCCTTCCGCCGGGGATGTATACTTATTTTTCCCTTCGTCCAAGGCCGCTCCCGGAGCGGTCGCGTCCCGGATAAAGCGAGCGGCTATGGAACAGGAGCAAGACATCACCACCATGAAGACCCGCGCCCTGGGCAAAGGCGCGATGCCGCCCACGCCCATGCCGTCTTCCCCGCCGCAAATCGGGCCGGCGTATCCCAACCGGCGGTCCCAGACCGGATCGCACTCCCTGGGCGCCCTGAACCCGGCGGCGGATCCCACCGGCGAGACGCCCCAGGCCGACGCCTCCCTGTTCGCGGGCGGCATCCCCATGGATCCCTTTTCCGGGGATCCGTTCCTGGGGCGGATGATCGGCCATTGCAAGATCCTGGAGAAGATCAACGAGGGCGGCAGCGCGCTCATCTACCGCGCCCACAACCTCACCTTCAACCTGGACCGCGTCATCAAGATCCTGAAGCCCGCCCTGGCCGAGGACGAGGACAACTTCGAGCGCTTCAAGCAGGAAGCCCAGCTCACCGCGCGCCTGGACCATCCCAACATCCTGCGCGTATTCGACACCGGCGAGATCGGCAAGCAGTTCTACATCGAAATGGAATACGTGGAAGGGCAGTCCCTGCGTGCCTACCTGGCCTCCCGCATCCGCGTGCGCGAGGCGGACATCCTGGGCTTGGCCTCCCAGATCGCCGGCGCCCTGGAATACGCCCACAACGTGCAGATCAAGAATTCCAACGGGGAATCGATCCAAGGCATCCTCCACCGGGACATCAAGCCGGAGAACATCATGATCACCGGCAACGGCGCGGTCAAGCTGATGGACTTCGGCGCGGCCAAGCCCATGAGCGTGAACACGCGCACCATGCAGGGCACGGTGGTGGGCACGCCGCATTACATGTCCCCCGAGCAGATCAACGGCGACGCCCTGGACGCGCGCAGCGATTTCTTCTCCCTGGGCGTCCTGCTGTACGAGCTGTGCACCGGCCGCCGGCCCTTCGAGGCGGACAATCTCGCCTCCCTGCTCTGGAAGATCGATGCCTGCAAATTCGAGCGCGTGCGCAAATTGCGCGAGGCCATCTCCCCGCTCACCGAAGAGCTGATCGAAAAGCTGCTGGCCAAGAACCCGGACTTCCGGCCCGCCAACGCGGCGGAGATCCAGGAATCGCTCCAGGTCAGCCTGCGCGCCTTCCGGGTCTGGGGCAGCGGCGGCACCGCGCGCATCCCCTTTTCCTTCCGCCGGGCCTTCCCCACCCTCGCCCTGGCGGTCTCCTTGCTGGCCCTGTGCCTTTCCGGATACACCTTCTGGCGCGGCTGGCGCTTCATGAACGGGTTCTCCGCTTCCCCGCAATTGCATTCCTATTTCTCCTCCCTGCTGGGCAAGGGCATGGACGCGGAAATGGCCAAGGACTATCCCGCCGCCCTCGCCACCTATGAACTGGTGCCGGCCCCGGACAAAGGCGGCGACCGCCAGGCGTTCCTGGAAGCCCAGCTCCGCGGCGCCGCCATCTATTTCAAGCACAAGGATCAGCTCACCAAGGCGCGCTCCATCCTGGAGCAGCTGCGCCGGGACTACGACGATCCCGCCATCGACGCCTATCTCGGGCAGCTCTATTACGGGCAGGCCCTGTACATGGAGGCCAAGGAACGCCTGGAAGCCTTTTTCAACTCCTCCAAGAACACCGTGCTGCGGAACTCCAGCTATTTCAACCCGCACGACTTCCAGCGGGACGCCCTCTACGCTTACGCCAACACGCTGGACGCCCAGTATACCTACATCGAGCAGAAACCCGGGCTCCTGGACGCGGCCATCGCCGCCTGGGACCGGTTCGGCCGTTTCTCCGATTGCGCGGACGAGCCGGACGACAAGCGCTGCCGTTTCACGGAAAAGCGCGCCGACGAGCTCGCGAAATTGCGCAAGAAGTAAGCGCAATACTTAAATTATCCCCAGATGAATCCGAAATCCTCCCCGGGCTGGATCAAGCCCGTCGTGCTGAGCGGCGTTCTCGTGCTGGTCCTCATCCTGCTCGACAGCCGCTTCGGCCCGCTGCCGCGCATCGCCCGCTTCTTCAATCCCTTCTCGGGATTCTGGCTCAACGCCGAAAGCGCCCATCCCAAGGACGGAAAACTGCGGACCCCGGGCCTGCATGAAACCGTCACCGTGGTGTACGACAAGCGCCAGGTGCCCCACATCTTCGCCCAGAACGCCCACGATCTCTTTTTCGCCCAGGGCTACGTCACCGCCCGCGACCGCCTGTGGCAGATGGAAATCCAGAGCCTGGCGGCGGCGGGCAGGCTGGCGGAAGTGCTGGGGCCCGGCCTGGTGGAACATGACCGGTTCCAACGCCGCCTGGGCATCCTGCAGGCCGCGGAGAAGGGCCTGGAAGCGATGAAAAAGAACGAAGAGTCCTGGGGAGCGGCCAAGGCCTATGCGGACGGGGTTAACGCTTGGATCCAAGACCTGGAGCCGGGCGATTATCCCCTGGAATACAAGCTGCTCGACTATGCGCCCAGGCCGTGGACCCCGCTCAACACCGTGCTGATGAACAAGAACCTGCAATGGACCCTCAGCGGCGGAGGGGACGACCTGCCCATGACCAACACCCTGTCGAAGTTCGGGCGCGATTTCGTGGGGCGCTATTTCCCCCTGCGCCCCCCGGACGTAACTCCCGTGATTCCCCCCGGAACGCTTTGGGATTCCCTCGCGCCGGCCCCCTCCGCCCCGGCGGCCGATTCCGCCGCCGCAGCGGGAGGCCCCTGGACCGGCCTGCTCCAGGTGCCGGATCCGGCCGGCGCCGCCCGGGGCAAGCCTCCTCTCGCGCCGGACTCCTCCCGGATCGATACCGCCGGCCGCGCGCCCAAAGCCCCCCCGGCCCCGCTTCCCGTTCCGGCGAAGCGGCCCGACCCGGGGAACGGCAGCAACAATTTCGTGGTCTCGGGAAGCAGGACGCTCAAGGGCCATCCCATCCTGGCCAACGATCCCCATCTGGACCTGGGGCTGCCTTCCATCTGGTACGAGATCCAATTGTCCGCTCCCGGGCTGAGCGCCTACGGCGTCTCCCTGCCCGGGGCCCCGGCCATCCTGATCGGCTTCAACCGC
This sequence comes from Fibrobacteria bacterium, assembly GCA_035275285.1. GTDB lineage: Bacteria > Fibrobacterota > Fibrobacteria > UBA11236 > UBA11236 > Chersky-265. Next base: position 4,034 of record DATENA010000155.1, on the reverse strand, counting down.
AAGATAGCCTGGGGCGAAACCAACGGCTCGGACGACGTGTTCGATTGGTACCGCATGACGTTCAAGGACAGCACCCTGTCCGAATACCTGTTCGGCGGAAAGTGGAAGCCCACCAGCCGGATCGTCGAGGCCATCAAGGTCCGGGACGGGGAGACCCTCCTGGATACGGTCGTCTACACCCACCAGGGGCCATTGGTGCTCAGGAGCCAGGAACGCCCCTGGAGCCGCAATACCCCTTCCCTGCACGCCCTGCGCTGGCTGGCGCTCGATCCTTCCGATGAATTGCTCACCTTCCTCCGCATCATGAAGGCGGACGGATACGACCAGTTCGCGGCCGCCCTGGATCCGTTCCATTGCCCCTCCCAGAATTTCGCCTTCGCGTCCGTTTCCGGCGACATCGCCATGTTCCACCACGGCCTCTTTCCCCGGAAGTGGAAAGGCCAGGGCCGCTTCACCCTGGACGGATCGGAACCCGGCAACGATTGGTCCGGCTGGCTTCCCCGGCGGGCGGAACCCGATGCCAGGAACCCGGCGCAGGGATGGCTTTTCTCCGCCAACCAGCTTCCGGCCGATTCCACCTATCCTTATTACCTGGGCGCGCAGTTCCTGAACGGAGCCAGAACCAAGCGTTTGGGGCGCATCCTCTCCGGGATCGATTCCCTGACCCGGGACGGCGCCTTCCGCATCCTCCTGGACGATTACGATCAACACGCGGCCGAAGTGCTGCCGGTCCTCCTGGAAAGGACTTCCAAGGCGCGCTTCTCCAAGGAAGACTCCGCCGCGCGCCGGTCCCTGGCGGCATGGGACTTCCGCCACCAGGCGGACAAGTCCGCGCCCGCCCTCTTCGACCGGTGGTGGAGCAACCTGTACCGGTCGATCTGGCTGGACGAGTTCGGCGGCGACAGCGTGCGCTACCAATGGCCCGGCAAGGATCGCACCAAGCGCATGATCCTGGAGGAACCCGACGCGGAATGGTTCGACGACATCACCACGCCTTCCCGGGAAACCCTGGCGTTCCTGGCGGCGCGTTCCTTCCGGGAAGCCCGCGACGCCCTGCGCGCGGCGCCCGACTGGGCCCATTACCGGCCCGTGCAGATCCGCCACCTGGCCCGCATCGACGCGTTCGGCAGCCTGGACGTTTCCACCGGCGGCTGCGCCGATTGCGTGAACGCCTTGAAGGCGACGCATGGCCCTTCCTGGCGGATGGTCGTCGAGCTGGACAGGGAACCGCGGGGTTACGGCATCTACCCGGGCGGGCAGTCCGGGAACCCCGGCTCCTCCCATTACGCCGAGTTCATAGGCGACTGGGCCGCCGGCCGCTATTACACCCTGAACTTCCTGACCGATCCCGGAATGGCCGGCGGCGAAACCTCCTATCGCCTGCAATTGAGGGGGAAATGATGGCGCTGCCGATCCTGTTCGCGGCCTCGCTCCTGGGCGGATGCATCTTCCCGTGGTGGTGGCCGGCCGTGGCCGGATACGCCGTGGGCTTCTGGCTGCCCCGCCGCGGCGGGGCAGCCTTCGCTTCCGGATTCGCGGGAACCGGCCTGGCCTGGGCCGCGGCGGCGGCTTTCCTGGACTGGCGCAACCACCAGATCCTCTCCGGGCGCATCGCCATGCTGTTCCATCTGCCCTCGGGCCTGCTCCTCCCCGCCCTCACCGGAGTCTTGGGCGGGATCGTGGGCGGTCTGGCGGCCTGGGCCGGGTTCGCCCTCCGCGCCTATGTCAAGCCGCGCCCCTTAAGCGCGGACACCGCGGCCGGCGAAGCGGCGGCCGGCGCTTCGGCGGCCGCCGAAACGCCCATCTCCTGAACCGGGGCGGGTCCGGCCTTCGCCATCCCCAGCCGCAAGGTTCCCGCCACCACCAAAGCCAAACCCGCCAATTGCAGGGCCCCCGCGCGCTCGCCGAGCAGGGTCCCCGCCAGCACCAGGGTGGAAACCGGGCCCACGCTGCTCACCACCGCCGCCTTGCCCGCCCCCACCTTGTGCACGCCGTAGCCATAGAGATAAATTGGCAGCACGTTGCAGAAAACGGAGGTGAGGCCCGCGATCCAATACACTTGCGCCGGTTGGGACAGGGCGTCCCTCCAGGGGTAACAGATGAGATACTGGACGAACACGCAGGCCGAGGACGCCATCATGCAGCCCTCGGCCAGGCGTTGGGGCCCGAAACGGTGGACCATCCTGCCCTGCCCCACCAGGAACAGCGCGTAGAACACGGCGCTCAGGAACACCAGGAACCCCCCGTAGAGGGGCCTGCCCCCGGGGGCTCCGCCGCCCGCCTCCCCGCCGAAGGAAAGGGCGATGCCTGCGTAGGAGAGCAGCAATGGGATCAGCATGGCCCGCGGGATGCGCTTGCGGAAGATCCACGCGGAGAACAGGACCACCAGGGTGGGATAGACGAACAGGATGAGCCTCTCCGTGCCCGCGGAAACGTATTGCAGGCCCACCATGTCGAATATGCTGGCGAGGTAATAGCCCGAGAAACCCAGCCAGGCGATGGTGAGCATGTCCTTCCCGGACATGGCGGCCGGGCGCCGGTCCGCGGACCGCAGCCGCATCAGCGCGAACGGGATCAGGTAGAACGGCAGCGAGAACGCCCCGCGCAGGGTTTGCAGCACCACCGGCGCGGTGCCGTAGCGGTAGCAAAGCTTGAAGAAAACCGACTTGGCCGAGAACAGGATGGACGCGGCCACCACTGCCGAGATCCCCAGCTTGAGATTCCTGCCGTCCGTTTGCGACGCCATGGGCGGACACTCCTTTGCCCGGACCCAAAACAAAAAGCCCGCTCTGGGGAGCGGGCTTCGTCTTGATCCGGAATGGTTGGATTCGAATCAGTCGCGCCCGCCGGCGTCCATAACGGTTACGGCATGCCAGGCTTTGGCCAGGGCAAGACGGATAACCGGTCGAATGGATTGGGCGGTCAGGTGCGGCATGTTTCCAATTATATGCAAACGCGGCGATTTGTCAAGGGTGCCGTCAATATTCGTTCGCGCCGGGATCCGCGCGTTCCCGGCGGGAACGTCCCGTTCAAACCGTTACCGATCGCACTCCGGCGCCCAGGGCGGCCCGCGCCGCGCAATAGGCCTCGTATCGCCCGCTTTCCAGGACCACGACGTCCTCATGAAGGGCCTTCCGCACCGCCCGCAGCACCCTCCAGCGGATCAAGGGCCGCAGAAGCCGCTTGAATCCGCGCGAAGGGACTTCCAACCGGGCCTGCAGGAGCGTATGCTCGGGGCCCAGCGGCTGGGTGGAAAACAGGCTGCGCCCGCCCGCATTGGTCCCGGACACGATCACTTGCAGAATCGAGCCATCGGCGCGCACGGTCTGCTCGTACTCGTCCCGGTTGAGCATGCCCAGGACGCGCACCTCCTGGCGGAAGCGGAGCTTGTCCCCGTCATCCCTGAGCACCTTGAATTTCACCTCCGGATGGAGGCCGGTCTCCTGGTGGAACCGGATGTCGGAGAACTCGCGCCGCACCCAAGGCATGGGTCTGGCTATGACCTGATCCAATTCCACGATGAGCATGTTCCCGGCCATGGCCTATCCTCCGACATTGGGGATCTAGTCTCCCTGAAGGCGACTTACGTAACGCCAAGGCCTGCGGATTCATCCTCCCGGGGAGAAAATGCCGGAAATGGCGCGCAGGCGGGGATTCGGACCCGGTTGCGGGAGGTCAATGCCCCGGAAGTCCGGCCGCGGCGCTGTCCTGCCCCGCCTCCCGCAGAAAACGCGCGGCGTTGAGGACGGCCATGGACTCCAGCCGCGGGTTGGCGCCGAAGCGATCCCGGACGGCGGGCCCAATCGGCCGCACCGGAGGCCGGGCGGCCGCGAAGGTGGCCGGGTCAGCCAACAGCACGCTGGCGCCGTCGCAATACAGCAAGCGCCAACCTTGTTCCCGGACCAGGAAGGCCGCGAGCGGCAGAAAGCGCTGGTCCTCGGAGATGGGAAGCAGGGAATGGGTGAACCCATAGCGGGCGGCATAGGCCGGGAATCCTTCCGGATGATCCGCCACCGCCAGGAAGTCCCGGTAGA
>DATENA010000154.1:0-8607 GCA_035275285.1 Fibrobacteria bacterium | reverse complement strand
TGCCGCCCGACAATTTCCAGGAGGATCCCAAGCCGGTGGTGGCCCACCGCACTTCGCCCACCAACATGGGCCTGAGCCTCCTCTCCGTCGCCACGGCGCGCGACCTGGGCTGGCTGGGGCTGGCGGAGACGGCCCAGCGCCTGGAATCGGTGCTCGCTTCCATGGGGAAGCTGGAGCGTTACCGCGGGCATTTCTTCAACTGGTACGCCACCCAGGACCTGCGGCCCCTGGAACCCCGCTATATCTCCACGGTGGACAGCGGCAACCTCGCCGGCCACTTGCTGGCGCTGAAACGCACCTGCCTGGAATACATGTCCGCGGAAATCCTGTCCCCCTCCCTGGAAGAGGGCCTGGCGGATCTCATCAACCTGGTCAAGGAGTCCGCCGCGGCGCTGCCGGAAAACCTGCGCGTGCAGGCTTTCGGTCGCAAGCACATGCTGGAATCCCTGGAGTCCCTGGAAAGCATGCTGTTGCCCATCCCGGCCGACGTCGGGGAATGGACCTCGCGGGTCCCGGAATGGGAAGCCCAGGCGGATTCCGTGGTGGACGTGGCCCGCAGCCTGGCCATGGAGCAGAAGGACGACGCCTTCGCGGAGATGCTGGCCCGGGCCGAATTGCTGCGCGCCTCCCTGGCGGGGGTCTCCCGGGACATCCGGACCTTTTTCCCCTGGGCCGGCGCCGGGCTCACGCTGGAGGCGTTGTGCGATCTGCCGATCCCGGAAACCCACCGCCTCCTGCACGGCCGCCTTTCCCTGAGCGTGCTGGAGGAGCGCTGCCTGGCCGCGGCCGCGGAATTGCGGGCCCTCCCGTCCCACGCGCCGGGCGAAGGGCCGGAACCGCCCCTGTCGCGCGAGCGCGCGGCCGGGCTGGCGGGCGATCTGGTGAAGGCGGCGCGGGAGGCGCGCAAGCTGCTGGACCGGCTGGGCATCATTTCGGTCACGGCGGAAAGGTTCAGCCTGGACATGGATTTCTCCTTCCTGGAGGACCCCCAGCGCAAGCTCTTCGCCATAGGCTTCCGGGTCCGCGAAGAGGCGCTGGATCCGAGCTTCTACGATTTGCTGGCCTCGGAAGTGCGGCTTACCAGCTTCCTGGCCGTGGCCAAAGGGGACGTGCCGCCTTCCCATTGGTTCCGCCTGGGAAGGGCCTTGACCCCGGTGGGCAAGGGCGCCACCTTGCTTTCCTGGTCCGGTTCCATGTTCGAATACTTGATGCCCGTGCTGGTCATGCGTTCGCCGCTGGGAAGCCTGCTGGACGTGGCCTGCCGGTACTCCGTGAAGCGGCAGATCGAATACGGCAAGGACAACGACATCCCTTGGGGCATTTCCGAGGCGGCCTACAACGTCCGCGATCTGGAGATGACTTACCAGTATTCCAGCTTCGGCGTGCCCGGCCTGGGTTTGAAGCGCGGCCTGAGCGGGGATCTGGTGGTGGCCCCTTACGCCACGGGATTGGCGGCCCTGGTGGCGCCGAGGGAGGCCGCGGAGAACCTGGAGCGCCTGCGCCGGGAAGGCGCGGAAGGCCGTTACGGCTTCTATGAAGCCATCGATTACACCAAGCTGCGCCTCCAGGAAGGGGCCCGGGCCACCATCGTGAAATCCTATTTCGCCCATCACCAGGGCATGATGCTGGTGGCGCTGGGGGACGTGCTGCTGGGCGGGCGCATGCAGGACCGGTTCCATGCGGAGCCCATCATCCAGGCGGTGGCGCCGCTGTTGCAGGAGCGCGTTCCCAAGGGGGTGACGGTTTCCAAGCCCCATGCCGACGAGGTGGCGCGCCCATTGCACGTGGAAAGCCAGATCGAACCGGTGCTGCACCGGTTCACCACGCCCCACGAACCCATTCCCCGCACGCACATCCTCTCCAACGGCCGCTACACGGTGCTCCTCTCCACGGCCGGTTCCGGGTTCAGCCGCTGGCAGGGACAGGCCGTCACGCGCTGGCGCGAAGACGCCGTGCTCGACGCCTGCGGGCAGTATCTGTACCTGCGCGACCTGGAAAGCGGGGACACCTGGTCCGCGGGATATCAGCCCATGGCCGTGGAACCGGAAAGCTACGAGGCCGTTTTCGCGGAGGACCGCGTGGAGATCTCCCGGCGGGACGGCTCCATCGCCTCCACCCTGGAAATCGTGATCTCCCCGGAGGACGATGCGGAAGTGCGGCGCCTGACCCTGGAGAACAACGGCAACCGGGATCGGGAAATCGAAGTCACCTCTTATTGCGAAGTGGTGATGGCCCCCCAGGAGGCCGACTTGGCCCATCCGGCCTTCTCGAACCTCTTCGTGCAGACGGAGTTCATCCCCAACCTGAACGCGCTCCTGGCCACGCGCCGGGCGCGGTCCGCTTCGGAGACCCCTTCCTGGGCCGCCCACGTATGCGGCGTCGAAGGCGCCCAGGCGGGAAGCATCCAGTACGAAACGGATCGCGCGCGGTTCCTGGGCCGGGGCCGCACCGTCAGGCGCCCGGTTTCGGTGGTGGACGGCAAGCCGCTCTCCAACACGGCGGGCGCCGTGCTGGATCCCGTTTTCAGCCTGCGCCGGCGGGTGGTCGTGCCCGAGGGCGGCAAAGTCCGCATCAGTTTCACCACCCTGGCCGCCGAGTCCCGCGAAAAGGCCCTGGCGCTGGCGGACAAGTACCGGGAAACGGAATCCTTCGGTCGCGTGGCGACCCTGGCCTGGACCCAGGCGCAGATCCAATTGCGCCATCTCGGGATCGGCCCGGACGAGGCCCGCCTCTACCAGCGCCTGGCCAACCGGCTCTTCTTCCCCGACCCGGCCTTGCGGCCCTCCCCGGACCTGTTGGCCCTCAACCACAAGGGACAGGAAGCGTTGTGGACCTATGGCATTTCCGGGGACCTCCCCATCGTTTTCGCGAGCTTCGACGAGGCGGGGGACCGCAACCTGGCGCGGGATCTCCTCAGGGCGCATGCCTACTGGGAAATGAAGCGCATCGACGTGGACCTGGTGCTCGTGAACGAAAACCCGTCGGAGTCCTACCTGCAGTCCCAGCAGAACGAACTGGAGGGCCTGTTGCGCATGCGGCACGCGGGCCAGGCCACCCGCGGCGGCGTGTTCCTCCTGCGCCGGGACCATGTCCCTCCCGAGGACCGGCTCCTGCTCCAGGCCGCGGCCCGCGCCGTGCTGAGCGCCCGCCGCGGCAGCCTCTCCGATCAGGTGATGCGCATGCGCCGCGTCGCGGTCCCCATCTCTTCCACCCTGAAGCCCGCCGAATCCTCCCGGGAAGGCGGCGCCCCGCCGCCGCGTCCTTACCTGGAATTCTTCAACGGCCTGGGCGGTTTCACCGCGGACGGCAAGGAATACCAGATCATCCTGGGCGAAGGGCAATGGACCCCGGCCCCTTGGGTGAACGTCATCGCCAATCCGGGATTCGGGTTCCTGGCCTCGGAATCCGGATCGGGATTCACCTGGTGCGGCAACAGCCGCGAATGCAAGCTCACTCCCTGGTCCAACGATCCCGTTTCCGATCCGGGCGGGGAGGCCGCATACATCCGCGATCGGGACTCGGGGGCCGTATGGGGCCCCACGGCCCTGCCCATCCGGGAAGAAGGGCGGCCCTACGTGGCCGTGCACGGCCATGGCTATTCCCGCTTCCTGCATGCCTCCCACGGCATCCGCCAGGAGCTGCTGCAATGGGTGCCTTGGGAGGACTCCGTCAAGATCTCCCGCCTGACCCTGGAGAACATGTCCGCCGGGACCCGTCGCCTGGACGTTACCTTCTACGCGGAGTGGGTGCTGGCCGCAGCGCGCGGGCCGTCCACCCAGCACGTGCGGACCCGCCGCGATCCGGCCACGGGCGCCCTGTTCGCCGTCAATACCTGGATCGCGGAATTCGCCGGGCTCGTCGCCTTCGCGGACCTGGAAGGGCGCCAGTCCTCTTTCACCTGCGATCGGGCGGAATTCCTGGGCCGCAACGGCGATCGCGCCCGGCCCCTGGCCCTGTCGCGGCCCGGGGCGCTTTCCAACCGGTCCGGGGCCGGTCTCGATCCCTGCGCCGCCTTGCAATCGGTCCTGGAGATCCCTCCGGGCGGGAAGGTCCAGATCATCTTCACCCTCGGCCAGGCCCCCGATGAACAGGCCGCCTCGGCCCTGGTCCGGAAGTACCGCGGCATCGATTTCGAGGCTTCCTGGCGGGACGTCCAGAAGCGGTGGGACGCCATGCTGGGCGGGGTGCAGATCAAGACGCCCGATCGTTCCCTGGATCTGCTGCTCAACCGCTGGCTGCCTTACCAGGCCCTGGCCTGCAGGCTCTGGGCGCGCTCCGGATTCTACCAGGCGGGCGGGGCCTTCGGGTTCCGCGATCAATTGCAGGACGTGATGGCGCTGGCGGTGCTGGACCCGTCCCTGGCCCGGGAGCAGATCGTGCGGGCCTCCGGGCGCCAGTTCAAGGCCGGGGACGTGCAGCATTGGTGGCATCCGCCCTCCGGGCGCGGCGTGCGCACGCGTTTTTCCGACGACCGGGTCTGGCTGCCTTATGCGGTCCTGCATTACCTGGAAGTCACCGGGGACGGGAAGGTCCTGGAAGAGCGGACCCCTTTCCTGGAAGGTCCCGAAGTGCCGGAAGGCCGCGAGGACGCGTATTTCCAGCCCAAGACGTCGGCGGACTCGGCCAGCGTCTATGAGCATTGCGCGCGCGCGCTCGATCGCAGTCTGGGCGTGGGGGCCCACGGCCTTCCCTTGATGGGCTGCGGGGACTGGAACGACGGGATGAACCGGGTGGGCCACCTGGGCAAGGGCGAGAGCGGCTGGATGGCCTGGTTCCTGATCCCGAACCTGAAGGGCTTCGCCGCCCTCGCCGAGGCCAGGGGCGATGCCGCCCGCGCCCGCGCCTGGCGCGACCGGGCGGAAAGCATCCGCGAAGCCATGGAGGCCTCGGCCTGGGACGGCGATTGGTACCGCCGGGGCTATTTCGACGACGGCACTCCATTGGGCTCCTCGCAGTCCCGGGAATGCCGGATCGACTCCATCGCCCAGACCTGGGCGGTCCTGTCGGGAGCGGCCGATTCCAACCGGGCGCGCCAGGCGATGTTTTCCGTCGAAGAGTATCTGGTCAAGCGCGCCGAGGGGCTCATCCTCCTCTTCACGCCTCCCTTCGACCAATCCGATCTCGATCCGGGCTATATCAAAGGGTATCTCCCCGGGGTGCGCGAAAACGGCGGCCAATACACGCACGCGGCGGCTTGGGTGGTGGCGGCGTTCGCCGAACTGGGGGAAGGGGACAAGGCCGCGGAGCTGTTCTCGCTGCTCAACCCGGTCAACCACGCGGCCACGCGCGCGGGCGTGTACCGCTACAAGGTGGAGCCTTACGTCGCCGCCGCGGACGTATACGCCGTGCCGCCCCACGTGGGACGGGGCGGCTGGACCTGGTACACGGGGTCGGCGGGCTGGCTGTACCGGGCGGGACTGGAATGGATCCTGGGATTCCGCGTTTCCGGGAACCGGTTGGTGATGAATCCCTGCATCCCCAGGGACTGGCGGCGCTTCGAGGTCCGCTACCGCCGCGGATCGGCCCTGTATGAAATCACCGTCCTCAACCCCTGCGGAAGCACCCGCGGGATCGAGGCTTGCGAAGTGGACGGGGTGAAGTTGGAGGCGGTTCCGGCCTCCCTGGCATTGGAGGACGATGGCAAAAACCACCACATCCGCCTCACCATGGGCGGAACGCGGCCCGCCGGCGCCTGACCCCCCTCCTGTCCCCGGGCCCGCGGTTCCCGCACGGAATATGCTTTGATCGGTTCCGTCACATCTTTATCTTAACAGGGTGTTGAAAAAGTCCGCGCGGGCGTCGGCCGGCTGCGCGGGCCGGGGCCTGCGTCGGACTCAGTCGCGATATTGCTCCGAATATCGCTCCTTCGTCCTCCTTGGCCGCGGCCCGCTCGCGCGGCCTTTGGCCTCGCGGGGACTTTTTCAACACCCTGTCAAGTCGGAACCTGAAAGCAATCCCAACCAGGAGGGTGAGAAAATGGACGGAAGCCGGATTTCGATGGATGCCGCGGGGCCCGAAGGCGCGGCCGATGACAACTACGGATACGGTATCCGGACGGAAACCAAAATCAACGTCGCCATGCCCGAGCGGTGGATCTCCGCGGCCATCGGCGGAGGCCTGGTTCTCTACGGGATCCGGAAGCGTTCCCGCCTCGGGATCCTGCTGGCGCTCGCGGGCGGGAACCTGCTCTTGCGCGGCATCCTGGGGCGGAGCCTCCTGTACCAATCCCTGGGGATCAACACGGCCGGCAAGGCCAAGGCCGTCAAGCGCGCCATCGGCTCCGGAAGCTTCCGGGTGGAGAAGTCCATCTCCGTGGACCGCTCGCCGGAGGACGTCTATCGGTTCTGGCGCAACTTCGAAAACCTGCCCCGGGTCATGAAGCATCTCAAATCCGTGCGCACCATCGACGACCGCCGTTCCCATTGGGTGGCCAAGGCTCCCGCCGGACTGGGGATCGAGTGGGACGCGGAAATCACGGAAGATCGCGAGAACCGGAAAACCTCCTGGCGATCCCTGGATTCCTCCGGGATCAGGAACAACGGCGCGGTCGTTTTCGAACCCGTTTCCGACGGCCGCGGCACGGATCTGCGCATCTACCTGGAATACGAGTTGCCGGCCGGCAAGGCCGGGAAGGCGTTGGCCAAGCTTTTCGGAAAAGATCCCGACAGGATGGTGGACGAGGATCTGCGCCGCTTCAAGACCCTGATGGAGGCGGGAGAACCGGCATACGGGCGGACCCAGCCTGCCTGAAGGTCAGGGGCCAAGCAAGGATCCGGGGAAAGGCGCACGGTACGTCCCTCCCCCGGGAAAGCACCCCCCCCTTCCAAAAAGTATCTTAAACCCATGGATAGGCTTCTTATTTTCCTGGCAGGGGCCGGCCTGGGGGCCGCGGCGGGGAGGTGGATGAACCACGAGCCGGCTTCCGCCATGGCCTGGCGCCGCGCCGCTCCCGCTCCCGAACGCCCGGTCGGCGCCGTGGACGTGCTGGTAAGGACCCAATCCCTCTTGCGCGAAATCCGCGCCTTGATCGTGCACGCGGAGGTCCCGGACCCGGTGTTGGAAGAGAAGATCAGGGCGAAGATTGCCCGCATGGTGGCGCGTCCGGACGCCGTCCAGCTCAAGGTCGAGCAAGGCAGGGTGCGCCTGGCCGGCACCGCCCGGGCCGCGGAAATCCAGGCGCTCGCGGAGGGGCTTTCCGCCTTGCGCGGCGTGCGGGACGTGGAGAACCGCCTGGAAGCCCTGACCCCGCCTTTCACGTCCTGGGACGACGCCGAGCCCGCATCCCACGCCGCGCGCAGGAAACCGGGAAGCTACCCCCCTTCGGTATCGCTGCTCCTGGCCGCGGGAGGCCTCGCCTTCGCCGCCATAGGCTACCGGCTGCGCAAAAGGGAGGGCGCGGCGTTGCTGGCGGCCGGGGCCGCCCTGCTGGGCGCCGGGGGAGCCGGCCTGCTGAGTCCGGGCGCATTCCGGCACGCGGCCGTTTCGCATATGTCCGAGTCGTCCTCCTGGCGGCCCGGACTGAAAGGCTTCCGATCCGCCACCGTACGCTAGGCTCCCGCGGGCGGGGCGCGGCGTGGTCGCGCGGCGGTTGCGCCTTGCCCGGCCATAAGGTATTTTCCCCATGAACGGAAGCGAGGCCTGCCCGGACCGCGCCTTCCGCCACGGCGGTCCTTATGCGCGTCAAGGAAGTGATGACCGAGCATCCCGTATGCTGCCTCCCGGCGGCGCCGCTCACCAGGGTCGCGAAACTCATGGTGGAGAACGCCTGCGGAGCCATACCCGTGGTGAGCAGCCTGGGCGAAAGGACGCCCGTGGGGATGATCACCGATCGGGACATCGCCGTCCGGACGGTGGCGCAGGGGCGGAACCCCCTGGAAATGATCGCGGGAGACATCCTATCGGCCCCCATCGCGGCGGTGGACGAGGACGCTACCCTGCAGGAATGCGCGGAGCTGATGCAACGCCATAAAGTGCGCCGCATGGTCGTCCTCGACGCGCGGGGATGGGTATCCGGCATCGTGACCCGGTCCCAGATCGCCCGGCATCCGCCCCAAGGACATCGAAGGACATCTAAAGGAGGGAATGGCGCATGAGCGAGACACCGGAAAGAATCGACTCGGAATCCAGGACGTGGGACAACGTCCGCTATTACGGCACGCTCGGGAAGGAGGGCCTCACCGAGCGCATCCGTTCCCTGGACGAGGAATGGGACGCGGAGAAATCCATCGTGGTCGCCTTGTCCGGAGCCGGCCTGTTCGGCATGGTCATGGGGCTGGCGGGCAGCCGCTTTTGGCGGGTGCTGGCCTGGATTTCCCTGCCCTTGCTTTTCCTGGCGGGCCAGGAGAAGTGGCGCCCTTCCGAAGGCATCCTCAAGGCCCTGGGATTGCGGTCGCGCCGGGAGATCTACGAGGAGAAGTCGGCTCTCAAGGCGCTGCGGGGCGATTTCCGGCAGGTGGATGCGGCTTCGGGGGAAGAAGGCGAGGCCTTCGCCCGGAACTCCGCCCGGGCCATGGACGCCGTTAAAGCCTAACGGCCCGCCCGGGCCATGGACGCCGTTAAAGCCTAACGGCCCGCCCGGGCCATGGACGCCGTTAAAGCCTAACGGCC
>DATENA010000153.1:0-16079 GCA_035275285.1 Fibrobacteria bacterium | reverse complement strand
TGCGGCTATTCGAGGAAGATGTCCGGCCAGCGATCGTTGCCGGAATGGTAGGTCAGGCGGGCGGCCTTCCCGGGCGCGTCGCCGATCTTCCACAGGTAGATCTCATAATCCGCCAGGTCGTGATCATGGCCCTTCTGGGTGATGCCCCAGATCAGATAGTCCCCCTTGGGGGAGAGGCGCGGGAAGTATTCGTGCGAACGGCGGCCGGGCATGTCCATGAAGACGATGCTCTTGCCGTCTATCTTGCCGCCGCTGATCTCGCCGTGCGTGCCGTCCGGCTTGAGGTCGAAGGCGAAAATGGACGTGCCGCCGATGCCGGTCTCGTTCACGCGGATGCAGCGGTGCGCGTTGGGGAAGAAGCTGAACTGGCAGCCGCCCCCGGAAGTGAAGTACTTGTGGGTCTCCAGGTTCAGGATGCCGGTCTCCCGTCCGCTGCCCCGCAGGGTCACCGCCAGGAGCTTGCCGTCGTCGGACAGGGAAGGGTGCTGGGCCAGGGCGCCCTTCTTATCCCGGTCCACGTCCTCCACCAGGGTCTCGCCGGTGCCGTCGGCGTTGCACTTGAACACCTTGGAGCCGCGGGAGTAGACGATGGATTTGCCGTCCCGGGTCCAGTTGGCCCAGGTGGAGTTGGGGATGAGCAGCTTTTCGCCCCCCGCCGCCCCGGCCGCGCCGTCCGCGTTGATGACCCAGGTATCCCAGCGCTCGGGATAGTTGGCGTCGGTCTCGATGGTCCAATCGAGCTTGGAGCGCGTGAAGAGGACGCGTTTGCCGTCCGGCGAGAAATGGGAGTACCAATCCGTCTTGGGCCCCTTGGTGAGCGGTTTCGCGTCCGATCCGTCCACGTTGGCGATGTAGATGTCGTGGTTCCCGTCCCGGGACGTGGACCAGATGATCCTGCCCTTGAGGCCTTTGGTGAGCGCCTGCAGGGCCGCGGTCTCGGCGGCTTCGGGCTGCACGGGCTTGCCTTTGGGCGGCTCGGCGGAAGCGGTGGAGGCGAGGACCGCGAGGGCCGCGCACAGGGAGAGGCGACGGGAAAAGGGAAGGGACGCGGCCGGTTTTCGGGCACCCACGGAATCGAACATGGGAAATCCTCCTTGAAGACAAGCAGATAAGGTACAAAAACAAAAAGCCGCACGGCGGCCCTCCGCCTGCGCCGGGTCCCTTGCGGACCCCGCGTCCCGTCCCGGGAACGCCGTTCCGGATGCGCGAAACATGCGCGTTACGGTAACGCCGTTTCCCCTTGCAATCGGGCGCCCGCGGCATTAATTTGGGAGGGAACCAAAAACCCGGAAGGCATATGCAATTCTACCCGTCGAAAGAAACCCGCTCCCGTTCCGCATTACCGGTCGCGCTCCTGTTCGCCGGGGCCTTGGCCGCGCTGGCCTTGGCGGCCTGCGACAAGGCCGAAACCACCTCCCCGGCGGCCGATCCCAACGCCAAGATCACCTTGACCAAGCCGGTAGGAGGCGAAACCTTCCGCTTCGGCGATTCCCTCCGCATCAGGTGGACCGTCAAGGATGATCCCGCCGGGCCCATCCAGGCCGTGGACGTCCTGCTGTCGCCCGATTCCGGCAAGACCTGGGTGCACCTTCCGTACGGCCCCGCCGGTCTCAAGGGCTCCATCAAACCCGATTCCCCGTATTGGAACAACTTCTCCTGGAAGGTCACCGACAGCTTGTACGTCCCCGAGAAGGACGCCTCCGTGAAGCTCGGTAACACCCATTGCCTGGTGCGGGTCAAGGACTACACCAGCGAAGCGGCCTCGAACCGGTCCACGACCGCTTCATATATCTCCATCATTCCTTGATCGGGAGGGGCCGGACTCCGGCCCCGTTGATCAGGAAAATCCCCTCATCGCTCCGCAAGGTCATGGCGCCCGGCTCCGCCAGGAGCCAGGGGCCTTGCAATGCGGCCGCGCGGCTCCCGGGCGCCGCAATGCGGATCGCGGTCGCCCCCGGCGGGAACCAATTGTTGGCCTGGATCACGGCGATGGCCCGCTTGGCCCATTCCTGCTGCCCGGTGTTCCCCGTGTAATGGTGATCGTCCAGCATCCGGATGCCCTGGGAATTCACCGTGGCGGAAAACGGCAGCTTGGAGGGGATGAGCTTGATCTGTTCCAGGATGATGGCGGGCAAGGGCAGGGTGGGGGCGAAGGAACCGGTGGCGCCGGCTTCGTATTCGCCCATGATGAACGGCAGTTGGGGCATGTCCAGGTCCCGGCGGAAGAACCTGGCCAGGCTGGCGATGTCGTCGGAAAAGGCCCGGCAGACCGTGCCGTTGGTGCGCGTGGCTTCCACCGTCCCGAGCATGCACAGGATACCGCCCAGGGTCGCCTCTTTCTGCACCGCCTTGGCGGCGGTGATGATCTGATCGTACAGGTAGGTGGAGTCCCAATAGCGGTTGTCGGAGGGATCCAATCCCGAGCTGTTGTTGCCCGTGTTCTCCCCGCGGCAGGTGGAGGACAGGCTGGCGTTGGTCACCACCCCGAAATAGTAGTCCGGATAGGCGGCCGCCATCCCTTTCAGAAAGGGCATTCCCGGCCCGGCGGCCCCGTTGCCCGAAAGGCCGGCCGCTTTGTTGTTCACCGGCTCCTTGGCCAATACCCACTGCCTGGTCTTGACGGGATAGTTCCACGCGTGGGGGACGGATACCGGATCGGAATGCGACAGATCGATCCCCGCCATGTTGGAGTGGCCGATGAGGATATATACCACCAGCTTCTCTTTGGGCACGTTGGCCCCTCCGAGCATGACTCCATGGACGGGAACGACGCGCACCAGCGCCAAAAAGCAAAAGCACAACCACGCTCGGCGCTGTGCCATGGAAAACCCCCTATCATGGACTATACCGGGAAGACCACCGGACGGGGGTCCCGGACTGAAAAGCCCGGGCCGGCGTCCTTTCCCGGACGAATATCACCTGGAATGCAATCTATGCGTTTTTTTGCCGGCATGCGCGCCGTTTTTCGCGGCCGAATCGGGGCCTGCGCCCGGGTCCGGCGCCATCCGGTCCTTCCGGAGCTCCGGCGCGGTCCCATCGGCGCGCCGTTTTCCGCCTCAAAACGCGCGACTGTCGACTATCTTTCTCAGAACGCGGGATGCGGCGGTGAATCGGAAAACGTGCACCGGCGTGAATCGGAAAACCGCCCGATGCCGCAAGGGCGGCGGTTTTTTTTGGCGGAAACGGATATTTTCCATGAGGAAGGCGGGCGGGCCCGGTAACCCGCCCAAGGCATTGGCTTATGGACAGCAAAGGCATCTCATCCTGGATCGGCAAGAAGGCCTCGTTCCTGGCGGCCGCGGCGATCGTCTGCTCCTGCGAGCAGCAGGGTACCGGGCCGGTTACCCTGCCGGAAATCCCCTGCGAGGATCCTTCCGTCCTGGCGTTGCCCCGCTTTTCCGTCACCCCCCACAAGCATCCCGTCCGGGTGGCCGGCAAGGATACCGCGTTCGCCGGGACCCAATGGGCCAAGGGCGATTCCGTGCGGGCCTTTTTCGGGAACAAGGCCGTCAAGCTGGTCTTCACGCTCAACAAGTCCATGTACCTGCTGACCTATGCGGAGGGGGAAGCCCTGGTGACCCGCATTTCCCACGATGACGAAGGGGTGAACGGCGCGGTGGGCAGCATCAACAGCCCCCTGTTCTCGCCGGACGGCAGGAAGATCCTGTTCGCCGGCACCACCCGGGGCAAGCCGGCGTTCATCCTGGACGCGGTGCCGGGCCCCGCCCCGGCCTGGCGCGTCCCCGTCGATCCCAAGGCCCGCGTCACCGCCGATCCGCATTGGCACGTCGAGGGCGGCAAGACCTACATCTATTTCGCCACCCTGCCCGGCCTGGTCAACTATTCGGATCGGTGCGGGCAGATCTCCGGCGCCACCTACCGCGCGCAAATGCTCAGCGATACCTCGCTGGACTCCATCCGCGTCACCGGCATCCCCGGCGCCTACCGCGGCGGGATTTCCAAGGATGGGTTGTGGACGGGAACCTCCTACGCGTCCTCGGCCCTGTACGATCTCTCTTCCAAGACCACGCGCTTGCTGGCGGGCGGGGAGCAGCAATGCAATCCTTCCATGAACCCTTATCCCGCCGGCAGCAAGCACAACGATTACATGATGATCCTGGCCTTCGGGGGCCGGCCCGCCTACAAGATGATCGACGGCACCGAATTCGTCGAAGGGCTGCACGAGAACCTGTGGATCTACAACAAGGACGACAAGGTGGTATGGAGGGCCAAGCGGCCCGACGAGGACGTTTACCTGCGCTATGACAAGCCGGAATGGTCCACCCATCCGGACTACGCTTCCGCCGTGGCGTTGCGCAAGGACACCGAGGACGGGGATCTGTACGTCATCAGGATCGGCGATCTCGCCAATGCGGAAGAGGGAAAGCTGAACCAGGCCCAGGGCTATCTGCGCATCGGCAAGGGCGGGTTCACCAGCGATTCCTACTCGCATCTGTGGGTGGAACCATAAGTCCTTCATCCCGGCGCCCCTGGGCGGGGCCGCGCCAATCATAGTCAAGGGAGCATCGCAAATGGGAAAAGCATCCATCATTTCCTCGATCCGGGAGCACGGGGGCAAAGGTCTCCTGATCGTTTTCGCCCTCGTGATGGCGGGCCGGGAAATCCCCGCCCTGAGGCGCGGTGCGGGCGGGGAAGCGGCCGCATGGAACAACATCGGCGGCTGCGGCAGCAGCGGCGGCGGAGCCGCGGCGGGCGCGGGCAAGTGGGTGGGCCGGGGCGTGAGCGGCGGCCTGGTGGACCTGGAGATCCTGGGCAACGAGACCCTGGGCGGGGATTACCTGTACTCGGCCACGGCCGGATCCTTCACCTTCCACGCGCCTTCCCTTCCCAATTACACCGCGGGCGTTTCCCTGGCCCTCAAGTTCAACACCTTCGAGTACGAAGGCTACAAGGTCGCGGAAGATCTCACCTCCAGGATGGTGCGCAACGCCGGCGGGTTCGGCGATCTGGGCTTTTCGCTCAATCGCCTCTTCGGCAACGAGAACGAGCATTCCCTGGGCCTTTCCTTCTCCCTGCCCACGGGCCAGCACGACATCAAGCGGCTGCACTTCAAGGGCCAGAACATCGAGCCCGACGACGTGCGCTGGGCCAACCCGTTCGTGCAGCCGGGATCGGGGCTGTACAACGCGGGCCTGAGCTATGAATGGACCAAGACCAAGGACTGGGGCCTGCTCGTCTTCGGCGGCAGCTATACGGCCGCCTTCGCCTGGGACAACATGTCCTGCCGGGACGACCTGCCCCCCGGCAAAACGGTGAACGATCGCGTGCTGAGCTGCCAGGCCGCCGGACCCTCGGCGCTGACCTACAAGCTCTGGGAGCTGAAGCACCAGCCTTGGGGCGATCCGGATCCCAAGACCTGGATGGACAGCTACGGCGCCCCCGGCACGGGGGCCACCGGCGCGGACGGCATCAGCGTGTACGGCTACATCGGGCATAAGGAAGAGGCTTCCACCCAGAACGTGGGCCTGACCCTGTCCGCCCCCCTGGCGCCCACCTATTACTGGGAATACGGTCCCGGGACCAACGACAACCGCGTCAGCACCCGCATCCGCACCTACGACTACACTCTCAAGCTGAGCGCGGGCCTGGAGATCACCAATCCCAACTTCCCCGTTTTCCTGTCCCTGGGGCTGCCTTATGTGCTGAACGATATCGTGGAGCGGGGGCGGTTGGTGGATCCGCAGAATTACGTGGGCACGGTGGGCATCAAGGGCACCTTCTTCTAGGGGAGGTCCGCTTCCCGGGTCATTCGGCCTTGTCGGTCCACAGCGCCCAGTACCGCGGGCGCTTGTCCTTGAAATAATCGTCCTCCACCGAACCGGTCCAGAGGCCGTCCAGAGGCGACAGCACCAGGTAATGGACGTCCCCGACCTGGAACGATTTCACGTCGCCGCCCACCTTGCCGTCCTGTTCGTCCTTGATCTCCTCCCGGGAGATGCGGGGATTATAATGGCCGATGAGGATGTCCGGATCGGCATAGGTCCCCTTGGTCACCTTCAGGACCTTGTACTTCATGACGTAGGCGTAGTTGTAGAGATCGTTGGCCGGGAAGGCGCCGGGGATTTCCTCGAGCCGCGCCGTCATGACGAGGTCGCCCTCCACGGGAGGTGTCCGGGCGGAGGAGGCCGGGGCCCCGCTGCCCGCCGTGGAGGCCGATCCGGAGGATCCGGGAACCCGGCCCTCTTTTTCCTTGCAAGCGGTGAGGGGGATCAGGAGCGAGAGGAGCAGCGCCGATTTTCTCATGCCTCCCATTCTAGAAATTTTCCGGGCTTTCCAGGATGGGACCGTAATCGCTAGGGTCCAAAACAAAGCCGATTTTGACATTGCGCCGGTCCCCGGTCTGGCTAGCTTTAGAAAGTTCCCCCAGGCCCCGAAGCCCGCGGGAAAGCATTCGCAAGTTCCGCAAAAGGGATGTCCAGATGACGAAGAATATCAGGGTTTTGG
This sequence comes from Fibrobacteria bacterium, assembly GCA_035275285.1. Lineage (GTDB taxonomy): Bacteria > Fibrobacterota > Fibrobacteria > UBA11236 > UBA11236 > Chersky-265. Next base: position 9,614 of record DATENA010000153.1, on the reverse strand, counting down.
TGGTCGGTTGCGGGCATATGGGCCGGTCCCATGCCAGGGCGTACCACAAGCTCGACGGCTTCGAAGTCGTTGGACTGGTCAGCCGCGGGGACGGCAGCCGCGAAAAACTGGCCGCCGAGCTCGGCGGCAAGGTGGCCCAATACGGGGATTTCGAGACCGCGCTGAAGGAGACCCGTCCCGACGCCGTTTCCATCAACACCTATCCCGACACCCATGCGGAATACGCCCTCAAGTCCCTCCGGGCCGGCGCCCACGTCTTCCTGGAGAAGCCCGTGGCGGAAACCGTCGCGGACGCGGAGAAGGTCGTCGACATGGCCAAGCGGATGGGCAAGAAGCTGGTAGTGGGATACATCCTCCACCATCATCCCGCCTACGCCAAGTTCGTGGAAATAGGCAAGACCCTGGGCAAGCCCATGGTCATGCGCATGAACCTGAACCAGCAGAGCTTCGGACCCGAATGGGAGACCCACAAGAACCTGATGTCCTCCGTCAGCCCCATCGTGGACTGCGGCGTGCATTACGTGGACCTGATGTGCCAGGTGACGGGCTCCGAGCCCAAGAGCGTGCATTGCATCGGCGCGCGCCTGACGGAAGAGATCGGCAAGGACATGTACAATTACGGCCAGCTCCAAATCAAGTTCGAGGACGGCTCGGTGGGCTGGTACGAGGCGGGCTGGGGCCCGATGATGAGCAAGGTGGGCTATTTCATCAAGGACATGATAGGCCCGGGCGGCTGTGTCAGCATCGTGGGCCGCGGCAAGCGCGACGACGATTCCGCCGAGGTGGACGGGCACACCAAGACCAACTCCCTGCTGGTGCACCGCTCCAAACTCGATGCGGACAACCGTTTCGTGGAACCGGATCAGCACATCGACATGACGGACGAGCCGGGCCATCAGGAGCTGTGCGATCGCGAACAAGCCTTTTTCCTGAAGGCCATCCGCGAGGACCTGGACCTGACCGCCCACCTGCGCAGCGCCGTGGACAGCCTCCGCATCGTGCTGGCCGCGGACGAGTCCTGGCGCACCGGCAAGATTGTCAGCCTTTGAAAAAGCAAGCTCGAGGCCGAAGACTATAACGGAATGGTTTTCTCCCATAGAAGATATCTTGATTCCGTGTCGATCTTAACGGCCTTCTCCATCTCGGCAACCACTTCCGGCATCGCGGGTCTTAGCTCCGGTGTCGCCAGCATTTTGATGAAGTAGAGCCGGTACGCCTCGTCCGGCCAGACTTCCACTCGGGCCCGGAGCGCTTTGGCACTGGGAAATTGCGGCAGACGATATTCGACTTGGTAGGTTTCTCCAGGCATCAAGCGGGTATCGAAGACCTCTTTATCCATTTCCTCGGTAACCTTCCGTCCTATAAAGCCTTCGACTCTGGTTTCCGGCAGCGTCCGCCCCTTGATGTCCACTTGTTCCAGATACAGGACAATCAGCGGCTCGATATAAGTCGGGAACCGATGCCCGGCGCCCACGTTCGTCAAGCTTAACACGCCGGTCAGCGAATCGGATTTCGCATCCGGTGGCGCGAATTCCAATTGGATGGACACGGCTTTCCGGGTCATGTCCTCATCATGGATTCCTTTCCACAGATGCCGGCGATCCGGCATATGGCATTTTTGGCAAGTGATTCCCTGGGCCGCAAACTCCGTCCGCCTCCACTCCTGGGCGGTTTCCTGGATCAACTTGCCATGCATCGCCCCGGCTCCTTCGAAATCATGGCAGGAGGCGCAGAAAGCCGGGCTTTCATACTCCTCATGAACCGCGAATCCGCCATGCGGTCCGCCCGATTCGCTTCCGGGGATGCGTGGAGGCGGTCCATTTCGTCGATGGCCGCGAACGTGGCAGGCCGCGCAGGTCAGCCCTTTCTCACGGAAGCCCTCGATATAATCAGGATTGCGGACCCCCTTTGCCAGGTAAGGGATTTGCTCCGCGAGAGGGGCGTGGCAACGCTGGCAGGTGATCGCCAGCGGAGGGGCGTCCAACTCCATATCGAGCAGTTGGCCGAGTACGGTCGGTCCCATCCCCTTATGGTGAAGGCTTTGTTGCCAGTCCTGGTATTGCTGGGCATGGCACTTGCCGCAGGCTTCAGGTTGGATTTGTTTCTCCAAATCGCTCCAGCCTGCGGGCGCAGCGCCCTGGGCGGGAATGTAGAGCGGAAAATGCTTCCTGAGCCATTCCGACATGACCAGCGGGGGCACTCTCGGGGGCAATCTTGAGAGGGAACCTGCATGGGTACCCGATGCATCAGTCGATGTATCAGCCGATGAAGACGCGATGGACGATTTGGCCGGTTGGCCGTTGGGCGGCTCTTTCGAACACGCGCCGAGAAAAAAAACGAACAGGGCCAGCGCGATGCCGGCCCCTGATTGCGGAAATGAATTCCGAAGCGGAAAGCTAAGGAACGAGGATTCGCTTGTTGGCCGAGTACGACCCTGAGGAGATTCTGGCAAAGTAGACACCGGGTTTAAGGGGATTCGAAATCCGATATTCGAATGGGCCGGGAGCCGAGCCCGAGAACACGACCTTTCCATGCAGGGAAATGATATCGAATGAATGGGCCTTGCGGTGGGAAACCTTCACCGAAAGGGTGCCGCCCTCCGATTTGACGGTTCCAATCGCCTCTTGCATCTTGGCTTGGATTTCCCCTTTGGTTGCCACGCCCGCGCACGACCCGTTGTCTTGGTAAACCGCGGGCTGCGTGGTGGAACCTGCCACGAATTTCCCGTCGTAATTGGCGGAAGTCGAATCGTTGCACCCCTGCAGAATCATGATGTTCTTAAAGGCGACATTCATATGCTGTTGTCCCGCATGGACTTGGAGTCCGAAACGGCCAGGCTCATTAATCACCGGTGTCTTATCGTATTTGTACGCAGGCCTGTCCCCCGTTTGCGTCCCGCCAATGGCTTGATGTCCATTAACGTTCACATATACGTAGGGGAATTTAACCGTTAAGATAACGTCCTGGAATTGATCGGCAGGTCTCGCAACAGCGGCGCTGTAAGCATCATCATGCTGTCCGTTAGGAACCCAGTTGTCCGTGCCGGCGCCGTTGAGCAAGCACTGAAAGCAATAAAGCGACCCCACTTCCTTCAAACCGCCATTGAATTTCGCCTCGACCTGGATTCCGGCAACGCGTTCGGTGGTGGTCTTTTCCTGGGAGCGGAAGAAGAAACCGCTGCAACCGGCTTTTAGCCGGTACTGGTATTTCACGGTGAACTGATCATAATCAGCCTTGTCGGTAAACACCATGGAGTACTGCGTTCCGGCATCGGAAACATACGAGAATGCGGAATCCGCATTGGTGAAGTTCCACAGTGAGCCGGCCGGTACGATATGCCATCCTGTTTTGGTCTTTCCGTCATACAACGGCTTCCATTCAGGCTTCGCCACCGCAGCCGAAGCCGCCAAGAGTATGAGTATCGCCTTTTTCATCCGTATTCTCCTAGAAATTCACCATCAGCCTGATCATGTAGTACTTCGATTTCGATGAGCTTGCCACCTCCGTTGCAGTCGGGGAAAAGCCGGCCGTCAAGGGACGGTAATGATCCCTTCCGTACTGAGCTGCCAGGGACATGGGACCCCAGGATTTCAATGCGGTGACCGTCCACAGGACATCATCATCCGTATAGTTGATATTGTAGGCTTTTTCGGCTTTCACATCCTTTACATCGTAAAATGGATCCGCGATGCCCGGTATTTCTTCGGTGGTTTCGATTGTGCCCTTGGGCTGCGGTTGCCGGAACGTCGCGGGTTGATAATCCGAAGGAACATGGGGATTCTTCAAGAACTCCATTTCCACCGTGAAGAAATCCAGGAATCCCAATGTCGGCAGATAAAAGCCGGCCATGAAAGGCGACCGCTGGGAAGTGGAGGTGTAATAGATCGGATAGTTCTTCATTCCGATGATCGCGGCTTCCCCGTAGATGACGAGATCGTTGGCCCCGAGCCAAGGGCTTTCAAGGCCGATCAGGGCTTTGGGGTCGAAGGACGCTTTCGCCATCAGGAACACGGTGCGGGCGTCCACGAACGCGATGTCGTCGTATTTGTTCGCGTGGGTGGACACGGCGTCGGGGTCGGCGAGGGCGGGAATCGTATTCAAGAAGCTTACCAATGGACGTCTGGACAAGGCCCAGTAATCCTGCCCGACGACCAGGGAGGTGTCGATCACGGTCGTGCCGTCCATCATCGTCCGCTTGAAGTCCGCGCTGGTGGAAAGGAAATTCGGATCGGCATCGGTCTTCTTCTTGATATAGGCCCGGAGGTTCGCCTGGTCCGCGGCGGTCCAGGTAATCCAGCCGGTTTTAAGATCGTGCGGCGCGCTCTTTTTGGGATCCACTTCGATCAACCGGCTGAGCATCACGCCGCCGCCGATGGAAAACGCTTTTCCCAGGTTCAAGGTGGCAATGTCGGTGAAGGAAACATCATGCAAGGGAACCCGCTCGTTGGCGGTGGAAACGATGAAATCGTTCCGGATCATGCCGTTCAGGAAGTCCATCTTCACCGAAGCGCCCCAAATACCGGCGCCGGCATTGTCAATCGCGCCCCAATCACCGGTATGGATCGTCGTGGGATATGCTTCGGAACGATACAGGTACTCGCCGAAGTTTTTCGCATAAGGATTGTATTTATAGCCTTGTTGACCCACGGTGATTTTAAGCCAGGGATGCTCGCCTTCCCCGTTGGTATAGCTGCCGTTGGCTTGAGCGATGGCCACGCCACCGGTGCGAAAGCTCTTCCACGGCTTGGTATTGTCTTCCGGGAAGGGATAGAAGAACGAACCGGCTATGCCGAGGTTGAACGAAAAGTTCTCTTTCCACTTGGCCTGCTGGATCATCCAAAGGCTGGTCAAAGGAATCGTAACGGTAGGATTGAAGTTTCCCGTTTCCTGCATCGATTCGTTCACGTCGAATATCTGGCCGAAATAAAGGGACGCGCCGGCATGAAGCTTTTCCAGCTCGACATCATTATCGCTTGCGGCCGCCGCGGCTATGATCAACCCCATCGCCATGGCCGAACGCGCCGATCGGCGCAGGTGAGAAAACGGCCGCATTGCGCTCCCATTCCAGTGTTTTCGGCTCATAACTCTTCCCAAATCCTTTTCGGAAAACTCGCCCGGAATCCGTCCGGACCACCATGAGGGCACCCCCTCCCACCCCTCTAACTTAATCACCCTTGCGGGGAATGGTTTATCCAGGGAGGGGGAAAGCTTGTCGGATCCGATTATGCGATCGCTTAATGCGGCCCGCATAGCCATCGCGATTGGCGCAAGGCATAATCGTATTTGCCAAAAAATCGCGCAGGGGCGGCATTATCCGCATCCCCCGTTTTAATAAATTTAACCCAATGGACAAAGTGTCTTATATGGAACCTGCCGCAAACCCGCCGGCGGAGCCGGCCAGCCGGGTCGAGGCGTATTTCCTCCGCGAGAACGGCGGGTGGAACATCCCTCCCGGACAGGAACGCATCCAGGTCGTCACGGCCGCCAATTACGTGCAACTGGGGCAATTGACGGCTTTGCGCTTCCTGGAATACGTCTCGGAGAATCCCGAAGGCGTGGTCGCCCTGCCCACGGGCAAGACGCCCGAATATTTCATCAAATGGATGCACCATTACCAAAGCAATTGGGACGCCGAAGCCAAGGAAGGCATCCTGGCCAAGGTGGGTTTCGCGGGCAGGGAAAAGCCCCGCATGGACGGCCTGCGCTTCGTCCAGCTCGACGAGTTTTTCCCCATCCGCCCCGATCATGAACGGTCCTTCGCCTACTTCATCCGGAAGTTCTACCTCCAGGGCTTCGGGCTGGACCCGCGCCGCGCGCTGCTGATCGATTCTTTCGGCATCCCCGAAGGGCTGGAAGAAGCGGCCTTCCCGCACAAGAACCTCCAGGAGGTCTTCGCTTCCGGAGACATCGATCTGGATTTGCGAGTGCGCCAGCCGGCCGACGAGCAGGAGGCCCTCCACCGCAAGATCCTGCTGCGCTTCGACGAATTCTGCGAAGCCTACGAAGGGAAGATCCGTTCCCTGGGCGGCATCGGCTTCTTCCTGGGCGGCATCGGCCCGGACGGCCACGTGGCCTTCAACATCCGCGGCACCAGCCACCATTCCACCACGCGCCTGGACAAGCTCAACTACGAAAGCCAGGCGGCGGCTTCCACCGATCTGGGCGGCATCGACGCGGTGCGCCGCAAGGCGGTCATCACCATCGGGCTGGGCACCATCACCTACCGGCCGGACGCGGTGGCCATCATCATGGCGGCGGGGGAGGCCAAGGCGCCCATCGTGGCCGCCGCGCTGGAGAATCCGGCCGGCATCCAGGCCCCGGCGAGCTGCCTGCAGCGCATGCCCAATGCGCGCTTTTTCCTCACCCTGGGCGCGAGCTCGCGCCTCAAGGCGCGCCGCCAGGCCATGCTCTCCGCCCGGCCCGCGCTTTCGGACCGCGATCTGGAAAGGCTGGTCATCGACGGGGCCCTGTCCGAGGCGGCGCCGGGCCTGCACGCCCCCCTCTCCCGGATCCAGGCCGCGGACGTTCCCGAGTGGCGCCTGGCCGCCAAGCTGGGCCGCAAATCCGTTCCCGAACTGCTGCAAAGCGTGGAAGAATCGATCAAGGCCAAGATCCAACGCGGCCGGCATATGCCCGCGGACCAGATCTTCCTGCACACGGCGCCCCATCACGACGATATCGAGCTCGCCTATTTCCCCGTCATCCACCACCTGGTCCGATCCGAGAAGCACCAGAGCCATTTCTGTTATCTGACCAGCGGTTTCACCGCCGTGACCAACCGGTACCTGATGACGCGCCTGAGGCAATTGGCCGACCTGCTCCTCAACGGCGGCCTGGGGCGCAAGATCCCCATGGAGGATCTGGGCAATCCCGCCACCGCCCAGGAGGAGATCCACGGTTATCTCAAGGCCATCGCCGGGCGCAACCGGGACGCGGAGGAATACTATACCGCCTGCCGGCTCTCGCGCTTCGTGTTCGAGAGCCGCCCCGGCGTTTCCGCCGACGAGGCGCATGCCTTCGTGCGCAGCCAGATCTCCCTCTTGGAGGGGTTGGAACCCGGCCAGACGGATCCGGAGTCCATCCAGCTGTTGAAGGGCTGGATCCGGGAGTGGGAGGCCGAGCTGGTCTGGGCCCATTTCGGCCACAACCGCGACCACGTGCACCACCTGCGCCTCAAGTTCTACACCGGGGCCATCTTTCCCGAAGATCCGGATTACCAGCGGGACGTGGTGCCCGTGCTGCGATTGCTGGAGAAGGTGAAGCCCAATATCGTCACCGTGGCCATGGATCCGGAAGGCAGCGGTCCCGATACCCATTTCAAGGTCCTGATCGCCGTGGCCCGGGCCCTGGAGGAGTATGTCCGGATCCACGGAGAGGACGCGGCCAAGGGCCTGCGCGTGTACGGATACCGCAACATCTGGTCGCGCTACCACATCTCGGAGGCGGACACCATCGTGCCCGTCTCCCTCAATTCCTTCGCGGTTCTGGACAGCATGTTCAACGCCTGCTTCATCAGCCAGCGCACAGCGTCGTTCCCGTCCCATGAATTGAACGGGACCTTCAGCGAACTGGCCCAGAAAATCTGGGTGGAACAGCATTCCGATCTGTCCAGATTGCTGGGCCGGGAATTCTTCTACGGCAGCAGCCATCCCATGATGCGCCGCGCCTACGGGGCCATCTACCTGAAGGATATGAGCTACCCGGAATTCCGGGCCGAGATGGAGCCCCTGTACAAGTTCCTGGACTCGAAAAAGGATTTGCTCCGGTAATGTCCCACCCGCATCGCACATGGAGGTCGAGGCCCCAGGGCCGCATATGAATATCAAAATCCGTTCCCAGCTATCCGTCATGATGTTCCTGCAATTCTTCATCTGGGGCGTATGGTTCGTGACCATGGGCACCTATCTGTTCAAGATAGGGTTCGCGGGATCGGATATCGGCAAGGCCTACGGCACCAACTGCCTGGGCGCCATCATCGCTCCCTTTTTCGTGGGCATGATCGCGGACCGGTTCTTCCCGGCCCAGAAAATGATGGGCCTGCTCCATCTCGCCGGCGGCGCGGTCCTGTACTACGCCTCCACCGTCACCCAGCCGGGTCCCCTGTTCTGGGTGCTGTTGGCCTACGCCGCCTTGTACATGCCCACCCTGGCGCTGGTGAACGCCGTCTCCTTCCACCAGATGAAGGATCCGGGATCGGAATTCCCCGGCATCCGCGTTTGGGGAACCATCGGCTGGATCGCGGCCGGCACCCTGGTGGGCCTGGTGCTGAAGAAGTCGAATCCGGAAATCGAATCCTCTTCGATTCCCATGCGGCTCGGCGCGGCGGTCTCCGCCATGCTCGGCCTGTATTCCTTCTTCCTCCCCTCCACGCCCCCCAAGTCGGCGGGGAAGCGCGTCACCGTCCGGGACGTGCTCGGCCTGGACGCCCTGGGGCTGATGAAGGATCGCTCTTTCGCCGTGCTGGTCGTGAGCTCCCTGCTCATCTCCATCCCGCTGGCGTTCTACTATAACTTCACCAACGCCTACCTGAACGAGACCAAGGCCGTGTCCAACCCGGCCTTCGCCCAGACCTTCGGCCAATGGTCGGAACTGCTGTTCATGGTGGCCATGCCCATCTTCTTCCGCCGCCTGGGCGTCAAGAAGCTGATGCTCATCGGCATGCTGGCCTGGACGGCGCGGTACGCCCTGTTCGCCGTCGGCGCGGGCGGCGCGGCGCCGCTGGTCTACCTCGGCATCCTGGCCCACGGCGTGTGCTATGATTTCTTCTTCGTCACCGGCCAGATCTACGTGGACCGCAAGGCCCCCAAGCACCTGCAGGCGGGCGCCCAGGGCCTCATCGCCATGGCCACCTACGGCGTGGGCATGTGGATCGGTTCCCTGGTCTCCGGAGCCGTGGTCCAGGCTTTCACGAACGCGGATGGCACCCATCGCTGGGGCCAGATGTGGTACGTGCCCTCGGCCATGGCCCTGGGCATCACCATCCTGTTCGCCTTGGTCTTCGAGGACGACTTCAAGGCCGGCGAGGGTCATGCCTCCCTGGGCAGGGAAGAACGGGCCCGCGCCGCCGCGAACGGTTGAGCCGCCTCCGCCGCGCCGGGGCCCTCAGGGATCGGCCCCCGGCCGGATCAATCCCCGGCCGGCGTTTCCATGGATCGGGAGTCCGCCCCCGAACCGGATTCGTCCGCGTGGGTGACCTGGGTCTCCTTCGATTCCACGTACACCTCGTCGATGTAGGGATGGCAGGCGGAGCCTTCCTCCGGCGTGAATTTCACCGCCATGTCTTTCATCCTGGGTCCCACTTCCCGCTCGAAGGATTGCTTCCAATCCGGGTCGACCAGGCGGAAGGCCACCGTGACCGGACGGTCGAGGGTGTTCTCCAGCTTCAGCTCCACCCTGGCCCCCGATGGGCGGCACTCGTTGGCGATCTTGAAATAGAAGCGGATGCCCTGATTCTCCCCGGCGAACTGCCAGCGCGCGGGCGTGTCCGCCCTCCCCGACAGGGTCCCCGCCAGTGTGATGGCTGCGATTAATCGGATCATGCTAACCTCCGTACTATACCCACCTTTGCTTTGACACTCAACCTACCTTTTTCGGGTGCGTTCCCTCCTATGATT
>DATENA010000152.1:0-8966 GCA_035275285.1 Fibrobacteria bacterium | reverse complement strand
GAGTCATCCCTTCCGATCTTCGCCGAACGCATGGGGCGCCCGCCGAACATGGGAATGAAATCCGGGGATAATGCTTTTTCCAGTTTGACGGCGCGGTTGTCTTGGAAGTTGGGTTGCATATGGATTCCTTTCAACCATGGTTATTGAGCAATAGAAATGCCATTTTTTCCCCACGCAAAAAAACTGCCAATCCAGGGCAAATGAGAAAGGTTGCCTCCAGGTACCTGTGTCAATATTGACACTTCCGGCCAAGGGCGTTGCCAAACAAAACACTCGGTTGAAAGAAAAACCGACAGTCGGTTATTGGAAAAAAAGAAAACCCCGGTCAATGCGCCGGGGCCGGGGCGGGAGCGGGAGAAGAGGTGGCCGCGGAGGCGTTCGCGTCCTCCAGGCCATGCTCCTTGAGCTTGCGCCATAAGGTGGAACGGGAGATGCCCAGCCGGCGCGCGGCTTCGGTATGGTTCTTGTGGCAGATCTCCAGGGCCTTGCGGATATAGTTCTTTTCCAGCTCGGCCAGGGTCATGAGCGAATTGGGGGAATTGTCCGGGGCCGATTCCTCCCCCTTGGGCAGAGCGAACAGGAGGGGGCCGCCCTGGGCCTTGACCAGGTATTCGGGCAGATCCTCCAGGACGATGTTCTCCCCCTCGCACAATGCCACCGCGTGCTCGATGATGTTCTCCAGTTGGCGGATGTTGCCCGGGTAATCGTAGTTCATCAACATCGCCTCGGCGCTCTTGGCCATGCCGTTGATCTGCTTCTTGTTCATCGCCGAATATTTCTTCACGAAGGTGCGGATCAGGCCGGGAATGGAGCTGCGGCGGTCGCGCAGGGGCGGCAGGGTCAGGTGGAAGATGCTGAGGCGGTAATACAGGTCCTCGCGGAAAGAACCGTTGGCGATGGCCTTGTGCAGATCCTTGTTGGTGGCGGCGATCACGCGCACGTCCACGTATTTGTTCTCGTTGTCGCCCACGCGCCGGATTTCCTTCTCCTGGAGGAAGCGCAGCAGCTTCACCTGCGTCTGCAGGGAGAGTTCCCCGATTTCGTCCAGGAACAGGGTGCCCTTGTCGGCCATCTCGAACAGGCCCTTGCGATCGGCGACGGAGCCGGTATAGGAACCCTTGCGTGAACCGAACAGTTCCGATTCCACCAGGGTCTCGGGAATGGCGCCGCAATTGACGGCCACGAAGCTTTCGTCCGCGCGGGGGCTGAGGCGGTGGACGATGTTGGCCATGAATTCCTTGCCGGTGCCGCTTTCCCCGGAGATGAGGATGGTGCTGTTGGTGGGGGCCACCTTGGTCACCGTCTTCAGGATTTTCTTCATGGTGGGGGAGGAACCCAGCAGGTCCTCCAGGTACCGCTCTTCCAGGGCCCGCACGTTCTTGCGCGTGAGGGAATGGTTGAGGGCCTTGGCCGCCAGGCTTTCCAGCAGCTTCACGTTCACGGGTTTGATCAGGAAGGAATGCGCCCCGCGCTGCACGGCCGCTTCCGCCTTCTGCGTATCGCGCACGTTGGTGAGGATGAACACCTCGATGCCCGGATTGTTCTCCCTGGCCAGGTCGAGGGTGTCCAGGTTGTCGATGGTCAGGAAGTCCGTGGACAGGAACATGGCGCTGATGCCGCCCTGGGTCAGCAGCTTGATGGCGTTCTGGCCGCCGCTGCTCTCCATGATCTCCGTGTTCGGGATCGACCAGTTGTTGAAGACCTCTTTCTTGAGCTCCGGGTCGTTGTCGAGTATGAAGATCTTCATATCCGTTGCTTTCCAGCGCGTCGCGCCCCCTGCGGGCGCCACTGTCCGGACGGCGTCCCGCGGGGGACGCTTGTCCCGCTACGTGAAAAAGGTCTTGGCTTTCTGGAAGAAGGATTTGGGATGGTCCTTCTCCTGCACTCTCTCCAGCTCCTTGAGGACTTCGATTTCCTTCGCGTTGAGGTTCTCCGGCGTGTGCACGTGGATCTTCACGTACTGGCTGCCGCGCTGGTGGCCGTTGATGTCCGGCAATCCCTTGTTCCGCAGGCGCATGAGCTTTTCGCTCTGGGTCCCGGCCGGGATCTTCAGGTCCACCTCGCCGTCGATGGTCCGGACGCGGATGTCCCCGCCCAGGGCCACCGTGGTATAGGGCACTTCGACCTGGCTGTACAGGTCCACTCCCCGCCGCTCGAAGAAATCGTCTTCCGCTTCCTTGATGGCGACGATCAGATCGCCGCTGGGCCCGCCCTGCGGTCCCGCATGGCCCTCGCCGCGCAAGGTCAGGTAATTGCTTTCCTCCACGCCCGGGGGGACGTCGATGGAAATGGTCACTTCCTCCTGGATGCGGCCGCCGCCGTGGCAGTTGGAGCATTTGGTCTTGATCAACTGCCCCAGCCCCAAGCATTCCGGGCAGGTGGTTACGTTGACGATCTGCCCGAAGAAGGAGCTCTGCACCTGGCGGACCTGCCCTTGGCCCGCGCATACGTTGCAGACCTGTTTGCCCGTGCCGCCCTGGCCCGCGCAGGATCCGCATTTGTTGTAGCGCTTGAGCTTGACCTTCTTGGTCACGCCGGCGGAAACGTCCGGAAGCGTCACGGTGAGGGAAATCTGCACGTCCTGTCCGCGCGGCGGGCCGGAACGGCCGCGGCCTCCGCGGCCCCCGCCCTGCCTGCCGAAGAAGTCCCCGCCGAAGATGTCGCCGAAAGCGCTGAAGATGTCCTCGAAATTGCTGAAGCCCTCGGCTCCGCCGCCGCCGCCCTGGACGCCCGCATGGCCGAAGCGATCATACTGCGCGCGCTTCTTCTCGTCGCTCAGGACCCCATAGGCCTCCGCGGCCTCCTTGAACTTCTCTTCCGCTTCCTTGTCCCCGGGATTCTTGTCCGGGTGGAATTTCACGGCCAGCTTCTTGTACGCCGATTTGATGGCCGCGAGGTCGGACTCCTTGGTGATGCCCAATATCTCGTAATAATCCCGCTTGGTCGCCATTTCGATTCCTTGAAGACGTGCTGTGAAACCTTATAACACCGGGGCCGCGGATGCAACCTGGCCCCGATTTTTCAAAATAGCAAGAGGGGCGCTTCGCCCCTCCAGGGGCGCTTCGCCCCTCCAGGAGCGCTTCGCCCCTCCGAAAAAGCGTTTGCGAGGCAGGGTGCCCTCCCTTTGGATCGGTCCTCCGGAAAAGCGTTCGCCAATGAAAGCATGCCATTTGGGCATGCTTTTCAAAGGCTCACTCGACCACCTCGAAGTCCGCGTCCACCGCATTGTCGTCCTTGCCTTTGGCCCCCTTGGGCTGCGCGCCCGCATTGGCGCCGGGACCGCCGGCCGCGCCGTCTGCGCCCGGGGCGGCGCCTTGCCCGGCCTGGGCGTTCTCGGCGGCGGCCTTGTACATGGCTTCCGACAGCTTGTGGGAGGCTTCCTCCACCTTCTTGATGGCGGCCTGCACCTCTTCCAGGTTCTCCGAGCCCTGCACCTTCTTCAGCTCGGCCACGGCGGATTCCACCGCGGTCTTGTCCTCGGCGGAGATCTTGTCGCCGTGCTCCTTGATGAGCTTCTCGGTGCTGTAGATCATGTGCTCGGCCTGGTTCTTGACTTCGGCCTTTTCCTTTTCCTTCTTGTCGGTCTCGGCGTTGGCCTCGGCCTCTTTCACCATGCGCTGGATTTCGTCCTCGGACAGGCCGGAAGAGACTTCGATCTTGATCTTCTGCTCCTTGCCGGTGGCCTTGTCCTTGGCCGTGACGTGCACGATGCCGTTGGCGTCGATGTCGAAGGTGACCTCGACCTGGGGCATGCCGCGGGGCGCCGGCGGGATGCCGGTGAGCTCGAAGCGTCCCAGGGTGCGGTTGTGCCGCGCCATTTCGCGCTCGCCCTGGAGCACGTGGATGGACACCGCAGGCTGGTTGTCCTCGGCCGTGGAGAACACCTGACTCTTGCGCGAAGGGATGGTGGTGTTGCGTTCGATGAGCTTGGTCATCACGCCTCCCAGGGTCTCGATGCCCAGGGAGAGCGGGGTCACGTCCAGCAGCAGCACGTCCTTGACGGCGCTGTCGCCGGCCAGCACGCCCGCCTGGACCGCGGCGCCGACGGCCACCACTTCGTCCGGGTTCACGCCCTTATGGGGCTCCTTGCCGAAGAATTCCTTCACCTTGTCCTGGATGGCCGGGATGCGCGTGGAACCGCCCACGAGGATGACCTCGTCGATGTCTTCCTTCTTCTTGCCCGCGTCCTTGAGGGCCTGGATGCAAGGCTCGATGCTCTTGTCCACCAGAGGCTGGGTCAGCTGGTTGAACTTGGCCCGGGTGAGGGTCAGGTCCAGATGCTTGGGCCCCGAGGCGTCCGCGGTGATGAAGGGCAGGTTGATGGTGGTGCTGGTGCTCCCCGAAAGGTCGATCTTGGCCTTTTCGGCCGCTTCCTTCAGGCGCTGCAGGGCCATCTTGTCGCTGCGGAGATCGATCTGGTTGTCTTTCTTGAACTCGGAAGCGATCCAGTCGATGATGACCTGGTCGAAATCGTCGCCGCCCAGGTGGGTGTCGCCGTTGGTCGACTTCACTTCGAACACGCCGTCGCCTATCTCCAGGATGGAGATGTCGAAGGTGCCGCCGCCGAGATCGTACACGGCGATGGTCTCGTTCTTCTTTTTGTCCAATCCGTAGGCCAGGGCCGCGGCGGTCGGCTCGTTCACGATGCGCAGGACTTCCAGGCCGGCGATCTTGCCTGCGTCCTTGGTGGCCTGGCGCTGGGCGTCGTTGAAGTAGGCGGGCACGGTGACTACGGCCTGCGTGACCGCTTCGCCCAGGTAGTCCTCGGCGATCTTCTTCATGGCCTGGAGGACCATGGCGGAGATTTCCGGGGGCGTGAATTTCTTGCCGTCGATTTCCACGGCCACGGGCTCGTTGGCGCCGCCCACGACCTTGTAAGGGACGCGCTTGCGTTCCTGTTCCACTTCATTGCCCACGCGGCCCATGAAGCGCTTGATGGAGTACACGGTCCGTTCCGCGTTGGTGATGGCCTGGCGCTTGGCCACGTGGCCCACCAGGCGCTCGCCCGTCTTCGTGAAGGCCACGATGGACGGGGTGGTGCGGTGGCCTTCGGCGTTGGGGATGACGGTGGGCTTGCCGCCCTCCATGACCGCTACGCAGGAGTTGGTGGTGCCTAAGTCTATGCCGATGATCTTACCCATTTTATTGCCCTTTCAAAAACTTTTTGACGTTGCGCGCGCCCTGATTCCCGGGGAATCAGGCCTTGCCCGTCGATACGATGACTTTCGCATGCTTGAGGATCTTGTTCTTCGCCTTGTAGCCCTTCTGCAGCACCTGGGAGATCCGGTTCTCCGGGACCGTATCGCTCGGCTGCTGCATCAAGGCGTCGTGGAGGTTCGGATCGAATTCCTCGCCCACGGGATCGATTTCCGTCAGGCCCTCCTCGGAGAGGATTTCCTTGAATCTGTTGTAGATGAGGCGCATGCCCTTTTCCACGTCCTCGAGCTTTTCCGATTTGTGCTTGGGATCGAAGGCCAGGTTGAAATTGTCCAGGACCTCGGTGAGCTTGCCCAGCAGCTTGGCGTTGGCCGAAGAGATCAGCTCGAAGTTCTCCTTGACGGTGCGGCGGCGGAAGTTCTCGAACTCGGCCAGAAGGCGCAGGTGCTTGTCCTTGGCGTCCTGCAGTTCTTCCGCGAGCTTGTCGTACTCTTTGCCGTTGTTTTCGCTGAGTTCGGCGGCGCTTTCGTTCGCTTCGCCTGTCGACTGATCTTGGGTGTTCTGGTTTTCCACGTCTGGTTCCTCGGATGCCGTAAAGTCTCGTGTTTCTGACATTGTCTCCCGCTCGGTTCTCCGGTCCGGCCTTCGGGCTCAGGCGGCGGGTTTGTTCCGCCCGCCGAAAACCTGGTTCAAGGCCTTGGCGGTGTAATCGATGATGGAAATCAACCTGGGGTAGGGCATTCGCTTGGGGCCGATCACGCCGACAATCCCATGGGCGCCGCCCAAGCTGAACGCCGAGGTGACGATGGAAACGGATCGGAGCTTGTGCCCCTCTTGATGTTCTTCCCCGATGGTGACATGGACTCCCTCTTTCTGATTACGCTGGCGCAAGAAGTGTACCAGCGCCATTTTGGAGTCCAATAGGTCTAAGATAGATTCCAGGTCCTCCAATTTCTCAAAATCGGCCCTGGAGAAGATGTTTTTGGTCCCGGAAATCTGGACCTCGTCATGTTTATGGGATCTGAAGAGTTTCGAAATGGAACGGTCGAAGAAGCTGAATGCCCTTTTTTCCTCTTCAGAGGCGGAACTTTCCCGGGGATTTTGGAGAAGACTGTTCAAAAATGAAACGGGCTTGCCTTGCATCCGTTCATTTATGCGGCGGGCGATGGATTCCAGCCGGTAAATCGAGGTGTCGATGCCGGAATCCACCAGGGTAGTCCGGAAAATCGTTTCGGAAACGGAAAGGACGATCATGACCTTGTTCTGGTCGACAGGGACCAGGGACAGGTTCTTGAACAAGGACTCTTCGACGGAAGGGGAGACGGCCACCCCCAATTGGCGGGTCAAGCGGCCCAGGATGCCGGCGGTTTGCGCCATTGTTTCCTGTTCGTCCTGGGCGGCCTGGATTTCCGCTTCGATGGAGCGCCGCTCTTCCGCGGTCAGGGGTTCCACCTGCATCAGGTCGTTGACATAGGTGCGGTAGCCGCGATCGGTGGGCGTGCGCCCGGCCGAAGTGTGGGGCTGTTCCACGAAACCCATGTCCTCGAGTTCGGCCATGGTGTTGCGGATGGTGGCGCTGCTCGCCTGGAGAAGGGGGTTCACGGAGAGCACCTTGGAGGAAACCGGCTCCGCCTTGACGATGTAATGATCGACGATGGCGGTGAGGACCCGCTTCTGCCTGGGATTCAAGGGGCTGTTCACTTTTCCGGTACCCTCGGGAATGCGCGCGTTCAGGATGAAAAAGCCGTGGCAAGGACGTTCTCTTCAAGCAAAAAGTCCCCTGGCATGCCGCATGCCAGGGGACGGATTCGAACGGTGGGAAATCCCGCGCCTTCCATGAGGCGGGACGCGGGAGGGCCCCGGCGGACCCGGGGCCGGGATGTCACATCATCCCGTCCATGCCGCCCATTCCACCCATGCCGCCCATGCCGCCGCCCATGCCGCCGCCGCCGGAAGACTTCTCTTCCTTCTTCTCGGCGATGAGGCAATCGGTGGTCAGCAGCAGGCCGGCGATGGACGCCGCGTTGCGCAGGGCGGTGGTGGTCACCTTGGCGGGATCGATGACGCCGGCGGCGATGAGGTTCTGGAACTCGCCGGTGCGGGCGTTGTACCCGAAGTCATCCTTGCCTTCCTTCACCTTGTTCGCCACCACGGACGGCTCTTCGCCGGCGTTGAGGGCGATCTGGCGCAGGGGTTCTTCGATGGCGCGCTTGACGATGGCCGCGCCGATGGCCTGGTCGCCGGTCAGCTTGAGGCTGTCCAGCACCTTGCCGGCGCGGATGAGGGCGACGCCGCCGCCGGCCACGACACCGCTCTCGACGGCGGCGCGGGTGGCGTGCAAGGCATCGTCCACGCGATCCTTCTTCTCCTTCATGGCGGTCTCCGTGGGCGCGCCCACTTCGATCACGGCCACGCCGCCGGCCAGCTTGGCAAGGCGCTCCTGGAGCTTTTCCTTGTCGTAGTCGGAGGTGGTCTCGTCGATCTGGCGGCGGATCTGGGCCACGCGGGACTTGATGTCCACGGGCTTGCCGGCGCCGTCCACGATGGTGGTGTTGTCCTTGTCGATCTTGACGGACTTGGCGGTGCCGAGATCGCTGAGGGTGGTGTTCTCCAGCTTGAGGCCGGTCTCTTCCGAGATGACGCTGCCGCCCGTGAGGATGGCGATGTCTTCCAGCATGGCCTTGCGGCGATCGCCGAAGCCGGGGGCCTTGACGGCCGCGACCTTCAGGGTGCCGCGCAGCTTGTTCACCACCAGGGTGGCCAACGCTTCGCCGTCGACGTCCTCGGCGATGATGAGGAGGGGCTTGCCGCTCTGGGCCACCTTCTCGAGGATGGGCAGGAGGTCCTTCATCGAGCTGATCTTCTTGTCGTAGATCAGGATGGCGGCGTTCTCCAGCACGGCCTCCATGGAATCCGGATTGGTGACGAAGTAGGGCGAAACGTAGCCGCGGTCGAAGAGCATGCCTTCGGTGATGCGGAGGTTGGTCTCGGCCGACTTGGCTTCCTCGATCTGGATGACGCCGTCCTTGCCGACCTTGGCCATGGCTTCCGCGATCCAGTTGCCGATCTCGATCTCGTTGTTGGCGGAGATGGCGGCGACCTTGGCCCACTCTTCCTTGGTGGTGACGGGCTTGGCGGCCTTGTTGACCTCGGCGATGACGGCTTCGGCGGCGGCGTCGATGCCGCGTTTCAGCTCGATCGGGCTGGCGCCGGCGATCACGTTCTTGAGGCCTTCGGTCACGATGGCCTGGGCCAATACGGTGGCGGTGGTGGTGCCGTCGCCGGCGATGTCGGAGGTCTTGGAGGCGACTTCCTTCACCAACTGGGCGCCCATGTTCTCGAACGGGTCTTCCAGCTCGATTTCCTTGGCGACGGAAACGCCGTCCTTGGTGCTGGTGGGGGAGCCGAAGCTCTTGGCGAGCACGACGTTGCGGCCCTTGGGCCCGAGGGTGATTTTGACGGCGTTGGCCAGCTTATCCACGCCTTTTTTGAGGGCGGCGCGGGCGGCGGTGTCGAATACGAGTTGCTTTGCCATTGTTTACTCTCCTGTGTTCTCGGTGGAACGGTTCGTTTGTCAAATCGAAATTTTCAGCCTGCTCCGATCCTTTGGAATCGCGCAGGGATTCCAAAGGAGATTGCGAAGCAATCTCAGATGATGGCGAGGACGTCGCTTTCGCGCATGATCAGGTATTCTTTTCCTTCGATGTTGATTTCGGTGCCCGCATATTTTCCGTAAAGCACGCTGTCACCAATCTTCACTGTCAAAGGCTCGTCTTTTTTTCCTGCACCCACAGCTATTACTCTGCCTC
>DATENA010000151.1:0-13969 GCA_035275285.1 Fibrobacteria bacterium | reverse complement strand
GCCTGGAACAGGAAGCCGCCTTGGTTGATGTCATAGAGGCGGTACCTTTCAGCCGCTTTCGCGGCGCCGGAAGGGTTCGCTTTTTTGAATTCGATGTACGCGAATTGCTTGCCGCCCAGGGGCCTCGGGCCCCGTTCGACGATGGTCAGGCTGTCGCCAGCGGCATAAGTCGCTATATAGGCGGTGATCTCCGCCTGAGTCAGGTTGCCTTCATGGGGAAATCCCATGAGGGTCGCGGCCCCGCCCGCACCGGCCATGCCCTTGCCGACCGTAATGGCCGGGGCGGGAATCCCGATGCCGAGTTCGCTCCACCCGGCGGGGAATTGCAGTTTGAAGTCGCCGTTGCCGACTTGGACCGCCGCCGCGGGGATCACCGCCGCCCATGCGGCCAACGCGAAGGCGGCCAGGGATGGCTTGGGGAAACGCATGCGACCCATCATGAAGTCCTCCGGGGAATGGTTCAGCCTCAGAAAGTAAGCATTCGATGATTTTTCCGGAAGGGCCGTAACCCGGGAAGGCCGTTTCGGTCGAGGATGACGCGCCCTCAGGCCATCCCGGGCGCGGCCTGCCTCCCTTTCGCCTTCAGCCTCAGGAAATAGCCGATATAGGTCGAATCGCACATAAAGGCGAGAATGCCCAGGGAATGCAGGAAATGGTTCTGCGGATAGTGGTGCATCAGCATGATGGTATTCATGCCGGTGCCGATGCATTTGAGCCAGGCCACGGCCAGGGAGAATTGGGCGACGTCCGGGTTCCCCAGGATGAGCAGCAGGCAGGAGGAGGACAGGATGAGCTGGCACATGTAGGCGGAATTGGCGCCGATGGACGTGTCCAGGCCGCCCTTGGTGTAGAAGTAATAGAGCGCGGTGAAACCCAGCGTCGCGAAGATCACGCCCAGCTTGAAATGGGCGCGGAACCCGGGCTGGTAGACCTGCTTGCTTCCCCATTTGAGCAATTGCCAGACGATGAAGATGTCCAGGAAGAACCAGGCGCGGTAGGTCCAGACCAGGAACCAGCCCATGTCCGTCCGGAAGCACCAGGACCAGACGAATTCCCAGGCGAAATTGCTGCACACGGCGATGGCGGCCATTTCCATGTAGCGATAGCGGAGGGCGTTGCGGATCAGGATGCCGTACGCCACCACCCACATCAGGCACCCGACCGCGAACAGGAACAGTTCCACGTAGGTGTAGGGGACGCAATTGCTGTCTATGAAATTGAGCATGTGGCCGGGATCGTTGGTGACGCCGGGATGGTCGGGACATTCGATGACTGCGCTCACGGGGGCTCCTTCGGGTTGTATGTTTCGCTCTTAATGTTTCGTCAGTCCGGCGGGAACGTGGAACGGTTTGGACCGCCCCACCTTCAGGTAGGCCTGGAAGGCTTCCATCAGGTGGATGCTGGCGCCTCGGGCCCAGCGGACCAGGCCCGGGAAGATCAGGAAGCCCAGCTTCTCCAGGTGGAAGATCTCCATCAGGAACAGCAGGAGGGTGTACGGCGCCGAGGACTTGGGCAGGTCCAGGACGGTATCGGAGATCTTACGCCCCATCAGGTACCGGAGCAGGGTGGGAATGCTCCGGTCGATGAGGTTGGACGGGATCAATTCGGCCAGAAACTCCTGGTGATCGCGGATCAGCATCAGGCCCTCTTCCGTGCGGCAGAAGTTCCGGCGGGCCACGGCTTTCCATAAGAACCTGGCGTTTGCGGTGTCCCGCGGATAAAGGCGGGGATCGATGCCCAGGATATGGCCGATCACCTCCCAGGCATGCAGGTAGGCTTCCGCGTCCTTCCGGGAAACGGAAAGCCCCATGGCCCTGACCCCGTCCAGGGTCACCGTGGAGAAGGCGAGCAAGGTGCCCGCCAGCTCTTCCTGGTTGATGGGGAGGCCCCAGGCCGGCAGGCGGCCCTTCCAACCGGGCGCGGCGGAGGCATAGGCGCGGATGGCCGCGTGCATGAGCCTGACTTTCTGCGCGGTGCGTATGCCTTTGCCGCTCGGCCCCAGGCCCCCCGGTTCCATCACGTCCAGGATGAAGCGGAGGGTTTCCGAGGCGCGCCTCCGGTAATGGTTGTGCAATTGCCCGGTCATGGCCAGGACCTGGGACCCGCCCTTGCCGCCGGCATAGAGGATGGGCAGGGATTTGAACAGCATGACCAGCCCGAACACCGGGCCGTGCAAGGTGAACAGGCGCTGGGCCCTTTCGATGCGGGCCGGGTCGGCCCAGGCGGGCAGGCGGGCCGATTCCTCCAGGTAGGCGGCCAGACGCGGCGGGAAGCCCGCCGGATCGGACATGTTCGCGTGCAGTTTGCCCAGCATGGCGTTCAGCTCGGGGATTTCCCCTGCCCCCAGGAAGTCTCCGATTACGGCGTCCGCGAGGGGGTCCCCGGACTGCCGCATGCCGTCGAGAAGAGTATCGTTGATCATTTTACGATTATATGACTCTCCGGATGGGAAACGCCAGCGTTACGGGCATTCCGGAAGCGGGACTTTCGTCCCCGGATTCCGGGATTGTCCGGATTGTCAGGATCCGTCGATTCTCAAATTGACGCCCGGTAAGCGAGGAGGTTATAATTCGGCGCGGCCATCCATGGAATCCTCCCTGAAAATCGAGTCCCGACCCTCGGCCCGGGAGGTCTTTTCCGGGATTCTCGGCCGGATCCGCGATCTGGGCCTGTATCCCGGCATCGACGACGAACTGGCCCGCCACGTCCGCATCACCAACCTGTCGACCCTGTACCATTTCGTGATGACGTTCCCGTACTATTTCATCCTGTCCTATTTCGGAGTGCGGGACCTGGCCAATTGCACCTGGCTGCTGATGCTGTCCTACGGCGTGCCCCTGGCCCTGAACAGGTTCCGCCGCTACGATCTGTCCCGCTACGTCCTGATGGGCTCCATCAATATCGCGATCTTCATCTATACCCTTTTCCTGGGCAAATCCGTCGGCATCGTGCACGCCTATTTCTTCACGCTCATCGCGCCCTTCACCCTGTTCCACATCCGCGAGATGGGGAAAATCGCCCTTTGCAACGCCTTGCCGGTGGTCTTCTGGATCCTCCTGTACGGGCCCTTCGGGCTGGGGGAGACCAGCCCCTTTCCGTCCCGTCTGGTCCACAACTTCTACCTCTGCATCACCGCCACCGTGGCCATCGAGATCATCTGCATCACTTTCCTCATCTACCTTTCGCACCAGAAGTCCCTGGCCATGCTGCGGGTGGCCAAGGAATCGGCCGAGCGTTCCAGCCGGGCCAAGAGCGAGTTCCTCGCCACCATGAGCCACGAGATCAGGACGCCCATGAACGGCCTGCTGGGCTCCATCCAGCTGCTCGCCATGGATCCCCTCACCCGCAAGCAGCAATCCTACGTCGAGCTGGCCCAGTCCTGCGGCAACCTGCTGCTCACCATCATCAACGACATCCTGGATTTCTCCAAGATCGAATCCGGCAAACTGGAACTGGAGTGCGTGAAAATCGATTTGTCCTCCATCCTGCGGGAAATCCTGGAAATGCACCGGATGGAGGCCGGGAAGAAGGGGCTTTTCCTGGAACTGGAACTGGATTCCGGGTGCCCGGACGAGGTGCGCGGCGATCCCACCCGCATCCGCCAGGTCCTGCTGAACCTGGTTTCCAATGCCGTCAAGTTCACCAGGCACGGAAGGGTCTCGGTTTCCACCAAGCTGCTGGAGGACCGGGGCGAGACTTTGTACATCGCCATCGCCGTGCGGGACACCGGCATCGGCATCCCCCGGGACAAGCTGGCGGGCCTCTTCCAGGCATTCACCCAACTGGACTCCTCCACCACCCGGGAATACGGCGGCACCGGCCTGGGGCTCGCCATCGCCAAGCGGCTTTCCCTCATGATGAACGGGGACTTGCGGGTGGAGAGCGGCGAAGGGGCCGGCAGCACCTTCACCTTCCAGGGAGTCTTCCGCAAGTAAGACGGATCCGGGAGCGGTTGAGTAGGCGGTCCGGGCGCCGGCTTATTCGTACCTCAGGGCGTCGATGGGGTTGAGGCGCGCGGCCTTGCGCGCCGGATACCATCCGAAAAAGACGCCCGTGGCCGCGCTGAAGAGGAAGGCGACCAGGATGGAGGAGAGGGAAAGCTTCACGGCCCAGCCCTGGACCGAAGACAGGAAGGTCGAAGCTCCCGCCCCCAAGGCCACTCCGATCAGGCCCCCGAAGAAACTGATCACCACCGCCTCCACCAGGAATTGCAGGAGGATGTCCCGCCCCTTGGCGCCCACGGCCAGGCGGATGCCGATCTCCCGCGTGCGTTCGGTGACGGAAACCAGCATGATGTTCATGATGCCGATGCCGCCCACCAGCAGGGAAATGCCGGCGATGCTGGAAAGCAGGATGGTCATGGTCTGGGACACGCTGCCCGCGGCGGCGGCGATCTCCGTCTGGGTGCGGATGGTGTAGTCCGGCGTGTCCCCGCCTCCGAGGCGGAAGCGCCGCCGCAGGACGTCGTCGATCTGGGCGGAGGCCTCCGGAATGGCGTCCTCGGACACGGCGGAGGCGGTCAGGTTCTGCGCATAAGAGCCGCCGATGAGCTTTTTCTGCACCGTGGAATAAGGCGCGATGATGATGTCGTCCTGGTCCTGGCCGAAAGACCCCTGGCCTTTGGCTTCCATGACGCCGATGACCCGGAACGGCAGGTTCTTGATGCGGATGGTCTGCCCCACGGGATTGGCGCCGTCCCCGAACAGGTTGTCGGCCACGGTCTTGCCCAGCAACGCCACCTTGGCGGCCCCGCGCTCGTCGGACAAGCTGTACGGGATGCCTTCCGCGGGGCTCCAATTGCGGATCTGCAGGTATTCCGGATAAGCCCCGAAAATGCTGGTGCGCCAGTTCTGCCCGCCGTATTTCACCTGGGCGCTCACCCGGGCGGTGGGCGTAATGTAGCGCAGGCCTTCCGCCTCGCGCCGGACGGCCTCGACATCGTCCTCGGTGAACCGGCTCGAGGTGCCGGCCTCGGTGCGCACGCTGCCCGGCGATCCCCCGCCCGGGAACACGGTGATGACGTTGGTGCCCAGGCCGGCGATGCTGGTCTGCACCATGGACTTGGCGCCCTGGCCCACGGAAAGCATGGCGATGACGGCTCCCACGCCGATGATGATGCCGAGCATGGTGAGGAAGGATCGCAGCTTGTTGCGCGCGAGGGACCGCAAGGCGATGAGGAGCAGGGCGGAGAGGCGCATGTCAGGTGATCTTCTCCGAGGGCCGCAGCCGGGCGAGCTCTTCCGCCGCCCGCAGGGGCGCGGGGTTGCGCTCGTCCCGGATCACCTTGCCGTCCCGGAAGACGATGAGCCTGCCCGCATAGCTGGCGATGTCCGGCTCGTGGGTGACCAGCACCACGGTGATGCCCTTCGCGTTCAGGCCCTGGAACAGGCCCATGATCTCTATGCTGGAGCGCGTGTCCAGGTTCCCGGTCGGCTCGTCCGCGAGGATGAGCACCGGGTCGTTGACCATGGAGCGCGCGATGGCGACCCGCTGCTGCTGGCCTCCGGAAAGCTGGTTGGGGTGATGGTGGAAGCGCTCGCCCAGGCCCACCGCGCGCAGGGCGGCCATGGCCTTTTCGCGGTTCTCCGCCGGGCGGGTGTCCTTGCGGTAGAGGAGCGGCAGCTCCACGTTCTCCAAGGCGGTGGTGCGGCTCAGGAGGTTGAAGGACTGGAAGACGAAACCGAGCTTGCGGTTGCGCACCAGGGAAAGCTCGTCCCGGCTCAAGGCCTCCACCTCGCTCCCGTCCAGCAGGTACAGGCCGCCGGAGGGCGTGTCCAGGCAGCCGAGGATGTTCATGAAGGTGGATTTCCCGGAACCGCTCGCCCCGCTGATGGCGACGAACTCGCCCCGGGCGATCTCCAGGTCCACCTTGCGCAGGGCCTCCACGGTGACTTCGCCCATGGTATAGGTCTTGGCGAGGCCGCGCACCGCCACGATGGGCGGGTCGCCCGCGCCGTTGGAAAGGCCCTCCGTACCGCCGGGGAGTCCCATCAGTGGCTCCGCGCGCCCCCGCCGCCCGTTCCGCGGCTTCCGCCCATCCTGGGCATGCCGAAAGGCGAGGTCTGGGCGCTGGAGACGCCGGTCTTGGGGGCCTCCACGCCGGTGATCACTTCCGCCCCCGGCTCCAGCGGTCCCGTGATTTCCGTATGCGCGCCGTCGCTGAGCCCCGTCCGGACGCGGATGGGCTTGGGCTTCCCGGTTTCCAGGACGAACACGCGCCCTTCCGGGACACCTTTGCCGCCCTTCAGGCCGCCGGCGCTTTTCGCGTCCTTCGCGTCCTTTGCGCCCTTGGCCCCCTTCGCCCCTTTACCGCCCATGGCTTCCCAGGCGTTGAACTGCAAAGCCGAAGCCGGCACTTGCAGGACGTCTTCCTTGCGGACCACGGCGATGGTCAGGCTGGCGGTCATGCCGGGCATGAGCTTGAGATCGGGATTGGGAACGCCGATCACCACGTCATAGCTCACCACGTTCTGGACCGTGACGGGCTGCAGGCGGATCTGCCTGACCTCGCCCGCGAAGACGGAGTCCGGATAGGCGTCCACGGTGAAGGTGGCCCGCTGGCCCATGGCCACCTTGCCGATATCGGCTTCGTCCACGGAAGCCTGCACCTGCATCTGGCGCAGATCGCCCGCGATGGTGAAAAGGGTGGGAGTGTTGAAGCTGGCGGCCACGGTCTGGCCCACGTCCACGGCGCGCGAAAGCACGATGCCGTCGATGGGGGAGACGATGGTGGCGTAGCGCAGGTTGATGCGGGCCCGGTCCACCTGCGCCTTGGCCGAGTTGAGGTTGGCGGAGGCCACGCCGGCGTTGGCGACGGCCTGATCGAGATCGGACTGGGACACCAGGCCCCCGGCGAAGAGGGCCTTGGTGCGCTTGAGTTCGGATGCGGCCTGCAGCTCCTGGGCCCCGACCTTCTCCAGGTTGGAGCGGGAGTCGGCCAGCGCCGCCTGCAACAAGGTGGTGTCGATGCGGGCGATGACCTGCCCCTTGGCCACCTTGGAATTGTAGTCCACGTACAGGGCCGAGACGGTGCCGGAGACCTGGGTGCCCACCATGACGGTCACCACCGCTTGCAGGGTGCCGGTGGCGGTCACGGAGATCTGCAACGGACCTTTTTCCACCTGGGCGGTGCGCCACTTGACTTCCGCCTTGCGCCCGCCCCACAGGTAATACCCCCCGCCGACCGCCGCGGCCAGCACCAGGATCGGGACGATGAGGGATTTGCCCTTGAACGGCGCCATCATTTGCCTCCCGCCGGGGCCGCCTGGGGGGCCTGCTTCACCAGCACCCCCGCCAAGCGCTGCAGGGCCGCTTCCGACTGCTTGGCGCTTTGCCGCGCCGTGATCAGGCGGCCTTCCGCGTCCAGCAAGCGCGTCTGCGCGTCCCGGAATTCCAGGGGCGAGGAGGCGCCCAGCTTGTAGCGTTCCTGGGCCGCTTCCGCCTGCAGCCGCGCGACCTGCAGGTTGCGTTCCTCCAGTTGAGTCTGCCGCAAGCTGGTCTCGTATTGGCGGCGGGCCTGCTCGAAGTCCGCCGCGGCCTGGCTTTCGGCCTGGCGCAGGCGGGTCTCGTCCCCGCGCAGGTTCAGTTTCGCCTGCCGCACCGCCGTGGGAGTGGCCAGGCGATCGAACAGGGGGACGGAGAGGTTCACGCTGTAGGCGAAGCCGTCCCGCCCGGCATCCGCCCGGCTGGAGTTGAGCGCGCTCGGGTTGGCAACGTAGGAGACGCCGGCGCCGACGCTGGGCAGCCAGCGCCCGCGCGCTTCCCCCACGGAAAAGGCCGAGGAGGTTTTCTGCGCCCGGGCCTCGGCGATGGAGGCGTTGTTCTCGGAAAGGCCTTTGCGCCAAGCGTCCAGGGGGAGGGAGGTTTCCAGGGGGATGGAATCGGCGACGTCGAAGTCCAGGGCCGGATCCCGGGCCAGCACCTGGTTCAAGCGGACCTTGGCCCGTTGCAAGGACACGTTCTGGTTCAGGTAGGCGGAGGAATCCTCGTTCAGGTCGGCCAGGGATTGCAACTGGTCCAGCTTGGAACCCGCCCCCACTTCCAGCTTCGCCTGCGCCAGGCGGGCGCGTTCCAGGGACACGGCCAGCAATTCGTTGATGGCTGTGAGGCGCTGTTTCTGCTGCACCAGGTCGTAATAGGAGACCACCACGGTTTCCAACAGGCTTTCCAGGGCCAGGCGCTCCTGGAGCCGGGCCGCCTTCTCCTGGGATTGCAAGCGCCGGTACCCGTTGTAATTCTGGAAGCCGTCGAACACGATCCAATTGGCCGAGGCGCCCACGCTCGTCGCCGGCGCGGTTCCGTCCGGGGGCAGGGGGCCGCCATGGCTCAGGTTGGCGTTCGCCGAGGGCAGGAAGGCTCCCACGCCTCCCGCGCGGTTGGCCGCGGCCGCATCGGTTTGATCCCGGGCCAGGTCCAGGCCGAAATTGTTGCCGACGGCTTGTTGGATGGCCTCCTGCAAAGACAGGATCGGGACCTGGGCGCAAACGCCGCGGGCCGAAGATAAAGCCGCTATCGCAATCAGGAGGGACGCGCGTAGGGTCATGGGACTCAAAAAATACAAGCTCGCGCCCGGGCACACCCGTTTTTCCGGACAATCCATGCTTTTCGACAGCCGGGAAGCGTCCCCGGTTCCCGGTAATCGACGGACCGGGAATCTTGTTACATTCCGCTCCGCGCCTATACGACGCGTTCCCTCAACTCCGGGACGGTACATGAACATGCGGGTCTTCGCCCTTCCGGACGACATTCCGGCCGATGCGGAAGCCAAAAAAGGCGATCCCTTCTTCCATCCCTATTCCGGGCCCATCGGCTCCTTCAGCGGCCGCAGCGTCCTGAACCGGAACGCCATCAGCCTGGTCATCGCCGGAGAGAAAACGATCCATTTCGCCGAGAAGCGGGTGGAGATCCGCCCGGACGAGTTCCATCTCCTCTCCACCGGGAATTGCCTGGTCTCCATGGAAGTTTCCGGGAAGGCGCGCTTCCGGAGCATCCTGATCTTCTTCGGCCATGAGACCCTGGCGGCGTTCCTCCGCAAATACAAAGCGAAGGACGCCGTGATCCGGAACGGGCCCGGCGTTCCCAATCGGCCTTACCTGGCTTTCAAGAAGGACGCCTTCATCCTGGGATTCATCGCCTCCCTGGACGTCCTCCTCAGCCCCGGCAAGACCTTTTCTCCCGACATGCGGCGGTTGAAGTTCGAGGAACTGATGCTGTACCTGCTGGAAACGCATCCCCGGGAGCTCCTGGCGTTCCAGGCGCTCAAGAGCGGAACCCCGGATGATGCAGCCATCCGCACCGCGGTGGAAAGCAATCTCGCCCATCCCATCGGCCTGGAAGAGCTCGCCTACCTGTGCAACCTGAGCCTATCCACCTTCAAGCGCCGCTTCGCGAAGCTGTACGGCATGCCGCCCAACCAATGGATCCTGAGGCGGCGGATGGAGATCGCCCGGGACATGCTGGCCGGCGGGTCGGAAAAGCCGAGCGAGATCTACCACCGGGTGGGATACCTGAACCACTCCAGCTTTACGGAAGCCTTCAAGCGCGCCTACGGCATCACCCCCAGCCGGTTCCGGTCGCGCGGATTGGACGCCCGGCCTTAGTTTTTGGCCGGCCTGCCTTAACGTCCGCGAATCCCCGCGAAGTAGCTTTTGGACTCCACCAAGGAGACGCCATGACGGACGCGCTGGAATCGAACAAACGCATCGTAATCCGGTTCAACCGGGAATTCATCGAACAAGGGAGCATGCAATCCTTCGCCGAGCTGGTGGCCGAGGACGTCGTCAACCATTCCGCCCCGCCCGGGAGTCCGGACGGGGCCCGGAGCATGGTCTATTTCATCCTGGAAATCCTGCGGAAAGGTATCCCGGACGTCAAGGTCGACATCGAGGCCCAGATCGCGGAAGGGGACCTGGTGACCACCCGCAAGGTGCTGCGCGGGCGGCAAACGGGGGAGTTCTTGGGGCTTCCCCCCTCCGGAATGGAGGTGGCCATCAAGGTCATCGACATCGTCCGGGTGAAGGACGGGAAATACGCGGAGCACTGGGGTGCGAGCAACCTGATGGAGGTGTTGCAGGAGATCCGCGGACAGACCTTATCCCGCGCGCCATCCAAGCCCTGAGCGGCCGGAGCCGCCGTCAGGGCTTGGATGGCTTGACTTCGATGAACGTCGGCTGTTTGTCCGTGGTGCGGCGCCGCGGGGCGGGAAGCGCCTCCATGCGGGTTTCCACGGGCGGAGGGCGCGGAGCCGTTCGGGTCGCTTGGGCCGCCGGCGATGCCGCGCGGGCCTTGGCCGATACGGCGCGGGCCGGCACGGTGCGGGAGCCATCCGGGTCCGGGGAGTTGGCTCCGTCCCATTCACTCCCGTGGTCGGGCAGAACGAAGGAATAGCGGAAGGATTCCACTTGCACGCCGAACTTCGTCTTCATGTCCCGCATGGGAACCACCCTGGACCGCATGCCTCCAAACTAGCCAAAAGCCCAAGGGGCTGCAAACCCCGGAGGGTTCCTGAAAACCCCAATAAGCCCGGGAAGCCCAAATACCTTCAGTCCGGATCGGTGCCGCCGCAGCCTTCCGGGTTCTCGTCCTCGGCGCGCAGCACTTCGAATTCGGTTTCCTGGGACTTGGGGACGAAGATCATGGAATCGGTGCGCCCGTCCGCCAGGGAGCGGGTCCAGAGGAGGAGCTTGTCCTTGAAGGGCGCCTCCGGGAAGCGTTTCAGCAGGCTGTCGTTCACGGGGAGGATGCGCAGGCGCCCGGCGGGGGGATCCAGGCGCAGATCCCAGACGCTGTCGCGGCGCGTACGCAGGATGCTCTTCACGGAATAATTATCGAGACTGTCACAATACTCACAAGAGAGACCGGGCAGGCTGTCCGGGGCGGTGCGCAGGGCGAGGCTGCCGTTGGAGGAATAGCATGGCACGTAGAGAACGTACCCCTGGCCTTCCACCAGGGAAACCTCGATCCATTCCTCCGGGAGGGCCTTCATCCAGGCGCGCACTTCTTCCGCGGTGACGGCGCTGTCGGCGGCGTCCTGGGCGTCCCGTCCGGCGCGGTCGGAGGCCCGCTGCCGCAGCCCCACCAGGAACACGATGCCCCACAGGAGCACGGCCCCCGCGAAGAGGACGATGACGACCACGCGTCCGGATACCCCGCTCTGCCCCGATTTCCCTGCATGATCAGCCATTGCGGCTCCCGGTTGGAATGCTCTCCGAAGGCTTTCCAAGATAAAAACAATCGGGGAGCCCGATCAGGGCGGGCGCCGTGGCCGGCGCGGCGGGGTCAATGGAAGAAGCCGTAAATCCAGGTCATCCCGAAAAAGAACACCAAGGCGATGTAAGCCACGGTGAGGATGTACATGGCATAGCCGGCTATCACCAGCCAGCCGTCGCGCTGCAACGTGCCGAAGGCGGTGAACAGGATGCCGTAGGCCGGGAGCACGTTGGAGAAAGGGATGGGAAGCGGCGCCATCAGGATCACCGCGCCGAACACCAGCAGGATGCCGTTGAGCCCGTGCACCCATCCATGGGTCATGGGGAGCAGGCGCGGGAAGCTCAGTTTTTCGATGCGATGGAACAGCCGGGCGCCCTTCTCCAGGATCAGGAACAAGCTCTTGGGCGCCAGGCGGTATTCGAGCAACCGTTCCGGCAGCAAGGGGGCGCGGTTGAGCAGGATGCCCAGGCCGATGAGGGTGATGATGAGCCCCTGGGGGACGCTCATGCCGGGGATGGGAAGGGGAAGCATGGAGGGCACCGCGAAAATCATGCAGGCCATCAGCAGTCCGCGTTCGCCCAGGGCATGGATCAACGCCCGCACGGTCATGCCGTCCTTGGGAGCGGTTTGCAGCAGATCGAACAGGACCTGGCTGCAGCTTTTGTCCTCCAGCTCGAAGGGGACGGTATGAGCGGTGGGATGCGGGCCCGCTTTGGCGCGGTTGCGGCCGCGACGGTCGGCGAATCCGGGCCGGGCGGGATGGGGGGAGGGAATCGGTCTCAGGGGCATCGGATCTCTATTCTAGCATCGGCCAGGGCGCGAAGGTAACGAACGGCGATTGCAAACGCGTTAAGGATAAATTCTGAAGTTCGCCCGGAAAAGACGAATTTCCTTGATTTCACCCCTAAAAACTATATTTTGACCATACCTTTACCCTAGGATCCGCCGTGAGCGCCTTGACCCAATCCCCAGCCTGGAAATCCCTGCAAGAACATGCCCAAAGCGCCTCGTCCCTGAAAATGAGGGAATTGTTCGCCGCCGATCCGGGCCGCGCGGAAAAGTTCAGCCTGGAAGCCTGCGGTATCCATCTCGATTACAGCAAGAACATCGTCACCGGGGAAACCCTGGGGCTGCTGCGCGGCCTGGCGGCATCGGCCGGCATCGATCAGGCCAAGCAGGACCTGTTCGCCGGCAAGAAGATCAACTTCACCGAGGGCCGCGCGGTGCTGCACACCGCCCTGCGCAACCTCTCCGGCTCTCCCGTCCTGGTGGACGGCAAGGACGTGATGCCCGGTGTCCGCGCCGTGCTGGACAAGATGCGCGACTTCAGCGAAAAGGTGCGCTCCGGCGCCTGGCTCGGCTTTTCCGGCAAGGCCATCCGCTACGTGGTCAACATCGGCATCGGCGGCTCCGACCTGGGCCCCGTGATGGTGACCGAGGCGCTCAAGCCCTACTCGTACGACTCGTCCGGCCGGCCCGTGGTGGAGGCGTTTTTCGTCTCCAACGTGGACGCCACCCACCTCGCCGAGATCCTCCGCAAGGTGCGCCTGGATCAGACCTTGTTCATCGTCGCCTCCAAGACCTTCACCACCCAGGAAACCATGTCCAACGCCCTGTCCGCCCGCGAGGCCCTGCTCAAGGCCGCCGGGGGCGACAAGGGCGCGGTCGCCAAGCATTTCGTGGCCCTGTCCACCAACCTGGAGGCGGTGGCCGCCTTCGGCATCGACACCGCCAACGCCTTCGAGTTCTGGGACTGGGTGGGCGGCCGCTATTCCTGCTGGTCCGCCATCGGCTTGTCCATCGCCCTGAGCATCGGCTTCGGCCACTTCAAGGATTTCCTGGCCGGCGGGCACGATATGGACCGCCACTTCCTCTCCACTCCGGCCGAAGGCAACCTGCCGGTCACCCTCGCCCTGCTGGGGATCTGGTACTGCGATTTCTTCGACGCCCAGACCCACGCCATCCTTCCCTACGATCAGTACCTGCACCGCCTCCCCGCCTACCTGCAGCAGGCGGACATGGAGTCCAACGGAAAGTCCATGGACAAGCAAGGCAACCGGGTCGATTACCAGACCGGACCCATCATCTGGGGCGAACCCGGGACCAACGGGCAGCACTCCTTCTATCAGCTCATCCACCAGGGCACCAAGCTCATTCCCGCGGACTTCCTGGCCCCGGCCCGGTCCCACAACCCCATCAACGATCACCACCGCATCCTGCTCTCCAATTTCTTCGCCCAGACCGAGGCGCTCATGGTGGGCAAGACCCTGGCCGAGGCGGAAGCGGAGCTCAAGGCCGCCGGACTGCCTCCGGAAGAGATCGAGCGCCTGTCGCCCCACAAGGTGTTCGAAGGGAACCGTCCCACCAACTCCATGCTGTTCCGGCAGCTCACGCCCCACGTGCTGGGCTCCCTGGTGGCCCTGTACGAGCACAAGATCTTCGTCCAGGGAATCATCTGGAACGTCAACAGTTTCGATCAGATGGGCGTGGAGCTGGGCAAGCAACTGGCCAAGAAAATCCTGCCGGAGCTGGAGGCGGGGGAGAAGGACGCGAACGTGCCGCTCAAGCACGACGGTTCGACCAATGCGCTCATCCGCAAGTATCTGGCCGAGCGGAACGGTTAGGGTCCGTTAAGAAATAAATGGAGCAAAGGAGCCCCCAGATGGGGGTCAGATTGGCCCGATCGGATTGAGCAAAACCTGAGGCATAGCAGCGCTATGTCGAAGGTTTTGCGATTGACGATCGGGCCAAGATGGCCCTC
>DATENA010000150.1:0-48172 GCA_035275285.1 Fibrobacteria bacterium | reverse complement strand
ATGGACCGCAAATCCGTGCCCTGCTCAAGAAGATGCGTTGCGAAAGAATGCCGCAGCGAATGGATGCCACCCGGAAATTTCAGCCCGGATTTGCGCTTCGCATGTTCGAAAACGGCTTGAAACGTCCGCGCGGAAAGCCGTTTTCCCGGTTCTTTTCCCTCGAAAAAATACGTTTCGGGCCGGTACGTTTGCGCATAGAGTCCGATCATGGGCTCCAGGGAACTCGGCAACGTCACGATCCTATCCTTTGACCCCTTTCCCTTCCGGATCAGAATGATCCCGCGCGCATTCTGGACGTCGCTCAATTTCAAGTGAGCCAGCTCGTTGAGCCGCAAGCCGCAGCCATAGGCCAAAGCGAGCGCCAACCGATGCTTGAGATTTCCGGTTCCGTCCAAAAGGGCTTCGATTTCGGATGAGTCCAGCACCTTCGGAAGCTTATGATCTTCCTTCAACCGCGGAATTTTTTCCACGGCGCCGGATCGATGGATGACTTGGTTGAAGAAGAAAGAAAGGCCGTCCCTATGCAAATTGACGGTGGCAGCGCAAAGGTTCCGTTTCCGCCGCAGCATGAGCAGATACGATTCGATATCCAAGCGATTTTTCCGGCGCGGGTCTCCCGGCGCCTGGGCCAGGAAAGAAGACAATACGGAGATATAATTCCTGGCCGTCTGAGGGGAGTAATTGCGTAACTGCAATTCCTTGATCATTCGATCGCGCCAATAGGAATTCCAATCCTTCGAAGGCCTGGGGTTCGGCATGGACATGGGATGGACCGCCTCTTTTTGAAAGGAAATCGATCCAAGCTAAACGAAGCATTTCGGGAAAGGTGGGACGCAAGTCACGATTCCGGTGAGACGCGGGGAATTCCATTCCGGACTCCGCTAAAAAATGCTCAACTGCCTCGCCTCCAACGTCACCGTCCCGAAATCCGTCCCATGGAACCGCAGCACCATGTCCGCGATGGGCGCCAACTGCTTCTCCGCATAATGCTTGTAGTCCGGCTTCGCCCCCGAGAGCTTCTGCACCGGCTCCGGGCCCTCCGTGGTCATCACGTAACGGATCATCCGGCCTTCCCGTTTGTCCAGCATGCGGGCCGCGCGCACGTGGGGCGGCGCGTTGCCGGTGTAGTCGTCCGGGTCCTTGCTCAGGCCTTTGCTGTAGACCAGCCGGTCGTCGAACCCGCCCGCGAGCAGGCGGCGGTTCCACTCGCGCACCAGGGCCTCCAGGGGGCCGCGATCGTCCACCTTTTCCTGCTTGAAGACCAGGGTCAGGATTTCGCTTTGGAAATCCTTGGCCAGGCGGGTCCAGTCGCTGCGGGCCGATTCCAGGCCCGTGAAGTGGAGGCTGCCGTTGGCCAGGAGGCCCGCATAGCGCTTCTTGGAACCGCGGTCCTCTTTGCGCAGGGCGGGCATGAAGAAGCGCAGGAAGATCTTTTCGAACTGGATGGTCATGCGGCTTTCCACGGCGAACTTTTCCAGCAGCACGCGGGCCAGGTCCTGGTTGAGGGAGGCGGCCAGGCCGGCGCCGATGGCGCGCAGGGAGTCCAGGTCTTCCGCCTTGGGCGCGTGCACGAACAGGCTGTCGGTGTCGCCGTAAAGGACGCGGTAGCCCAGGCTTTCCAGGTAGCGCTTGGCCTCCAGGAGTATCCATTGGCCCGTGCGCGTGATGGTGCCCGCCAGGTCCGGGTGGAAGAAGCGGCAGCCGGGATTGCCCAGCACCCCGTAAAAGGAGTTCATGATGATCTTGACGGCCTGGGACAGGGCCTTGTCGCCGGTTTCCTTGGCGCTTTCCCGGGCGTCCATCAGGCTTTCCACGATGCCGGGGAGGATGGCCCATTCCTTGGCGAAGGGCGGGCCGGAGGGACCCCGGATCCAGGTGACCGGCGCGTTACCTGATTCCGCCAGGCCGTGCTGGCCCGCGGCCGCGGCCAGCGGGTCCACCAGGAAGGTGCGGATGATGCTGGGGTACAGGCTTTTGAAGTCCAGGACCAGCACGTTGCGGTGGATGCCGGGTTCGCCTTCCAGCACCAGGCCGCCGGGCACGCCTTCGTCGGCCGGAGCGCGGTTGCCCGTATCGGCCACGAAGCCGGCGCGGTGCAGGCGGGGCAGGTAGAGGAAGTCCAGGGCGGCGACACTGCCGCCCATGCGGTCCAGGGCCAGGCCGGTCAATTGGGTTTTGCGCACGGCCAGTTGCGAGAGGGAGAGCTTGGCGAAGATGTCGTGGACCAGCACCGAGTCCTGCAGGTTGTAGCGGGCCAGGGCGGGCTTGTCCTCCCGGAACCGGCGTTCGATTTCCGCCATCTTCTCCTCGCCTTCCAGTTCGATGAGCTTCTTTTGGCCGAGGATTTCCGCGGCCACGGCGCCCAGGGAATAGCCTTCCACGGGCACGAAGGCGGCTTTGAGCATGTTGATGCCGTCCAGCACGGAGCGGCCGGGGATGCGGGCCAGCCAATTCGATCCGAAGCGGCCGTAGGCGGAGGCGCCTTCGGGTTCGATCAGGTCCGCGGGGCCGTCTATGCCCAGGTCCAGGCTCAGGCCTGCGCGCCGGCAGCGTTCGGCCAGGTAGCGGAGGTCGAAGTTGATGACGTTCCAGCCGATCAGCACGTCCGGGTCATAAGCCCGCACGGCGTCCAGGAAGGCGGTAAGCAGGGCGCGTTCGTCGGGGAAGGCTTCATAACCCTCGCGAGGGGTTCCGGGGGGATGGCCGGGTTCGAGGAGCAGGACCCGGGAATATTTTTCTCCGGGTGTGTTTCCGCTTCCGTTTCCATGCCCGTTTCCGTTCCCGATCCCATCCCCGTAAAGGGAAATGGAAAACAAGCCTTGCTTGGGCGTGCATTCCACGTCCAGGGAGAGCAGGCGCAGGTCCGGGGTGAAATCCGAGGATTCGACGCGGCCGTCCTGGAAATCGAGCAGGCCGGAAGTCCGGGAAACCGGGGGATCGAGGAAGCGGATCCCGCCGCGGACGTTGCGCTCCATGAGATGGCGGGCGGGGGCGGAAACGTCGGATTCGTAGGTTTGCACGCCTTGGGTTTCGGCCTGGCGGCGGGCCCGGGCCAGGTCCAGGGAGGATTGGAAGTAGAGGCAATCGACGGGGAGGCCGCGCAGGGTCCTGAGCTCCAGGGGGCGGCGTTGGACGGCTCCGGGCAGGTCCGGGGCCTGGCGTTCCACGAAGAAGCACAGGCGCGGGCGGGTCACCGTCCAGCGGAAGCGGCCGCCGCCGGCCAGGCGTCCCTGGAAGACAAGCTGGGTGGAATTACGACCTTGATCACGGATGGAGCTGGAGAGGATGAAACCATCCGACATGGGCCGGTCCTTTGGAGGCTCTTGGGGTTTTCCAGGGGCGGCGATGAAACGATCGTTTTTTGCGTCCGGACCGCTCCGAAGGCTTTGAAAAGGCGTCCCTGTTCCGCTAGAATAAAGTAGCAAGATGCCCCCGTAGGCCCGGCGGACAATGGGAGGTTTGGCCCCGTTTTTTCGGCGTTTGCGGGGGGAAAACGGCCTGTATACCGGCAATCTCGCAGGGGGTCGCGGGCGGGCTGTGAGTACTTTTGTCTGTCCCGGAAACAGTGCCGGGAGTATATTCGGATTCTGTGGCCAGGAGAGGAAACCCCTGCTTCCGGCACAAAGGAAAAAAATCACCATGCATTCACATCGTTCCCATCGGTTTTTTCGCCAGCAGACCGCCTATGTCGGGTCCGGTTTTCTTGCCCTTTCCTTGACCCTGTCGCTTGGCGCGACCGGAGCCCAGGCCGCCAAACGCTGCGATTGGCACGGTCCGCTTTCGGGCGGCGAGAACCCCTATGCCAAATGCGTGGATTTCGCCGCCTTGCAGGGGAAAACCCTGGACCTGCCCAAGAACGTGACCCGCATCAGCGCGGACGGACTATCCTTCTGCCAGCCCGCCACCCCCACCACCGGGACCGGGGACGCGGATATCGTCTTCATCTACGACAACAGCGGGAGCATGACGGCGGAAGTGGCTTATATCGCCCCCGGGACGACGGATACCTCATTCTATTATCTGGACGACAAGACCAACCGATGCGGTGACAACCCCAAATCGGGCACGATCACTTTTGCGACCAAAGAAGGACTGGAAACGATACCAAAGCTGGTTTCGAATGCGGACTGCAATTCGAGTTACGCCGGAGATCCGTATTTCGCGCGCGGCTCCGTCATCAAGGCGGGCATCGATTTCCTGGCCGCGTCCTCCCCCACCTCCACGGCCGGAGCCATATCGTTCAACTCCGATATCGGGTACTTGCAGCCTCCGGTCTTGATGAACAATCCCGTCAACGTCAACCAGATCAAGGCAAGCATAAATTTGGACAGGACGGGCGGAACCATTTACCGGAAGCCATTGGTGCGGGCCAAGGCATGGCTCAACGACGCTTCCGTGATCCAGACCAAAAAGCAAGCGATCATCTTCATTTCCGATGGCGCGCCGAACGATCCGAACAATTACCTGGACCTGGTGGATTCCAGGATGCCGCCCATTTTCAGCATTTATATGTCGAAGGCCGTCACCGCGGATACCGCCAAGCTGAAGGAACTTTCCGACAGGACCGGCGGCACGTTCACGCGCGTCAACTCCAACGACCCCACGGCCATGGAAACCCTGCTGAAATCCATCATCTCCACCATCACCAAGAACACCTTGCCCAAGGCGGCCACCATCACCAACAAGTCCATCTCCCCTCCCCAGACCAGCAAGAGCACGGGCGTCAAAGCCAATCCGGACGGCAGCGCCGGCATGGCCCTGGACAGCATCATCGGGCTCAAGGAGGGCGTGAACCAGATCGAGATCCGCCTGACGCGGGAGGACAATACCGAATCCACCTACGCCTTCAACATGAACGTGGCCGGGAAGGACATCTCTTCTTCCGGCGGGAACTATTCCTGCTGGGACATGCCCACCCTGACGGCCGTCGACAAGGCCACCGGACAGGTGCCGCAGATCTACGATCCCGACAAGACCTCTTATGACTTGAAGCTGACGCGCTCCCCTTCGGAACTGAAGACCGCGGCCGTGGACGGCGCCTCGGCGAACAAGGACAAGGAAAGCATCGTCCTCCGCACGATGGACTTGTCCCTGGGCTATCCCATCCAGACCGGGGAGTTCACCTACAATCCCGCCAAACCCAATCCCGGCCTGAACAACGGGACCCTGGAAGTGGACGGCAAGGGCGATCTGACCTTCGTCTGGTCCCATCCGCGCGATGTGCGCGAAACGGTGACCTACATCCTGCCCGGCCGCGTGGTGCCGGTGCTGAACGGGGACGCGACCTTGCATATCAAGGAGCCCGTGACCCAAGGCGTCACCTTCGATCCGGGTTCCATCAAGGGCAAGGATCCGGTGGTGGTGCTCGACGGCAAGGAGCATTGCGTCCTCAATTGCGCGGGCACGGAGAACTTCCATTCCAATAACGGCGTGCCCACCTGGCAGGTGGTGGTGAAATCCCCTTTCAAGTATTCCATCCGCCTGTTCGACAATCTGGGCCAGTTCGTGTGCGAGTCGAAGGGCGAGATGAGCGCGGCCGATTGGGCCAAGGTGGCCAAGACCGGGGATTCGGCGTCCATCCAGATGAAGATCATTCCCGTCTCCAAGGACGGGCAGCAGTTGGGGACGGGCGCGTACGTAATGCATGCGGAGATCACGGCGATGGGGGACCAGGTGACCAGGAACTCCGCCGGGGAGTCCATCATCGTGAGGAACGGCAAGACCGAATATCTTAAACGCTTCGGGTACGTCCGCAGGTAAAGTTCCGCTCGCGGACGGGAGGCTGGGCCCCATGCCGGGGGCTGGCGCTCCGCTGCGGGGTTCATCCGGGCGTTGTGGTCCGCTGGGCGATGGCCCCGATTTAACGGCGGTCCGCCGGCTTGGCTCGCAAACGCGAGTCTCCTGACTTAGTCTCTTGCGAGTCGCTCGCCTGCGCCCTGGGCCATCGCCCTGAACCCCTTGCTACGCGATCGCCCCAGGCATGGGACCCAGCCCCCCTTCCACAAACGCTTCCCCTTACCGGCTCCCTTTGGGTTGAAACGGAAGTCGGAAGGTTTGTCTCGGGGGGGAGCTTTGCGAAGGGCGCGGGGTGGAGCGATGGGGTTGACCGGGGCATGGGGCCTTGGGGGGCTGAGTGGGTTTCCGGCAGTTGGGGTTGGGAGATGGGTTTCGGTTAGTCTTTGGCTTTGGCGCGCAGGACCTTGGCCAGGTCTTCGGTCAAGATGGGTTTGGTGAGGAAATCGTCCATGCCGGCCGCGCGGGAGACGTCGCGTTCGTCCTGCATGACGCCCGCGGAGAGGGCGATGATGCGGAGGCGGGGGACGGCGGTGCCGCCGGCCTGGGCCATGGCCCGGGAGGCTTCCCAGGCGCGGATTTCCCGGGTGGCTTCCAGGCCGTCCATGTCCGGCATCTGGATGTCCATGAGGACCAGGTCGTAGGTATTCTCTTTGACCTTGGCCAGGGCTTCGAATCCGGTGCGGGCCAGATCGACGATGCAGCCCAGGGCGGTGAGGAATTTCAGGCCCACCTTCT
Organism: Fibrobacteria bacterium; assembly: GCA_035275285.1. Lineage (GTDB taxonomy): Bacteria > Fibrobacterota > Fibrobacteria > UBA11236 > UBA11236 > Chersky-265. Next base: position 41,641 of record DATENA010000150.1, on the reverse strand, counting down.
GGTTGACCACGTTGTCTTCGGCCATGAGCACGCGCAGGCCCTGGGGGACCGCCGGAAAAAACCGGGCCTGGGAAGGATCGGCCTGGGGGGGATCCGCATCGGCTTGCGGATTTCCCGGGGCCGGATCGGCGCGGGAGGCGCCGGTTTGCGGGGCCAGGGGCAGGGTCATGAAGAAGGTGGAGCCGCGGCCGTGGGTGCTGGTGAAGTCCAACTGGCCGTGCATCAATTCCATCAGGCTTTTGGAAATCGCCAGGCCCAGGCCGGTGCCGCCGAAATGGCGGGTGGTGGACGCGTCCGCCTGGCTGAACTTGCGGAACAGGCGGGGGCGGGATTCTTCCGCGATGCCGATGCCGGTATCGGTGATCTCGGTGCGGGCCATGCCGTTGCGGATCCGGACTTCGATGGTGATTCCCCCGGACTTGGTGAATTTGATGGCGTTGCCGATGAGGTTGGTGAGCACCTGGCGGACGCGGGCCGGATCCCCCACGGCGGAAACCGGGGAGCCGGCGGGCAGGGAGACGGCCAGGCTCAGGCCTTTCCCGTCCGCCTGGGAGCGCAGCATGTCGGCGATTTCCCGGACCGTGTCGCCCAGGGAAAACGGGAGGAGTTCCACCGCCATCTTGCCGGCCTCGATCTTGGAATAGTCCAGGATGTCGTCGATGATGTTGAGCAATACGCCGCCGGAATATTTCAGGGTCTCCACCATTTCCGCTTGCTCCGGAGTGAGCGGGGTGGCTTTCAGGAGCTGGGTCATTCCCAGCACGCCGTTCATGGGGGTGCGGATTTCGTGGCTCATCATCGCCAGGAACTCGCTCTTGGCGCGGTTGGCGCTTTCGGCCGCCTCCTTGGCCGCTTGCAGTTCCGCCTTGGCGCGCTTTTCCCGGGTGATGTCGGTGCTGATGGCGAGCAGGTATTCCGGTTCGGCGTTTTCGGAGATGCGCAGGGGCAGTTTCACGGTGTTCAGCAAGATGGTGCCCCGGTCCTTGGTCTGGCTGGGCTCTTCCCGGATGTCCATGACGGAGCCGCCGCGGGTCGCGTTCCGGTCCGCCTCCAGGTAGAGGTCCGCTTGTTCCTTGGGCCACAGGTCATGGGCGGTCTTGCCGATGATCTCTTCCTTCTTGACCTGTAAGATCTCCTCCGCGGCCTTGTTCCACAGGGTCACACGGAACTCATTGCGGATGTCCTTGATGAAGACGGCCACGGGGATGTTCTCCACGATGGACTTGAGGAAGGCCGCCTGGACCTCCAGCTCGCGCTGCTTGGCGCCGAGGGCGGCTTCGTATTGCTTGCGTTCGGTGATGTCCTGGGTGGTGCCGAACATGCGGACGGGTTTCCCGTCCGGGCCGAACACCATCCGCCCCTTTTCGGCCACGAAGCGGACGGTGCCGTCCGGCCAGCGGATCTCATGCTCGATGGAATAGTCGCCTCTGCCTTGCAAGGTGGCCTGGATGGCCGCTTCCACCGGGGCCCGGTCCCTTTCCGGCACGTGGCTCCAGAATCCTTCGAAAGAAGCCTTATAGGTTTCCGGGTCCTCCCCGAACAGGCGGCATTGCTCTTCGCTCCAGCGCACCTCGTTGGAGACCACGTCCCAGTCCCAACTGCCGAGGTGGGCGAGCTGCTGCGCCTCCCGGAGGTTGTTGCGGGCGCGCGCCGAGGCCGCATCGGCATCGGTTCCGCTCCCGGTTCCCTCCCGGGGGCCCTGGGGGTCTTTTTCGGGGTTCGGCATGGGCAACTAGTATTATAGCAGTTTTCCATGAAGCAATAGCAATGCGATGTTGAAGTAGATCACGATTCCCGTGACATCGATGAAAGTGGCCACGAAAGGCGCCGAGGACGTGGCCGGATCCGCGCCCAGACGCTTGAGCAAAATGGGGAAAAGCGAGCCGATCAGCGTGCCCCAGGCCACCACCCCGATCAGGGAAAAACAGACGGTCAGGGCGAGCAGGAACCAGTGATTTCCGTAAGTGCCGAAAAAAGCCGAGAAAACGCTGATGCGGAGCAAGCCGATGAGCCCCAGGGCGCCGCCCAGGATGAGCCCCACGAAAATCTCCCGGCGCATCACGGTCCACCAATCCTGGAAGCGGACCTCGCCCAGGGCGATGGCGCGGATGATGAGGCTGGCGGCCTGGGATCCGGCGTTGCCGCCGCTGGAGATGATGAGGGGGATGAACAGCGCCAGCACCACCGCCCGGGAGATCTCCTTCTCGAAAAAGCTCATGGCCGTGGCCGTGAGCATCTCGCCCACGAAGAGGATGACCAGCCAGCCGCCGCGCTTCTTGACCATGCTGATGAGGGCCGAGTCCAGGTAGGCCTCTTCCAGGGCGCCCACGCCGCCCAGCTTGTGGATGTCTTCCGTGGTTTCCTTCTCCTCCAGGTGGAGGATGTCGTCGATGGTGACGATGCCGAGCAGGTAGCCTTCCTCGTCGGTGACCGGCAAGGCGGTGCGGCTGGAATATTTCTTGAAGGCCTGGATGGCCTCTTCTTCCGGATGGTGGGCGGGCAGGGACACGAATTGGCGGTCCATGATGTCCAGGGTGGGCCGGTCCAGGGGCGAGAGCAGGAATTCCCGGATCCCGATTTCGTCGATGAGGCGGCCCTTGTCGTCCACCACGTAGATGTCGTTCAGGGTCTCCTTGTCCTCGCCGTTGCGGCGGATGAAGTCCAGCACGCGTTCCACGGTCCATTCCTGCTTGATGGCCAGGAAGTCCGGCGTCATGAGGCGCCCGATGCTGTCCTTGGGGAAGTCCAGCAGGCGCTGGGCCTGCTTGCGCTCCCGCGGCTTGAGGAAGCTGAGCAGTTGCCGGGTGGCGTTCTGGGGCATGGTCTCCAGCAAGGCCGTGCGATCGTCCGGGTCCATCTGGTTGATGATGGCGGCCACGCGCTGGTTGCTCACCGAGTTCAGGATCTCCTTCTGGAGGTTCACTTCCAGGAGCTGAAAGATTTCCGTGGCCTTCCCTTCCGGGACCTGCTCGAAGAAGATGGCCTGCATGAGCGGCTCCAACTGCTCGACCATTTCCGCCAGGTCTTCGGCGGCGAGGGAATCGCACAGTTCCTGCAATGCCTCCAGATCGCCCGTTTCCAGGGCCGCTTCCAGGTCCGGGTAGAGAAGTCGCGTTTGCAGGTTGCTGGATGCCATGGTCAAGGCCTGAACGGCCGGAAGGGCGGTCCAAGGCCGTGAAAAACTACTTAAACGGACCGCGATGAAACACCCCGGGAGTCGCTGAGCGGGGCCGGGAGCGGCCGCGGGCCCGGGCCTGCGCCCGCGGGCGCAGGCTCCTCAGGGGTTGTCGAACAGGATCCCGAAGTGGTGCAACAGCAGGGCCGTGGTCACGAAAGCGACCGTCAGCAATGCCGCTATGACCGTGTCTCCGAAGAAGTCTTTCATGGCAGCCTCCTCCCCTAAAGAACATACCGGCGGGGCCGGGAGCAATGTTTACGGGGCCGGCGCGCCTCAACGGCCGTCCGGCGGGACGGGCCGGCGGGCGGTCAGGCGCGTTCGAGCAGGCGGAAGCGGTACCGGGAGCCGCCCTCGTCCAGTTGGGGGGAAACCGAGATGTCCCGGAAACCCGCGTCCAAAGGGGGCAGGAAGGTGTCGCAGGGAAATTCGGCGGCCACGTCGGTGAGGAAAATCCGGGCGCACCCGGGATGGCGCAAGGCCTCGGCATAGATTTCCCCGCCGCCCACCACGAAAACGTTGCGGACGGTGGGGTCCCGGCCCAGCTCGGCCAGGGCCGCCGGCAGGGAGGGCCAGACATGGTGGGAGCCGTGGAAGACGCCTGCGGGCAGGCTGCGGCTGAGCACGCCGTTGAGCCGGCCGGCCAGGGGGCGGAAGCGCAGGGGCAGGGAATCCCAGGTTTTCCGGCCCATCAGGACCGCATTGCGGGCCCCGGGGCTCCATTCCGGCAGAGGCCTGGCCCCGCCGATGCGGGCCGTCAGGCTCTCCCAGGTATGCGCGCGCCTGTCCCTGAGGCCGATGTTCATGAGATAACGGGCCAGCACCTCGTCCGTGTCCGGGCAAGTGGTCAGTTCCCGGAACCAGCGCATGTCTCCCTTGAGCTTCCAGGGCAGGGCCCCATCCTTGCCGATGCCGCCCTTGCGGTCGGCGGCCACCACGAGGCTGAAGGAGGCTCCGGCTGATGTCACGGGGGTCATGGGAGAAATGTATCAAGGAAAGGCGGCCCCGTCAGGAGGGGCGGAATGGGACGGGTAAGGCGGAAAATACGCGCCTGGATGCAAGGGCCGCAGGGGTCACAAGGGTCACATTGGCCGCACGGATCGGAAGGAGCGGGCCCGGGAACGGACCGGGTCTGCCGGCAATCCCCGTGACGGCGGGCCCGGGCCCGGATCAGGGCTTCTGGAAGGCAGGCATATCCGAAGTGTTCGGGGCCGTGACGGTCAGGGTGGAAGCGGGATCGATATACCCTACGCTGGGTTTGTCGGCCGGGGAACGGTAGAAGATGTTTCCGGTAACGGTCGAGGTGGTCATCGTCAGGGTGGAGTTCTCCAGGTAGAGGATGCCCGTGGCCTCCCCATTGAGGATCTTGGTGTTGGTGACGGTGATGGAAGCGTCGTTCCCCTGGATGAAGTACCGCCCGGTGCCTACCGGCGAGAGTATGCAACTGTCGATTTTGACGGTGCCGTACAGCTTGAACATGAAATAGTCCGGCGTGGTGGAATTGGCGAAGGTGCAGCTCACCAGGGACAGGATCCCGGAGCCGGGATTGTAAACGTACCCGTTCTCGCCGTCGGTGGCGAAGGCCAGGCCGTTGACCACGGAGGATCCGGAGTTGTCGATCTCCAGCATGTATCCCTGCACGCCCGCCGCGTTCTTGAGGGTGGTCTTGGAGGATTGGAAGTTCCGGGCCGATTCCGTGGCCGGCCGGCCGATGGAGGGGAAGCCGCCGTAAATGGAAACGCCGCCGGCCAGGCTGAAGCCGGGATAGGCGGCGGCATTGCCCGTATACACCCCGGCGCTCACCCACAGCTTGTTGCCGCCGGCGGACCCGCGGGCGGAGGCGAGGGCCGGAAGGATATCGCCATAGGCATCCTCCCAACTGGTGCCGTCCCCTTTGCCGCCCGTCACGCCCTTGCGCACGAAGACCACCTTGGGCTGGTAGAAGACCTGGACGGACCTGGTCGCGCCCCCGTCGGTGACGGTGACGGTGTTGGCGCCCACCTTGGTCAGGGGCACGTCCGCGAACTTGGTGGTGCCGGCATGCCCCACGGAGAGATCGTATTGCACGTGGACCGGGCTCGCGCTGGTCACGTATCCGTCCTCGGGGAAGACGATGGCAATGCCGGCGCTGTTCAGGGTGATGGTCACCGAAGCCGCCTTGGCGTTGCCCAGATTGTCCTTGGCGGTCACCGTGAGGACGTTGGCGCCCTCGGCCAGGACCACGTTGGCGACGTATTCGCCCGAGTTCAGGGTCATGGCGCCGTTGCCGCCGGCGGCCCCGGCCACGGCCACGCTCGCCACGGAATTGGGATCGGACGCGGTCGCGCTCAGGGTGAAGGCCGCGCCGGTCACGGCCCGGTTCCCGCCTTCCAGGGCGAGGGCGGGCCCCGTGCGGTCGATGGAAATGGGATGGCTGCCCGCGGTTGACCAATTTCCCTGGTCATCGGCCTCCTGCACGTAGAGGGTATGGATCCCTTCCGCCAGGCCCGGCACCACGGCCTGGGTGCCCTGGGAAACCGGAGTGGGATTGGCGGGCATGGCGGGCGTATCCAGCCAGTAGCGGTAGTCGCCCTTGCCTTTGCCGTTGTCGCCCGAGGTCCATTTCCAGGTCAGGCTGGCCGCATTGGTGGGCGAGGCCGTGGTCCCGGCGGCGTTCATGAGTGGGGCCGCCGGCTTGTCCTTGTCCAGGATCACCTTGATGCCGGCGGAGCCCGGGTTGCCGGCCTTGTCGGTGAAGCTGCGGATGATGGTCTTCTCCCCGTCCCCGGCGGTCATGGTTTCGCTGGTCTGGGCCGATTGCGAGACCCCGTCCACGGTCCAGATCACGGCCACGGGATTGGTCGCGACCTTGGCATTGGCGAGCGGCGAGGTGATGGCCACCACCGGCGCCTGGGTGTCCAGCGTGACCCTGACGGTGGCCGATCCCTTGGCGCCGTTGATGACGGTATCTATGGTGATGGTGTCCGGGCCTTCCTTCAGATCCACCTTGCGGCTCAAGACCGTATTGTTGACCCGATAGACCACCGTAGCCGGAGTGGCTTTGAGCATGGCGCCTTCGAGGGGGCTGTCGATCACCACGAGCGGCGCGGCATTGCCCACCCGGATGAGGCGCTTGGCCGTGGCCACGTTGCCTTCGCCGTCCTTGACCGAGAAATAGGCGTAGACGTCCCCGGCGACGGTGTAGGTGCGGGACAGATTGGCGGGGATGGCGACGGCGGTCCCGTCCCAGAGGGTATCCCCGTCCAGGCTCCATTTGAACTCGACGATGCCGCCGAACTCCTGTTCCACCGTCGGGGCGAAGGTCACGGTGGCCCCCACTTCGATGGAAACGTCCTGGCCCGCTTTCAGGGAGGGCGCGTCCTTGACCACGGTGACCCGGCAGGTATCGGACTTGGTCTCATCGCTCTTGTAATGGACGGAGATGAACGCTTCCCCCTCCGCCAACCCGGAGACCTTGCCGTCGGCGGAAACCGACGCCACCAGGGGCGCGGAAGAACGCCAGTTGAAGAGCGCGGGCTCAGAGGCGGGGAAGACGCCGGCCTGCAGCGCCGCGCCGGGAGCGCCCATGAAGACTTTCAGGGTTTTCTTGTCCAGCTTCACGCTGTCCACGGTCGAAGGTTTGGACACCGTCACCACGATGGAGGCCAGCTTGGAGGTGTCCGCGGCGGCCTTGGCCGTGACCGTGGCTTTTCCCTCCGTGCCGGACCGCACCGCCCCGCGGGCATCCACGGCGGCCACGGCGGGGTTGGAACTGTTCCAGAGCACCGCCTGGAGGGCCTTGGCGGGAAGCACGGAGGCCTTCAGGGTGGCCGTATCGCCCTCCGCCGCCAGGCTCAGGGACTCCGGCGCCAGGGCCACGCCGGTGGGCGGCACGCTGTCGCTCCCTCCGGGATCCACCGGCACCACGATGATGAGCGATCCGCTCACGGCGCCGTCGACGATGGCGTAAACCTTGGAGAACCCCAGGGCGCCATCGGCTTTATGGCCGGCTTTCACGGTGATGGTGAACGTCTTGCCCAGGCTGTCCGGCAAGGTGAGCAGGCCCGGCGCAGGCCCCTCCGTGAGCGAACCGCCGTAGAGGATCACGGGAACGGTCATGCCCGGCTTGACGGCGGAGATCTCCAGCGTATCGTATCCCGCCCCTTTCAGGGAATCGGCGATGGCGTTGAAGCGGATTTCCGTGGCGGGCGTGCCGACCGGATTGTCCACGGTGCAGGCCCAGAGGCAGAGGAAGGTCGAAACCGCCAGGGCTATCCGATGGCTGCGCTTCATTTGAGGTCCAGGGTGTCGGGTGCCATGCTGGCGGTCTTGGGGGAATCGGACAGGTATACGAATCCGGCCACGGCCGCGGCCACGCCCACGGCGGCGCCGGCGGTCCACCAGACCCAGGTCGAGCTCTTGTCCGAAGCCCGCAGGGAAGCGGCCGGGGGCTTGCCCTTGCCGGATGCGGCGGATCCGGTCGAGTCCGGCCCGATCCGCTGCTGCTGTTCGAAGCGGATGCGCACGGAGTTGAAAATGGCCTCGATGTTGTCGGAGATGTACAGATCCATCAGCTCGATGGACGGCATGATCTTCAGCAATTGGTACATGAAGCTTTCCGCCTTGCCGCGCGTTTCGGGCTTAGCGGCGTAGATCACGCTGAGGTACTTGTAGGTGTAGATCTTGTCTTCCCGCGACGGATCGGGATGCAGCTTGCGGAAGGTTTCCAGGGCCGAGACCACCATGTCGAAATCGCCTTCGAAATAGGCCTTGCTGATCCTGGAACGGTCCAGGGAACCGTCCGGATTGAGGCCGTCCACGGCCGCCTGGGCGCTTTGCAGCAAAAGTATGAAGCCGAACAAGGCAGGCGGAAAAGCGCGCACGGGAACATCCCCTTTCGAATGGATCGCATAACCGGAGGCTCACGGAGACCGGGTACCGGTGCCTGCAAAGACGGGACCATCGGTCCGTTCCTGGCAGCGTCTGATTTGGACGCACACACCCCTGTTTTTGTCTCTTTGGACTTTGAGGTGGGGAAATTCGGTCTTTTTAGCGGTTTTTTGGCGACTTTTTAGGGCCCTATGCGAGGCCGGGACCGGACCGGGAGCGTAATGCCGGTCGCATCAGGTCCCGCCGTCAAACCGCTACGGGAAACTTGATGAACGGATCGTGGACGTAGTCCTTCAGGGAGAAGTCCTCGTATACCAGGTCGAAGAAAGGCTTGCCGGCGATCTCCAGCCTGGGCAGGGGATGGGGCGTGCGCTGCAACTGGGTTCTGACCCCTTCCACGTGGTTGAGGTAGACGTGGGCGTCGCCCAAGGTATGCGTAAGGATGCCCGGGGTGAGCTTGCATTCCCGGGCGAACATGGTCAGGAGCAAGGCATAGCTGGCGATGTTGAACGGCACGCCCAGGGCCATGTCCGCGGAACGCTGGTACATCTGCATGTCCAGGCGGCCGGCGGCCACGTGGAATTGGAAGAAGGCATGGCAAGGGGGCAAGGCCATCTGGTCCAGGTCGGATACGTTCCAGGCGCTGACGATGATGCGGCGCGAATCGGGATTTTCCTTGATCATGTCCAGGGCCGCCTGGATCTGATCCACCGCCTCTTTGCGGTACCGGCCGGTTTCCGGGTCTTCCACGTACTTGGGCCACTTGCGCCATTGGTATCCGTAAATGGGCCCCAGCCCGCCGTCCTCCCGGGCCCAGGCGTTCCAGATGGGGGTGTATTGCTTGAGGCCGTCGTTGATATTGGTGGACCCTTTCAGGAACCATAGCAGTTCCCGCAATACGCCGTCGAACAGCACTTTCTTGGTGGTGAGCAGGGGGAACCCCTGGCGTAGATCGTACTTGGCCTGCAGGCCGAACAGGGAAAGGGTGCCGGTGCCGGTCCGGTCCTGTTTTTTCTCCCCGGTTTCGAGCACGAGCTTCAGGAGGTCCAGGTATTGTTTCATGGGATGCGGGAAAGATAAAAAACCCGGAGAGGACCGCGGAAGGGTCAGGGACTCGGGCCGCCGCGCCAATCCCCGGATTCGCCGCTCTCCAGCATGTCCCGCGAAGCCACCCAGACGAACTCCAGGCAGCCGGCGGCCGCGTTGAAGGCCGGTTCGCAGGCCAGGCGGCAGCCGCGGCGCAGGGCCTCCTGCAGGCCGGCGGGCCAGCCGCGCAGGGCGGGAGTCCTTTGCCCCGCGGCCGGAGCCCTTCCGGCTGGAGCCCCTCCGGCCGGAGCCTTGGGCTCCAGGCGCATGGCGCCGCGGGAATCGAACGCCGAGCGGGTTTCCATCTGCAGATCGGGATGCAAGCCATGGGCTTCCATGAGATGCGGCCAGTCCCTGGCTTCTTCGCTGCCCATGGAGAGGTTCTCCCGGCCGATCACGAAGCCCAGGCCGTTGCGCTCCAGGTACCGGATCATGCCGCTCCAGAGCAGCCGGGACGCCTTGGCGGCATCGCAGCCGGGGGACAGGGTGGGCACGCCCATTTCCAGGATGCCCTCGCGCGAATACCGCAATGCGGTGAGCAGGGGAGCCAAGTGGAATCGCCCCGAAGCCAACGGGTTGCGGATGACGTTGTTGCCGTCGAGCCGCATCAGACGGCAAACCGCCTGAAGCGCGCCGTCGAAGGAGCGGAGCATGAGGAAGTCGCAATAGGGCACCGCGGTGGGGGAATGGATGCCTTCCGAAAGCGAGGTGCGCGGCCCCGAGGAACGTTCCAGAGCCAGGCACTCTTCCAAGGCCCCGATGTCCGAGGCCAGGGAAAGGGTATGCCCGGAAATCTTCAAGCCGGAGGGAAAAATGCCGCCCGGAGCCGGATATCTCGCGGCCTGTTTGAGGGAGGCTTTGCCGGACGGTTGGGATTCCATTTTCATCATGTTGAAGTCCTTGTCACGCAAAGAGTTTGCCGAGTCTGCCCTGCCGCCTTCCAAGATACAGGTCCGTTGTTGCAATGGGGTTAGTCCCTGGGAAAAGGATTGTTTCTTCCCGGTTTCCCCGCAAAACCGCGCCCCGGGATTTCGAATCCCGGCCGTTAAAATATCCGAAAGGGCCGGTTCCGGAGCGTTTCCCTTACATTGCATTCCGGTTTCAAAGAGGGGGTTCAAGTCCCTTTTCCCCATCGGCTTACCCCCGCGGCGCATCCGGGCGGATCCGGCGGGATCGGGCGCGTCCATGGGGATCCGCGGGGGGATGCAAAGAGGTTACGGTGCCATTGCGGTTAAGCCACAGGGACGTTAACAGGCCGCGAAGCCCCTATAAACATTTGTTGGGACAATGTTTATAGGAAACAGGGGAAGCGGACCGAAGGCCGGGACGGTCAGGCTTCGTGCCTTTTCTCCTCCGAGACCGGGGTGCGGCTCTTATGCTCGTCGGCATGGTGTTTCACTACGCGCGCCTGGACGTGGAAGATCACTTCCTCGGCCACGTTGGTGGACAGATCGCCGATGCGCTCCAGGTTGCGGCTGATGCGGAGCAATTCCAGGGCCATCTCGATGGAGGTCTTGTCGCCCTTGACCAGTTGGATGGCTTCCCGGGTGTTGGCCCGGTTCAGCTCGTCGATGATGTCGTCGGTTTCCAGCACCGTCCGCGCCAACTGCAGGTTCTTGGTGAAAAAGCTTTCGCAGGCATCGTGCAGCATGGTCTGGCCGATGTTGACCATCTTGGGCAGCTCCAGGAGCCCGGTCTTCTGCTGATAGCCCACGAAGCTGATGGCGGACTGGGCGATGTTGACGCAATGATCCCCGATGCGCTCCAGATCGTTGTTGATTTTCTGGATCGCGAGCATGAACCGGAGATCGATGGCCACCGGCTGGAACAGGGCGAAGAAATCGGCCACCCCGTGATCGATGTCGATCTCGAGGTTGTTGATCGCGCGTTCGTTGACGAAGGTCTTCTCCGCCAGGGTCTTGTCCTCTTCCAGCAACGCACGGGTGGCATAGGAAAGGGACTCCTGGGCCAGGCGGGACATCTTCTCCAAGGTGGCCTTGAGATTGTTCAGCTCTTTTTCGAAATGCCGTTCCATCGTTCCTCCTGAACCTATATTCGCATCGAACCGTCGGGTGATTCAAGCACCCATAAGGACCCGCGCCACCACCCTTTTGCCGCTACTCTATCAAAAACAATGGCCCGTCGAGCACCCCCGGCACCCAATGGGACCATTGCCACTAGTCCCTTAAAAGCAATGGTCCGTCGAGCGCCCCCGGCACCCAATGGGACCATTGCCACTAGTCCCTTAAAAGCAATGGTCCGTCGAGTGCTTCCGGCACTCGTAAGGACCATTGCCACTATCCGAAACGACCGGTCACGTAATCCTCGGTCTGCTTTTCCTTGGGAGAGGTGAAAATCCTCTCGGTAAGGTCGAACTCCACCACGGATCCCATATAGAAAAAGGCGGTGTAGTCGCTGACCCGCGCCGCCTGCTGCATGTTATGGGTCACGATAACGATGGTATAGGTGCTTTTGAGCTCGTAAATCAGCTCTTCGATCTTGGCGGTGGCGATGGGATCGAGCGCGCTGGCCGGTTCGTCCATGAGCAGCACTTCCGGCTCCACGGCCAGGGCCCGGGCGATGCAAAGCCGCTGCTGCTGCCCGCCGGAGAGGGCCAGGGCGCTTTTCTTCAATTCGTCCTTCACTTCGTCCCAGATGGCCGCGCGGCGCAGGCTCATTTCCACCAGTTCGTCCGTTTTGGCCTTGTCGCGCAGCCCGTGGATGCGCGGCCCGTAGGCGATATTGTCGTAGATGGACTTGGGGAAGGGGTTGGACTTCTGGAAGATCATCCCCACCTTCTTGCGCAATTGGACCTCGTCGACCTTCTTGTTGTAGATGTCGACGTTGTCGACGAAGACGGAGCCTTTGATGCTCACGTTCTCCACCAGGTCGTTCATGCGGTTGAGGCTGCGCAGGAAGGTGGACTTCCCGCACCCGGAAGGCCCGATCAGGGCCGTGACCTTGTAGGCCTTCATGTCCAGGTTGATGCCCTTCAAGGCATGCTTGGGCCCGTAATGGAGGTTCAGATCCTTGGTATAGAGCTTGGCGTAAGGCGTGGCGGTTTCCATGGGACTCCGGTTCAGGCGAATGCGCGGCGCTTGCGCAGCCGGTACCGCATAAAGATGGCGGAAAAGTTCAGGGTGAAGGTCAAGAGGAGCAGGACCAGGGTGGTGGCGTATTGGATGCCCATGGTCTTCTCCACGTCCGTGGACTGGGTGGTCATGATGTAGAGATGGTATCCCAGCTCCATGAACTGGTCCGTGAGGGCGCCGGGCAGATGCGGCAGGAAATAGGCCGCGCCCGTGAACAGGATGGGGGCCACTTCGCCCGCGCCGCGGCTCACCGCCAGGATGGCGCCGGTCAGGACGCCGCCGATGGAATTGGGGATCACGACGCGCCAGATGGTCTGCCATTTGGTGACGCCCAGGGCCAGGGACGCCTCGCGCAGATCGCGGGGGACGGTCTTGATGGCCTCCTCGACGGAGACGATGACCACGGGCAGGGTGAGCAGGGCCATGGTGAGGCTGGCCCAGAGGATGTTGGGCTGGGCCCACTTGAGCGCTCCCGGCGAAAAGATCCTGTCCAAGCCCCCGCCCGTGAACTGCACGAAGAAGCCCAGGCCGAACAGGCCGAATACGATGGCGGGGATGCCGGCCAGGGTATTGACCGCGAAGCGGATGAATTGGGCGATCTTGGAGCCCCGGGAGGTGTATTCGCTCAGGTACACGGCGGTGATGGTGCCCACCGGCACGCCCACCAGGGACATGATGACCACCAGCATGAAGGTTCCTATGATGGCCGGGTAGATGCCGCCTTCGGTCATGCCGGAAGAGGGGGCTTGGGTCAGGAAGGCCCAGGTCAGGTTCTTGTGGCCGCCCCAGATGATGGTCCCCATGATCCAGGCCACGGCCGCCACCGAAACGAACGCGCAGGCCCCCGTGAAGGAGACGACGATCTTGCCGATGATGGATTTCGCGCGAGTCATGCTAGGCACCTTTGAATTTCTTCATCAAGCGGTTGCGGATGAAGAACTCCGCAATGGCGTTGAGACCGAAGGAAATCACGAACAACAGCGCGCCCACGAAGAACAGGACGCGGTAATGGGTGTCGCCGAACACGACTTCGGCCATTTCCGCGCCGATGGTGGCGGAAAGGGTGCGTGCGGGATCCGCGAGGCCCGGCGTCAGCAGGGCCGCATTGCCGGTGGCCATCAATACGATCATGGTTTCGCCGAAGGCCCGGCCGAAGCCGAGGATCATGGCGGCGAAGATGCCCGGAGTGGCCGAAGGCAGGATGACGAACAGGGCCGTTTCCCATTTGGTGGCCCCCAAGGCCAGGCTGGCCTCGGTCATCACCTTGGGAACGGCGTTCAGCGCGTCCTCGGAAACGGTATAGATGATGGGGATGACGGCCAGCGCCATGGCCACGCCGCCCACGAAGGCGTTGAGGCGGAACTGGAATCCGAACGTGTTCTGCAGGAGGCTGGCCATGATGACCAGCGCGAAGAACCCGATCACCACGGACGGGAATCCCGCCAGGATCTCGATGACGGGTTTCATGGTTTCCTTGGCCCACTTGGCCGCGAAACTGGACGTGTACAAGGCGGCGAAAATGCCGATGGGCGCCGCCAGCAGCAGGGCTATCAGGGTCACCTTGAGGCTGCCCGCCAACAGCGGGATGATGCCGTATTGGGGCGTCAGGGAGACCGGCTGCCAGTTCTTGCCGACCAGGGTCTTGGGATGGAAATCCTCCTGGGACTGCTCCAGCTCCGGAGCTTCCTGGATGGGCGCGGCCCCCGGATCCATGCCGTAGGTCTCGGCTTCTTCCACCGTGTTCTGGTGCATGGCGGCCTTGACCTGGCCGAAAAACAAAGGGGTGGCTTCCCGGAAAACGAATACGAAAATCAAGGCGATGAAGAGGAGGGACACGAAGGCCACCCCCTGCACGGATTTCTCGATGGCGAGTTCGCCCAACCGCAAAGGTCTCTTCATGGTCAGGACCTTGCGGGAGGGCGGAGTGGGCCCCGGCACGGGTTCGGTCACCGTCGCGACCGTCCCCTCGGAATTCGCGGGAGGAACGGGCGCGTTCCCTTTCGGGGCCGCGCCGTTCGCTCCGTCCTTTCCGCCTTTTTCCGCGGGCGGCTTGGGCCGCTGCGGCTGACGCGTGGACATGGGGCTTCCTTTCGCCTCCGATTCGTCGGAGGCTTCGACGGATTTCATTTTACGGGGAAATATCCGACTTCGGTGACGATCTTCTGGCCTTCAGGGCCCAGCGTCCAATCGATGTAGTCCTTGAGCGCGCCGGTGGGGCGGCTCTTCAGGTACATGTAAAGGTAACGGGTGATCGGGTAGCTGCCGTTCTTGACCGTTTCCTCGTTGGGTTCGTAGGCCGGGGAATTCGCGTCCTTCTTGATTTTCGCGAACTTGAGCCCCTTGGCGTACGCGGAGCCGCCGAAGCCGATGCCCAGCTTGTCCTTGGACACGGCGTTCACCACCGCGGCGGTGCCGGGCAGGGACTGCATGCCGGGAGCGAAATCCGCGCCCTTGAGGACGTTGTCGCGGAAGTAGACGTAGGTGCCGGAATTATTCTCGCGACCGTACAGGACGATCTTGGCGTCGGGGCCGCCCACGTCTTTCCAGTTGCTGATTTTGCCGGTGTAGATGTCCTTGACCTGGTCCAGGCTCAGTTCCGAAACCGGGCTGCCTTCGTTCAGGTACACGGCCAGGCCGTCGCGGGCCGAAGGCACTTCCACGCCGAGGGAGTTGAAGCGTTGCTTCAGCTTCTCGCGTTCGGCCGCCTTCATCTTGCGGGACGCGTCGCAAATGTCCGTGCTGCCGTTGATGAGGGCGGAAATGCCCGTTCCGGAGCCGCCGCCGGTGACCTGGACGCTGACGTCCGGGTGGGTGGCCATGTACTTCTCGGCCCAACGCTGGGCCAGGATGACCATGGTATCGGAACCTTTGACGGTGATGGTCTGGGCCGGCCAGGCCAGGGAGGCCAAGGCCAGGGCCGCGCCGGCTAGAATCGATTTGTTCATTTTTATGCTCCTCAAAGTATGAGTCTCGGGTTGGAAAAGAAAGAGCCGCGCGTTTCACCCGCGGCCCGGAACCGTTTCAGAACTTGACCTGCATGCGCACGGTCATCTGGTTGTTGTCGAAATCGTCGGACCATTTCTTGAAAGCGGCGGTGTTCGCGGCATTGGAACCGGCGGCGGCGGAGTTCACCTTCTCGTTCATGTTGAAGTCGTAATTGAAGGTGAAGCGCACGGCCTCGTCCCAGAAGAAGTTCCAGGCCAGTCCCAGGGTGGATTGGGCGGCATCGTTGACGTTCAGCCTGGAGCTTTTGAACTTGCCGATGTCGTCGCCTTCCACGTCCGTATTGGGGTCGAACATGTCATAGCGCACCGCGATTTGGTTCATGCCGCCGATGTTCTGCACGGCCATCACGTACCAGGAGGCCACTTTCCGCTCGTACACGCCGTTGGTATCGACGGCGAAGGCGTACAGACCGTTGTTGCCGCTGACGCTGACCCAATCTCCCCACCAGTATTCGCCGCGGAGGGAGATGCCGCCGATGTACGGAATGTCATAGTACAGCTGGGCGTCCACTCCCATGAGGTTGCGGTCGTAGGCGTCGAGCGCCGCTTTGCCGGTTTCGTTCACCCAGGTGAGGGTATCCCCGATGCTTCCGACCTTCGCGGCCTTGCCGGTGGAATTGGTCACCTTGCCGAGATAAGCGGAAAAACCGCCATCGATGGCCATGTTGATGTCGTAGAAGGGAATGGCGAAACCCGCCCGGCCGATATAGTCCTTCTCATTGTCATTCTCGATAAGGTTGGCGGCGGGCGTGGTCGTGATCGGATTGTTGACGCCTACGCCCGTGAACACGCCGGCCTTCAGGTTGAAGAGTTCCAAAAGGCCCATCTTTTCGGTACCGGCGAACTCGATCTCCACGCCCAGGTCTTTTTCCCCCGGCATCAGGACCTGGCTGCCGCGGGTGCGTTCAGGCAACTCGATGGCGCTGGAGCTGTAGCCCACCTCGAAACCGAAGGGGCGATCCTGGACACCGGCCGTGAGGCTGAACGCTTTGAGCCAGGGCTCGGTGATCTGGGCGTTCACGTCCTTGATGGTGATGCCGGCGGGCAGCGCGTCGATTTCCAGGACGAAGCGGCTGGTGGTCCCCTGCCAGGTGGTCTTGAGGCGGGCCCGGCGCAGGATCATTCGCTCCCGGGAACTGGCGGTGAAGTTGCCGCCGTTGACCGAGGCCTGGGACAAGCTGTCCGCATATTGCCATTGGGCCTGGACGTATCCGCCCACTTTGATTTTGGCCAGCTTGTCCACCGTGGACTTGGTTTCCAGATAGCTCTCGTTAAGCCCTTCCACCTGGCCCTTGACATTGGTCAGCGCCTCTTCCTGGGACGTTCCCTGGGAGGCGGGCTCGGTCTTGGTGGTATCCCCCTCTTGCGCGTTCGCGGCACCGAAAGCCACGGCCACCAGGGACATAAGCATCAACTTGTTCATCATTTCTCCTGTAATAAAGTTCGAAAAAGCACGGAGCAAAAAGTCACTTCCGGGTGTTTCAATCCTATTTCGTTGAGGTTTCCAAACGGATATGGGGCGAAGCGAATGAATTTGCCGCATCTCTTTTGATTTCAACGTTTTAGGAGGATTTTTTCCGGCGGCGGCGGGATTCCGGGATTCGCGAATTTACTTGCCCTGGACCCGGAAAAAGGGCTATGCCCCAAACGACGCCTTGATAGGGTTATGAACCCGGATCGGCCAGCGCCTGGCTGACCTCCATATCCTCCGGAAAGGCGCTCTTGATGCGCGCGAACACCTCTTTGGCGCGCGCCAGATCCCCTTGGTTGAACAAGCGCTTGCCCACGTTGAGCATGCCCGTCACGGCGCGGCCCTCGCCCAGGCCGGCGGCGCGCTGGTAGCAATCCAGGGCCGGCCCGTCCTGGCCCAGATCGCAATAGATGCGGGCCATTTCCATCAGGCTTTCCCGGCGCACGGCCTCGCGGCCGGAGGCCTCCTTGAGCACGGAAAGGGCGAGGAAGGGATTGCCCATCTCCTCGTGCAGGGACGCGAGCTGGAAGGGAACGCGCGTGTTACCCGGGTCCGCTTCCAATCCGCGCGCGTAGGCCGCCGCCGCCTGGGCGTCGTCCCCGGCGGCCTGGCACAGTTCGGCCAGGTAGAAATGCAGGGGCGCGGCGCCGGGACTGGCCTCCAGGGCCTGGCGCAGCACGGATTGCGCGGACAGGTAGTCGCGCATCTTGACGTAGGTTTCCGCCATGGCATAGTGCCAGTCGAGGTTGGCGGGATCGGTCCGGCGGCCCTTGTCGAAATAGAACAGGGCCTGGGCCTTGTCCCCGATTTTCAGGTAACACTCGCCGAGCATCTTGATGGCGCCGGCATTGGAGGGATCCAGTTCCAGGGCCTTGTGGTACCGGGCCAGGGCCAGGCCGAGCTGATCGAGGCTGAAATAGATCCCGCCGGCGTTGAGGTAGGGCCGGGGGAAGGCGGGCGCCTCCCGGATGGCCTTCTCGTAAGCGGAGAGAGCCAGGCCGGTCTGCTTCATCACATAGAGGCAGTTGCCCATGTTGAAAAGGGCCATGGGACGGTTCTCGCCCGCGTCCAGGGCGGCCCGGTACTGGGCCAGGGCCTGGGGATAGCGCTGCCGCCCGAACTCCTCGTTGCCCCGATCGAGATGGGACGCGCGGATCTCGCCGGCCGCCAGGGCGCATAGGCCGATGGCGCAGGCCAGGTTGACGCGGGACGGGACGGGAATTCGCATGTTGCCTCCGGATTGGCGCGGCCGGGGGCCGCGCGCTTGAAGGGATCTAACCAACCGGGATTTCCGCGGCGTTTCAAACCCGTTGCGCGGGCGGGCTCAAAACCGGAAAGGTTGCTCGAGTTTCTGGCGCACGGCCATGCCGGAGTTCATGGCGGGCTTGAAACGCCATTCCTTCAGGGCTTCGCGCACCGCCTCTTCGAAGCCGTAGGCGCCGGGCACTTCCAGGAATTGCACGTCCGCCACGCGGCCGTCCTCGCCGATGGTCAGGAGGCAGCGCACCAATCCGCCCGCCCCCGCCGCCTCGGCCTTTTTCGGTTTCTTGGGGGCGGTCTGGGAGATCACTTTGGCGTCCTCGTCCGTTTCCCCTTCCGCGTAGCTCACCTGCTGCAGATCGCCGCCGGAAACCCCCGCGCCGGAAACCCCCGCTCCGGAACCGCCGCCCGGTCCCAGGTCCATGACGAATCGTTGCCTGGCCACGGATTTGCCCGGCTCTACGGTTTTCTTCCGAGGGGTCTTCCGGGATTCCTTTTCCTTGGGTTTTTCCTTTTTCTTCGGCATTACGGGCATGGCCAACGCGTGCAACTCCGCCGTCTTGCCTTTGAGGCCCGCGCCTTTATGCGCGTTCCAATAGCCCATCAGGGGCAGGAAGCTGAACAGGCCCGCGTTCACCGCCAGGCTGCCCGCCAGGGCCGCGGCCACGAGGAACGCGCGGATCATTTCCCTTCCTGGTTGGCGGCCACGGACACCTTGCGCACCCCGGCGAGATTGCACTCGTCCATCACGTCCACCACCGCGCCCATGTCCGCGTCCCGGTCGGAAATGATGACCACGGCGCGGTCGGCGTCTTCGGCGAGCTCCCGACGCAGGATGGCCTGCAGCATGGCGAGGTCCACCTGGCGCTCATCCAGGTGGATGGTGCCTTCCTTGCTGATGCCCACCAGGATGTTCTCCTTCTCCAGCTGGCCGGCCGAACCGGCCGCGGGCTTGGTGATGTCCAGGCCGGTTTCTTTGGAAAAGGTGGTGGTCATGATGAAGAAGATGAGCAGGATGAAGATCACGTCCACCAGGTTCACGATGGCTATCTCCACGTCCTTCTTGCGGCGCTTGCGCACGGTAGGTATCATGCCGGGTACCCCAGGGCCGGGACGGGATCGCCGGGATAGGATCCGGAAGGCCACGGATCCGGCGCGCCGGGCCGCTCTCCGGGACCGCGGGGCCCGGGGACGGAGCAACGGTTGATCAGGGCGCGCGCGGCCGCCAGCGCGTTCTTCTCGATGGATTCCGCCTTGGCCGAAAGGCAGACGTGCATGAGCAGCAGGGGGAAGGCGACCAGCAGCCCGTTCTGGGTGGCCATCAGGGATTCGGCGATGCTGTCCGACATCAGGGCCTGGTTGCCGGTCCCGAAGGCGCTGATCACCTGGAAGGTGCGCACGATGCCGGCCACGGTGCCGAGCAGCCCCATCAGGGGGGCGGCGGAGGCCAGGATGGCCAGGGTGGAAAGGGATTGCTCCAGTTCCGGGATCCTGAACTTCATGACTTCGTCCAGATGCGCTTCCATGGCTTCCCGGCCGCCCGCGCGCGCCTGGTAGACCTTGGCCAGGGCGTTCCCCGCCACGGTCCGCCGGTCCTTTTCCGGCAGTCCCGCGAGCCAGGATTCCCAATTCCCCGAAGCCAGGCGCCGGCGCCACTCGGAAAGGCCTCCCCAATCGAGGCGGGACAGGCCGATGAGGCGGTGGAAGACGATGAACCACCCGATCAACGAGGCCGCCATCAAGGGAATGAGCACCCAGCCGGCCTTGATCATCCCTTCCAGGATAGGCTCAAACATGCTCGGGCACCCTTTTGGCCACGGGGAAAAGCGTATTCACCAGGCGCGCCGCGTATTTCTCCATGTTCCCGATGATGCGGGTGGCCCAGAGATCCAGCAGGTTGTAGGCGATGAGCATGGGGATGGCCACGCCCAGGCCCCACTTGGTGGCGATGAGGGCTTCGGAAATGCCCCCGGCCATCAGCTTGGGGTTGCCCGTACCGTGCACGGTGATCACGTCGAACAGCCGCACCATGCCGGTCACCGTTCCCAACAGGCCCACCAGCGGAGAGGCGGCGGCCAGGATGTTCATGGTGGTGATGAGCTTTTCCAGGGCGGGGGATTCGTGCAGCATCACTTCGTGGGCGCGGCTTTCCGCGTCCTCGCGGGAACCGTCCGCATTCTCCAGGATGCTCAACAGCACCCGTCCCACCGAGCCGGGATGCTTTTTGCACAGGGCGATGGCCTCGGGAATGCGTTCCGCCTCCGCCAGGGCCTGCACGCGCGCGGCCAGCCGCCGGGAGGATTGATCCCGCCGCAGGAAGACGATCACCTTGTAGAGGACGATGAGGATGCCCGCCAGGGCCAGGGCCAGGATGGGGAACATCACCCAGCCGCCGCCGTCGAACTCCTTCTCGACGGCCTTCCAGAAGGTGCCGCGCGCCTGGGTGGTGAAGCCCTCGCCGGTGGCCTTGGTGAGGAGCACGTCCATGGGGAGGAGGACCATGTCCACTCCCGGCGCGTCGCTCGAAACCAGCCCCATCACGGCTTGGCGCAACCCGGCGCGGACGTTCCCGGGCAGGTCCTCGATCCATTCCCAGGTCTTGCCGTCCAAGCGGCCGGTCTTCCCCAGGATGGCCACGTCGCCGCTTTCCGTGCTGACGAAAGCCTGGTAGGCCTGTCCCATGCGGACGGTGTACCCGGCCGCGATCTTCGCCTGGGACGCCATGTCCAAGGGAGCCTTGGCCACCTCTTCGCCCGGCTTGGCCGCGGCCGCGGCGGCCAAGCCCTTGACGGCGAGCTTGTCCCGGGTGATGCCGCGGGTCTCGCCGTCGAGGAAATCCTCGTAGGCCAGGCCGAAGAGCCGGTCCAGGGCGCGGGCCCCGGCCGGATCTTCCCTTTCCATCGCCTTCTTGGCCGCGGACAGCTTGCCGATCTTCTCCGCGGACCGGTAGGGGAAGCCGTTGGCCCATTCCGAGCCCAGCTCGCCCAGCTTGTCCCGCACCTGCAGGCCGAACTGCTTGAGGCGGCCCTCCTGCTCTTCCACCTCGCGGCGCTTCTCGGATTCCTGGTTCTGCAGGCGGAGCAGGGACTCCTCTTTCTGATCCTTCATCTGTCCCAGGCGATCGATATCGGCCTTGATCTCGTTCCAGGCGTCGCTGAAGGCTTCCTGGGCCGCCACGGCATTGCGCTTGTCCTGCCAGCGTTTGACGCGCACGTCTTCCAGCTGTTTCCGGTACAGTTCCAATTCCTGGCGGGCCTTGTCGAGATCGTCCTGGACCTTCTGCTCTTCCCGGCGGCGGGGGGCGCCGCGGGATTCCACGTAGCCGGAGGCGATCAGGGCGAGGCCCAGGATCAGGGTCCGGCCTGCATGCAAAGGTTTCATTTCGCCCCCTGTTCCCGGAACGCGCTTTTCCAGATCGGCACGGGCACGAAGCCCGGGACCGATTTGCCTTCCGCGGTGGCGATCGCCAGCTTTACGGCCTGCCGCGTCTCCCTGTCCATTTCCTTCTCGCGCACCCAGACGTATCCGGAGTCCTTGCGCAGCACGCCCAGCTTGGCGCCGTCCAGGGAGCTGAAAGCCAGCGCTTGCTTGCCCACGCGCAGGTATTTCACCTGGATAGGATCCCCGCCGTCTCCGCCGAAGTCGCCGGAATAGACTTCCGCTTCCTGCGCCAGGCGGC
The DNA here is from genome assembly GCA_035275285.1 of Fibrobacteria bacterium. GTDB lineage: Bacteria > Fibrobacterota > Fibrobacteria > UBA11236 > UBA11236 > Chersky-265. Next base: position 20,004 of record DATENA010000150.1, on the reverse strand, counting down.
GCTCATTCTGCTCGAAGGCCCACAAACGGTTCATGGCCTCCTCGGGGGAAACGTTGCCGCCCTCCAGGTCGCGGATGAGCAGGTCCAGGGTTTCCAGGCGCTTGTCCATGCGGTAGGGAAGCCCGCCCGCCAAGGCCGCGCGCAGTTCCCGCGCCCGGCCGGAAAGGACCTGTCCCAATTGCTTGAAGCGGGCTTGCAGTTCCTTGTCCCGGAGCTGGTGGCCTTCCATTTTCGCCAGGGAGGCCTTCAGCTTTTCCTCCTGTTCGGCCAGGGTCTGCTGCAGCCGGATGCGGTCCTGGCCGAAATCCGCGAAGCGCTGGCGGCGGCGCGCCTCCGCTTCCTTTTCCCGGGCCGTTTCCTCCGCCCAGGCCTTTTCCTCCTGGGCGATCTCCTGCTTGGCGCGCTCCGTGAGCATTTTCGCTTCCGCGGTCGTGGCGGGCCCGGAAACCGCGGGCGGCGCTTCCCCCGCCATCAAGGCCAGGGAAGCCAGGTATATGATGAGCAATCGTTCCTCCCGGGACGGCGGCCGGTCCGCATTTTGACAGCGGGAAAACCTAGAGGAAAAATGTTTCGTCCGTTTTGCGTACCCGTTTCCATCCGATGGGGACGCGCGGATTCCCGCGGTCCCGGGAACGGGCGGAAAGAAGGTCCAAGGTAACCTGTCCGTGTCGGTGACGGATATGATACGGAATTGTTTCAGTCCGGTTTCACCGGCCCGAAAAGGGTCAAAATGGGACGTTTGATTGTTTATACTGTGTGGACACGGCCCGATGTGGATAGAATGGGGAAATCCGAGCAAGAATAAGGAAATCCGGGAATTGAAGCCTGCAATTCCCGACCCGGAACGATGTTGGAAAAAATCCTGCAAGCGTATTTGAAATGGTCGGGCAAGGGCTACCTGGTCCCGTTCCTGGAAGGGCTGTCGCATCTGGGCCGCCCGTCCGCGGTGGCGTTCCCCATGGAGCTGATGGAACAGGGCCTGGCCATCGTGCTTTCCGGGCTCAACAACACCATGGCCATCCAGAGCAACCTGGATTGGATCTGGCCCCTGTGGGTGGAGCGCCAGGTGGACCCGGACGGCGAGGAATTCATCCCCACCGCCATCAATCTCATCAAGACCAACCTCACCTGCCGGAACTGGACCTCCCTGGGCCTGGAAGACAACCCGCGGGAGGCCATGATCGATCCGGTGGGCATGCTGACCCTGCAACCCTACGGCTGGTCCGTGTTCCCGTTCGTCCGCATCGAAAGCCGCGGCTATTTCCCGCCCCGCCTGATCCCCCGCTGGCAGGCCTCGCAGAAGCTGCTGGACGGCTCGCTCCCCTGCGTGGTGACCCGTTACGACGTGGACCCGGCCCTGGATTGGCGTTCGGAAGCCATGGCGCTGGCCCTGGACGGGGATGAATACCTGGGGTTCTCGCATACGCTTTCCAACCGCTCTTCGGCGCATCTCTCCCTGCGCTTCGGGCTCGCCATCCGTCCCTACAACATGCTCACCATGGGGCACATCAATTCCATCCGCTACCAGGACCGCTTGTGGCGCGTGAACGGCCGCAACGGCCTGATGCTGCTGGACGAACCCGATCGCGTGGTGGTCTCCGACCGCCACCACGGCGATCCGCTCCTGCGGGACGTGCTCATCGCGGGCCGGAAAGGCCTCAAGTCCCGCTCCGGCATTTCCTGCGGCCAGGCGGAATGGGACCTGGAGCTCGGCCCCGGCGAGACGCGCGTCATCGACGCCATGGGGATGCTGGGCGGAAAGCTTTCCAAGGCGCCGCCGGCGCAGCTCTTCGGCATCACCCGCAAGGCCCATTCGGATGCGCGGGTCCGCCAGACCGAGCGCTGGCGGGACCTGCAGGCGGACGGCCTGCGGATCCGGATTCCGGATCCGCGCATCGAGGAAGCCTTCCTGGCGGTCAAGAACCACCTGCACGTCTTCGACGACGGCGATCATTTCTCCCCGGGGACCTTCCTGTACCACAACCATTGGTTCCGGGATTCCGCCTTCATCGCCCTGGCCTTCGAGAACCTGGGGCTGGGCCCGCGGGTGGAGCCCAAGCTGCGCCACTATCCGCGCCAGCAGACCCGGGACGGGTTCTTCAAAAGCCAGCGGGGGGAATGGGACAGCAACGGCGAGGCGATGTGGACCATGGTGAACCACGTGCGGCGCGGAGGCAACCCCAACCTGCTCGACCTGTTCTACCCGTCCCTGATAAAAGGCGCCAAGTGGATCGCCAGGATGCGGAACAGCACGCGGGGCACTCCTTCCCCGCATTACGGCCTGATGCCCCCGGGGTTCTCGGCCGAGCATTTCGGGCCCAACGATCATTACTATTGGGACAATCTCTGGAGCGTGGCGGGCCTGGAGGCCCTGCAATGGGCCGCGGGCAGGATGGGTAACGCGCGCGATTCCGCCCGGATCGCCGACCTCATCCAGGACTACCGGGGCGATCTGGACGCGTCCATGGACTGGGCCTGGAAGAAATGCGGCCGCAAGGCCCTTCCCTGCTCGCCCTACCGTTCCCTGGATTCGGCCGCCATCGGCAACCTGGTGGGGATAAGCCCCCTGGACGTGGTGGATCCCAAGGCGCCGTGGATAACCGGGACCATCGCCTACCTGATGGACAACAACCTGCGTGACGGCCTGTTCTTCCAGCGCATCGTGCACACCGGTCTCAACCCGTACCTGTCCGTGCAGTTGGCCCGCGCGCTGCTGGCCGCCGGGGATCCCCGCTGGTTCGGCATCCTGGAGGCCCTGATCCGGCGCGCCTCCCCCACCTTCACCTGGCCCGAGGCCATGCATCCCCGCATGTTCGGCGGCTGCATGGGCGACGGCGACCATGGCTGGTCCGCGGCCGAGTTCGTCAACCTGATCCGGGAAATGCTGGTTTCGGAACGGGGCGGGGTCCTGCGCCTGGCCGAAGGGGCCCCCGCAAAATGGTTCAAGCCCGGCTTGAACCTGGAGGCGACGGGCGCCCCCACCCCGTACGGAACCGTGAGCTTCACCCTGAAGCAGGGACCCGTGGCCGCCTTCCTCGCCTGGAGCGTCCACCGGCAGGCGCACCAGGACAAAGCGCCCATCCTGTTCAACCTGCCCGTATCCTCCGGACTGGCCCCGGAAGCGCCCCATCCGATCGAAGACGGCTGCTACCGGCTCGCCCTTCCGGGCGATTCCGGAACCATGACCTTCCCCACCGCGCGTCCCAATGCGCCCGCGGGAACCCCTTTCAAGCAAAGGATCCAACATGCATAATCCCGGCAACTTCCGCTCCGGCATCCGCAAGGACCTGGAGGAATTCGTCCGGCGCCAGGCGGCGCGGCTGGGCGGGAGCGAAGGCGGAGACGTGATGAAGATCGACCTGCACTGCCACGATCGCAACAGCGACGTGCCCGACGAGACCCTGGGCCGCATCCTGCGCGTTCCGGAGACCTGGCTGCCCACCGCCAAATTGCTGCGCACCCTGAAGCACAACGGCGCCGACGTCCTCACCATCACCAACCACAACAACGCCCGCAGCTGCTGGCAGGCCCTGGACCGCGGCGAAGACGTCCTACCCGGCGCCGAATTCAGCTGCACGCTCCCCGACGTGGACGTGGGCGTGCACGTGCTCACCTTCGGGTTCACTCCCGCGCAGGAACCCAAGCTGAACCGCCTCCGCAAGAACGTCTACAAGTTCCTGGAGTTCGCGGCCGCGGAGGAAATCCCCACCGTGCTCGCCCATCCCCTCAATTTCCACAGCCCCAAGGGCCTGCCGAACGTGGACCTGATGGATCGCTTCGCGGTGCTTTTCGAGCGCTTCGAAGGCGTGAACGGCCAGCGGGAATCCTGGCAGAACCTGCTCACCGTCTCCTGGCTGGAAGGCCTGGACGAGGAGGAGATCGAAGCCGCGGGCAAGCGCGTGGGCATCCGCCCGGACGCCTTCACCCGCCGGCCCTATGCGAAGCGCATCACCGGCGGATCCGATTGCCATATGGGCATCTTCCCCGGTTCCACGGGCACCTTGCTCCACGTACCCGATTGGCGGGCCCGGGCCGGCGGCAAGGAAAACCGCGCCGCCCTGGCCCTGGAAGCCCTGCGCAACGGGGACATGGGCCCCTACGGCGCCCATTGCGAAGAAGAAAAGCTCAACGTGGCCTTCCTGGATTATTTCTGCCAGGTGGCCCTGCATATGGAAGACCCGGGCCTGCTCCGCCTGCTGCTGCACCGCGGCACCACCGCCGAAAAGCTGCAGGCGCTGGCCATCGCCAACGGCATGTTCGAGTTGCGGCGCCACCGCTACACGTCGCGCTTCCTGGGCCTGTTCCACGAATGCCTGCAGGGACGCAAGCCGGGCTGGTTCATCCAGCTGATGACCAGCCCCGCCTACAAGCCCCTGCTCGGCCGGATGGAAGCCATCGCCGCCGCGCGCGCGCAGTCCCCGGAAAAACTGGTGCAGGTGCTGAGCACGGCCCTGCCCGCCATGTTCAACCAGCTCTCGGCCCTGCTCACGGACCGCGTCAAGGCCAAGGTCCGCCAGATGGAGGATAAGGGCATGACCCTCGGTTTCGTCGACCTGCTCGGCAAGATAGAACTGCCCACCCACTTCCGCGCCCTGATGGGGCAAGAGCCGCAACAGCGCGGGAAGGAGCCCGCGGGCATCGATCTGGGGAAATGGAGCGACGGCCTGCCCTTCCCGGCCCTGGCCGCGGTGGTGCTGGGCGGTTCCGCCTTCGCCGCGTCCAAGGTCCTGTACGGAAAGCGGCCTTTCGTGGACGCCTTCGCGCGCAAGCTCGGGAAATACGAGCATCCCAAGCGGGCCCTTTGGATCACGGACACCCTGGAGGACCGCAACGGCGTGTCCCACGTATTGCAGCAGATGCTGGCGGAAGCGCGGCGCCGCGATCTTCCCATCGATTTCCTGGCCTGCTCCACCGGCAGGGAAAACGGGCTCAAGAGCGGGGATCATCTGCTTCTGATCCCGCCGGTATCCGAATTCACCTTGCCGTTCTACCAGGACCAGGTCATCCGCCTGCCCGGCATGATGGATTTGCAGAAGACTTTCCTGGAAGGCGGCTACGACCGCATCATCTGCTCCACGGAAGCGCCCATGGGCGCGCTGGCGCTCTACCTCAAGCACGCGTTCAACGTGCCCGCCTATTTCTACACGCACTCCGACTGGCTGGACTTCGCCCGCCGCGTGCTCAAGTACGACCGGCGCAAGCTGGACCGGCTGCGCCGCTTCCTGCGCGCCTTCTACCGGCGCTTCGACGGGGTGTTCCTGCTGAACGCGGAACAGAAGGAAAGCTTCGCGTCGCAAGCGATGGGCCTGGTTCCCGATCGCCTGCATCTCACCGCCCATTGGGCCGACGCCCGCTTCCATCCCCGCTCCGTGGACAGAACCGCGGTATACCCCCTTCCCGCCGGTCCCTCCCGCACCGCTCCCGCCCATGCCCCCGCCGGCGGGCCCGTGCTGTTGTATGCGGGGCGCCTCAGCGAGGAAAAAGGCGTGATGGACATCCCGGAAATCTTCCGCGCCGCGCAGGCGTGCGTTCCCGGGGCCCGCCTGGCCTTCGCGGGAACGGGCCCGTGCCTGGCGCGCCTGCAAGCGGCCTGCCCGGACGCGATGTTCCTGGGATGGCTGGACGCGGACCGGCTCGCCGAGGCCTACTCCGCGGCGGATCTCCTCTTGCTGCCCTCCTGGTTCGACACGTTCTCCTGCTCCCTGCTGGAAGCGCTCGGTTGCGGCCTGCCGGCGGTGGCCTTCAACACCAAGGGGCCGCGGGACATCCTGGCCGGGGAAAGCGGAGGACTGCTGGCGGAGACGGCCCCGGAGATGGCCGAGGCCGCGGCGGCCCTGCTCGCGGACCCGGAACGGATGCAGGCCCTGAAACTCCGGGCCCTGCAGCGCGCCTCCGATTTCCGGCGCGAAGCCATCATGGACAACATGCTGCGCGATCTGGACCTGGCCGAAGGCGGGCCCCCGAACCCCAAGCCTCCGGCCAAGCGGCCGGGAAAGAGGAAATCCCCGGGAACCGAAATGCCGCTGGAGCAGAACCAGGCCTTCATCGGCGAGTTGCTGGCCCTGATGGGCGGCTGAACCGCGCCATGGAACTGGCGGATCTGCATGTCCATCCCGATCTGCCCTGGATAGGATCCGCGTGGCGGCGCCGGGTGCAAGGCTTCCGTCCCGCCTGCCTGGAATCCGGGGAGCGGTCCCCTCCGGTCCCGGCCGGGCCTCCCCGCCTGTACGGCGCGGTATTCTACCAAACGTATCTGCTGAGGCCCGCCGCGGCCCGGCGCAGGCTGTTCCTGTCCCTGGGGGTCTTCTGCCGGCGGTATATCGCGCCCGGCGGGAACCGCCTCATCCTCTCCGCCTCCGATCTGGACCGGGACCGCCGGCCCGGGAGCGGCGGGACGGACGGGTTCTTCCTGGCGGTGGAATCCATGCGCTGCCTGCGCGATCCCGGGGACGTGCGGCGCCTGTGGGAGTGCGGCATCCGGTCGCTGCAGCCGATCCATTTCCTGGACACGCCCTGGGGCGGCTCTTCCCGGGAAGGCATGCTCGCCGAAAGCCGCACCGGCCTCACCGGAATGGGACGGGAGATGCTGGGGGAAATGGCGCGCCTGGGGATGATCCTGGACCTGGCGCATATGAGCCGCAAAAATGCGGAGGAATGCCTGGCGGCCTACCCCGGACCGGTGATGTGTTCCCATACGGGCTTCCAGGGGCTCAAGGCCACGGCGCGCAACCTGGATGCGGACCTGGCCCGCGAGATTTTCCGGCGCCGGGGCGTGGTGGGCGTCACCTGCTGGCGCCATCTGCTGGGACCGGATCCCGCGCCGGGGCCGAAGGGGGACTCCCTGCGCGCCGCCTGGACCCGTTCCTATTGCGCGACCGCGGCGGCCTTCGCGGCCTTGGCCCCCGACGCCCATGCCCGGGTCGCGGTGGGATCCGATCGCGGGGCTCCCATCCGGGCGCCTGCCTGGTTCTATTCTCCCGCCCATCTCGGGGAGATGGCGGCCTGCCTCTCCGGCCTCGGCTGGGGGCCGGAGCCGATCCGCGGTTTCCTTTCCGGGAACGCACGGGATTTCCTAGCCCGGTCCCTGCCCGGGCCGGCCTGAGGCCTCTCCCGCAGAGGGTATCCCCTCCGTTACCCCGGGCGGGTCCGCGGATCGGGACGGCTCCAGGACCAGGACGTGGGGAAACGCCCCGGCCACGGAATCCGGAAGCAGGGGGATCCGCACGTATTCGCGCTTGCGCCATTTGTCCCACAGATCCATGCTGTTCTCGCTGAGCAGCCAGCCGTCCTGCCCCCCCAGCAAGGCGAAATGGTTCCCGTCGGGATCCGACAGGTCGGAGATGTGCCGGGCCACCGCCCCATAGGTCACCGCATGGGGCCGGCCGGTCACCGGATGCGCGGTCTTCTGCACCGTCTGCGAGGACCCGTCGGCGGCGGCGTCCCCCAGCACGAAGAGCCGTCCCACCACGGGCAGCAGCCGCAGGGGATGGGCCGGCCGCAGGCGATGGAGGATCCCCCAGGTGGGGTATTTGCGCCATTGGCGGTACGCCCTGCGCACGCCCAGTTCCAGGGCCTGCAACAGCGCATGGCCGGGCTCGCGCGCCAGCTCTTCTTCCAGCACGCGGTAGAAGGCCTCGGAGGCCAGCAGGTAGCCGGTAAGGGCGCCGCCGTATCCGGATTCCAGGTAGGGGACCGCGAAGGAGTGCACGATGAGCTGGAAGGCGGCGGCGCCCCGCGAGACGGCCCGGTAGTCGCCGTCCCATTCCGAGAGGCAGCGCAGCATGCCGCGCACGCCCTTCCCTTCCCCGGCCGCCCCCGTCAGCGCTATCCGGGCCGAGAGCAGGCTGCGCACGCGATCGCAGGAGGAGGAGTGCACGTCCGCCTGGATGGCCTTGAGCCGATCCAAGGTCACCTCGCGCCCGCCTTCCAGCAAGGCGCGGATGCGCTTGTGCCTGTCCCCCGGGGGGAACAGGTAACCTACCGGGAACCCCGTGGGCGCCGGGAGATTGTTGGCCGAAACCACGAATCCGCCGGGCGGATTGCTCCAATGGGGAAGGGCGGAGGAATCCGCCAGGGAGGCCCAGGCCCGGTCCGAATCGGCGGGTTGCGTCAACAGGTCCGGCGGCGCCCCCGGCCCGCGCATGGGCAGGCGCACCGCCATCAATTGCCCCACCGTGCCGCCGGCGTCCGCATAGACCACGTTCATCCCCGACACCGCATAGGTGCGGAAAGCCGCGCGGAAGCCCTCCCAATCCCGGGCCCGGCTCGCTCCCAGGAAAGCGGAGATCTCGTCGCTCGGCCGGTGCCCCATCCAGCGCAGGGAGATGGCCGGGCCCCGGTACCGCTCCAGGAAAGGCGCGTCGCTGATGACGGGCCCATAGGCCGTGCTGCGCAGGGCGATCTCCTGCGGGAACCATCCCCGCACGCGGATGACCTCCCGGCGCACGGTGAACGCCGCTTCCGGCAGGGAGCTTACGTCCACCAGATCGCTGCTGGCCGCGTACATGTTGGTCGCGCCCCAGGCCACGGCCGGATTGCGGCCCAGGGCCGTGAACGGGAGGCCGGGCAGCATGAAGCCCACGGCGTGGTAGGAAGGGGATCGGTATCCCGCCAGCATCCATACGTTCGGGAAGATGACGCTGAGGTGCGGATCGCTGGCCAGCCAGGCCTTTCCCGGCCCGGAGGAGGCCGCGAAGGAATTGCTGCCGCTGCGGATCACGCTGCCCAGGAGGCGCGGCAGGTAGGCGTCCCACCCTTCGGGGGTGAAGCTGGCCGGGGAGGCGAAGCCCAGGTCCAGGATCTTGCCCCACACCACGCGCCAGGCGTAGGCCCGCCGCAGCCCCAGGATGTCCAGCCACATCACCCAGTTCACGTCCGCGCCCGCCAGGCGGGAAACCATCAGCACGTCTTCCACGGTCCAATCCGCCTTGGGGATGCGCAGGAGGATGAATTCCAGGGGCCTGGTCCGCATGCGCCGCTGGTAGGCGCTCACGCCGGCGGCATACCCTTCCAGCCAGACGGCGGTCTCCGGGGGCAGGGACGCCAGCATGGCCGGCACCGCCTCGCCGAGCGCCAGGCTCCGCAGGGAGTGGTCCAGCTTCACCGCCGAGGGGCCCAGCAACTCCGCGAGCCTTCCCCGCGCCAGGCGACGGGTGATTTCCATCTGGCCCAGGCGGAGATGCGCGTGGACCATCCCCAAGGCGAAGGCCACGTCCCGGTCGGAATCGCCTTCCACGAAAGGGATCTGGCGATCGTCGAAGCGCACGCGCACGGCGCCTTGCAGCGGAAGATCGTGGACGGGAAAATCGGCCAGCCGTTCGCGCAGGGTGCGCCTGGGGCCGCGCAATCGGCCGGGCAAGGCCGCGAACCGGAGCAGATGGGGAAGCCCGTTCACGAACAATGCCGGAAAAAACCTGGCCGCTCCGGCCAGAAAGCGCCTCAAGCCATGGCCTCCTCGACGCGGGAAGCCGCCGGATCCCCGGAACCGGGCCCGGCCGCGTCCCGGGATCCCCGCTGGTTTCCGTTCAGGTAACCCAGGCGTTCCTCCACCGCTTCCTGGAGGACCTTGGCCAGGGATTTGCGGTCCGCCCCGGAAACGGGTCCAGCGGCGAAGGCGATTTCCGCGATCATCCCCGGCATGCGGAAAAGGTTCAGGAAATGCGGCAGGAAGGTCGCGTCCCCCCACCAGCACATGGTCAGGGCGGCCGGGGGGAAACCCTTGGGAGCCTGGTAGCGGAGCGCCGCGCAATGCACGGGATAGCGCGTGGCGGCGGGGAATTCCAGCAACGGGGAGCGGAAGGGCGCCACCTCGTACCCGGCGGTGCTGGTGCCCTCCGGGAACAGGGTCAGGCTGCCGCCCGCGGCGAAATGATCGGGGATGAGGCGGCTGACGCGCCCCGCGTCCCGCTTGGATTTCCGGTCCACGTACAAGGTCCCGGCCAAGGAGGCCAGGGTCCCGAACACGGGCCAACCCGCCACCTCGGACTTGGAGACGAAGGTGCAAGGGACCCGGGACGCGATGACGGCGATGTCCAGGTAACCCAGATGGTTCGCCACCAGGAAGAAAGGCGGGGCCGGCACCGGGCCGTGGACCTCGACCCGCACTCCCAGGAGCTTCAGCGCGCCCAGGCTCCACCACCTGGAAAAACGCGCCGCGGCCACGGGACGGGACGCCGGGGAAAGGAATATGCTCCGGATCAGCCACAGGCCCGCGATGGCCGCGGACCAGAGCAGGAGCAGGGCCAGCCCGGCTCCCGCCGCGACCGGGCCGCGGCGCCGCGGGTGGCCTTTCCCGGAACGGTTCAAGCGAGCATTTTCCGGTAGATGCCGTTGGGCATCTCCTGGGTATCCACCACCACCAGGTAATCGATGGTCTTGAACCGGCGGTCGAGCGCGGGCTCGCCGCAGATCAGGCCGCCCAGGTTCAGATACCCCTCGAAGAGCCTGGGCATGCGCGGCTGCGGAGCGTCCAACGTTTCCAGCACTCCGGCTTCGCAGGCGTATTCCGGCCGGGGCATGGCGTTCAGGGTGGGATGCAGTTGATCCAGGGCCGTAAGGCGGCGGTACAGGGCCCGGCCTTCCGCCGGGTCCTGGCTGGTGAGGGAGCAGCAGCCGAAGAGATAGCGCTTGCCGTTCCAGTCCAGGTAGCGGGCCAGGCCTTTCCACAGGAGTTGCAGCACGCGCCCGTTGCGGTGTTCCCGCCCGATGCAGGCGCGGCCCACTTCCACGCAGCGGTCCAGGAACTCCCGGGGGAAACCGGACAGGTCGAACTCCTGCGCCGAATAGAAACCTTTCCGCAACATGGCCATGGGACCGGTCTGGATGCGGTAGGTGCCGGCGAGCGCCCCGCTCGGGCGATGCACCACGATGAGATGATGGCATTGGGCGTCGAACTCGTCGACGTCCCGATGGGTCCGGTAGGAGTCCTCCAGCCCTTCATTGAGCTCCAGGTTGTAGACCTCGAAACGCAGTTTGCAGACGGCGTCCAGATCGCGGGAGTCGCGGGCGAAACGCAGGCAATAATCCCCGGTTTCGATGAGCAACGGCGGAATGCCGCCCGGATTGCAGGGGTAGTCCCGGATGGCCACGGGAGATTCCAAGGTTTCCCCGAGGGGGAAATTGAAGGCGGCCGGGGCCGTATCCCCGCTCCGGACCGTGGTCCCTGCGGCCTCTGCGTTCATGGTCTTCATGCCAAACCCCTTTCACGGATGATGGCGGTTTTCCGGCGGAGGTCCGCCCGTATTTTGAATGTTACAGTCGTAACGTTGGTTTCCTGTTTCACGGCTGTTGCCGTCCGGTTAGCGCCGGGGATGGGCGCGGGACGCCGCCGCCGAACGCTGGAGGAAACCCGTTTGCAAGCGGACCGAAACACGAAACGGATATCATGATGACGTGCCCGGCAACCATCCGACCCAGGAGGTCCCATGAATCGCGAATCCGGCCCCCGGCCCAGGCTTGCGGCGGCGTGCGCCGCCGCGGCCCTCTGCGTCGCCGCGCTCTCCGCCTGCTCCCAGACCCAGATCCGCGAAGAACGCTACCAGGACGGGATCATGAAGTCCCAGGCCGTTTTCGTCCGCCGGACGGGCGACGCGTTGATCCGGCACGGCATCCAGATGGCCTGGTACCCGACCGGCGGAAAGGAATCCATGGAAACCTTCGTGGACGGGTACCGCCAAGGATATGCCTTCCGCTGGCACGCCAACGGCAGGATGAAATCCATCGAACATTACACGGACGGGATGCGGGACGGCCAGGCCAAGTTCTGGGACGAGGCCGGCAACGTCGTCGCCTGCTTCACTCCCGACGCGGCCGATTGCATGCGGGCCTCTGCCGCGGACAACGCGGGCGCGTCCCGTTTCGCCTCCCGGCCCTGAGCCTTCCGGTACCCGGATTTCCACGCGTTGACGGCCGCGCCCGCCTCCACGAGCCCGCCTTTCCCGTTTGCCTTCGCCTTGGCCCGGGACTTCTCCATCAAGATCCCGACCTTGGCGACCAGGTCTTCGCCGGTGAACGGTTTGGAAAGATAGGAGTCCAGCATGGCTTGCAATTCCCTGCGCAGGTCCGGATTCGCCGGGATGGTGGAGAGGTAGAGTACGCTCAGCCCGGGACGCAGGACCTGGAGGTGGCGGGCCAGTTCCACGCCGCTCAGGCCCTCCCCCACCAGCACTTCGGCCAGCAGCAGGTGCAGGGGCTGCGCCAGGGTTTCGCTGAGCAGGAACGCCTGGTACCCGTCCTCGGTTTCGAACACCGCGTAGCCTTCCCGCGTCAGGGTCAGGCCGATGAACGCCCGGAGTTCCGGGTCCCGTTCGACCAGGAGGATGTTGCCCTTGCCCCGGAACTTCTCTTTGATGCGCATGGTGACTCCAATTTCCCCGGCGGGAATGGTGAGGCGGTTAAGCTACCCGCTCCGTCCCACGGGACGGTCACAGGCGGATATCCCCCCGGTTGCGGCCCGGTTTCCGCGATAATCCACGACTCCGGCGTACGGCAAGGCCGTCCGGGCGTACGGCAAGGCCGTCCGGGCGCGCGGCAAGGCTCGCTGTAACAATCCCGAAACATCCGGAGATTAGTTTCTCCCGCACTCATCGGAGGATTGACATGGCGCCAGCAGCGGAAAACGCCCAACCGGGCCAGGCCCGGTATATCGACCGCGATTTCTCCTGGCTGGCGTTCAACCGGCGCGTCCTGGCCGAAGCGCGCAATCCCGAGAACCCGCTGCTGGAACGCCTCAAGTTCCTTTCCATCGTCGCCAACAACCTCGACGAATTCTTCGAAGTGCGCGTGGCCGGATTGCTCCAGAAGGTGGAATCGGCCGTGCCCGTGGACGGCATCGCCGGCCTGGATTGCCGGGAGAAGCTGACGGGGCTGCTCCGCATCGTGCACGCCATGGTGGCGCAGCAATACCGCTGCTGGAACGAGGAACTGATCCCGCAACTGGGCGACAAAGGCATCCACGTGCTGGGCCTGGCGGACCTGGGCCCGCGGGAGACCGAGGAACTGCGCCGGCGCTTCCACAAGGAAATCTATCCCCTGCTCACCCCCATCAAGGTCGATCCGGCCCATCCCTTCCCCTGGGTGCTCAACAAGGCGCTGTGCCTGGGCGTCTGGCTGGAAGAGGAAGGCCCCGTCCACCGCGGCGGCCTCGGGGTGGTCGCCATCCCCCGGGCCCTCCCCCGCGTGCTCGCGCTGCCGGCCAAGGACAAGGGCCACCGTTTCGTCTTCCTCTACGACGTCATCAAGCTGTTCATGGGGGAGCTCTTCCGCGGGTACCGCATCCGCGGGCAGGCCAGCTTCCGCGTGACCCGCAACAGCAACCTGTACATGACCGAGGACGCCAGCAACCTGCTCGACTCCGTGGAAGCGGTGGTGCACAACCGCCGCAAGGGGAACGTGGTGCGCCTGGAAATCGACGAGGACACGCCCCCGCGCATCCGCAAGGCCCTGATGGAGAACTTCGGCCTGGAGCAGGAGCTGCTCTTCAGCGCTCCCGGCCCGGTGAACCTCAACCGGCTGATGGGCCTTTACCAGATGGCGCCGCTGGCGGAATTGAAATTCCCCGCCCATTCCCCGCGTCCCATCCACGGAACGGGGGAGCCGGACGATCTGTTCGCGCGGTTGCGCGAGCGCGACATGCTCCTGCACCACCCGTTCGATTCCTTCGATCCCGTGATCGATTTCATCCGCGGCGCGGCCCGCGACCCGGACGTGCTGTGCATCAAGCAGACCCTGTACCGCACCAGCGCCGAGTCGCCGGTGATGTACGCCCTGCTGGAGGCCGCCGAGCGCGGCAAGGAAGTGACCGCCGTGGTGGAACTGCAGGCGCGCTTCGATGAGAAATCCAACATCAACTGGGCGCGCCAGCTCCAGGACAGCGGCGGGACCGTGGTATACGGCCTGGTGGGGTTGAAGACCCATTGCAAGCTTTCCCTGGTGCTGCGCCGGGAGGGCGGGAGCATCCGGGAATACGCCCACGTCGGCACCGGAAACTACCATCCGGGAACCGCGCGCTTGTACACGGACCTGAGCCTGCTCACCTCGTCCCGCAGCGTGACGGAAGGCATTTCCGGCGTCTTCAACTACCTGACCTCCCATGCCCGGACGCCGGAGTTCACCGATCTGCTGGTGGGGCCGGTGAATTTCCTGGACGAGACCTTGCGCCTGATCCGGCAGGAGGAGAAGCATGCCCGCGAAGGCCGCCCCGCGGGCATCTCGGCCAAGATGAACGCGCTCATCGACCCGGACGTCATCGAGGCCTTGTACCAGGCTTCCTCCGCCGGGGTCCGGATCCGCCTGATGGTCCGGGGCATCTGCGCCCTGCGCCCCGGCGTGGAAGGACTCAGCGAGAACATCCAGGTGCGCAGCCTGGTGGGGCGGTTCCTGGAGCACAGCCGCATCTTCCGCTTCGAGAACGGCGGCGCGCCCCGGATTTTCATGGGCAGCGGGGATTGGATGACGCGCAACCTGCGGGAGCGCGTGGAAGTGCTGGTCCCGGTTTCCGATCCGGACCTGCGCGAGCGGTTGGAGGACATCCTGAGCGTGTACTGGGCGGACAATGCCAAGGCGCATGCCATGACCCAGGGAGGGGCCTACGCCCTCATCAAGCCGAAGGCGGGGGAAGCGCGCTTCGAGGCCCAAGCCTACCTGATGGAGCATCCCGAAGGCCGCGGCCTCCCCGATCCGGAGGCGCCGCCGCGGCGGAACGGGGAGCCCGAATCGACGGGGTCCCTGGCTCCGGCGAACGCGACCTGATCCCGGAAGACGAGGACCACGGCGGCCCCGCCGATTCGTATTTTGGATCCTATATGCGCATCTTGATCGTCCGCCACGGACAAGCCGGCAAGGCCGACCCCGGGAAGCATCCCGACGATGACCTCCGCCCGCTGACCCCCAAGGGCCGCAAGGCCTTCCGCCGCGCCGCCAAGGGATTGCGCTCCCTGGGTCCGGAACCGGGGATCATCCTCTCCAGCCCCGCCGCGCGCGCGCGGCAGACCGCGGAGCTCCTGGCCCGCGCGCTGGGGCTGGCCGCCGGACGCATCGCGGACGCGCCGGAATTGCACCACGCCGCCGATCCCGCCGAAGCCCTGGCCAGGCTCTCCCGCAGGCGCCTGCGCGGGACCGTGGCCCTGGTGGGGCATGAGCCCTGGCTGGGGGAATTCCTCTCCCTGCTCGTGGCCGGGGACAAGCGGGCGCGTTTCGCCCTGGACAAGGGCGGGGCCTGCCTGGTGGAATCTCCTTCGCCGGCGAAGGGGAAGGGCCGCCTCCACTGGCTGCTGACCCAGGAACAATTGGCCGGGCTCGCGTGAACCCGCGCAAGTCGGGCTCAACGCCCGGGAAATTTATTACAATGGAACCATGCTCATCCGCATCGTGGACATAGGCAGCAATTCCATCAAAGCCTCGGTCTACGACGTGCAGAACCAGGATCACAAGCTCGTCGACAAGGCCAAGCTTTCCTTCTCCCTGGGGGAAGAGGTCTTCTCCGCGGGCTCCATCTCCGAAGCCGCCCAGGACAGGGTCGCGGCCTTCATCCAGGGGCTGCCCAATTCCGTGAACGGCGACAAGGTGCATTTCACCTTCGTGCTGGCCACTTCCGCGGTGCGGTCGGCCCGGAACAAGGACGTCTTCGCGAAACGGATCCAGCAGAAATCGGGCCCCACCCTGCGCATCCTCACGGGCGAAGAAGAGTCCTTCCTGATCCACATGGGCATAGCCAGCAAGGCCGGCATCGGGCCGCAGGAGATCATCAAGACCATCGATATCGGCGGGGGCAGCGCGGAGATCAGCTGGAGCAAGGGTTACGAATACCTTTTCGGGCACAGCTACGATCTGGGCGCCATCCGCCTCAGCAACCGCTTCCTCAAGGGGAAGACCTTTTCCCGCGAGGCTTTCGACCAGATCAACGAGCTGGCCTTGACCGAGTTCAAGACCCGTTTCGAGGTCAAGGCGCCGCCCCCTTCCCAGCGCGCCTTCGGCAGTTCCGGCAACATCCGCGCCATCGCCCGCATGGTGGAATGCGTCCGCGGCGGCCCTTTCGCGAAACTGATGCCCGAGATCACGGTGGGCAGCCTGGAGGACATCGCCGAGATCACCCAGGGCAAATCGTCCCAGAACATCCAGAGCCTTTTCGACATCACCGCGGACCGGGCGCGCATCATCATGCCCGCGGTGGTGGTCCTGGCCGCCAGCATGCGCTTTTTCGGCATCCACCGCCTGGCCATCAGCGAAGCGGGCCTGCGCGAAGGTGCGGCCTTCTTCTGGAGCCGGCACGGCCATCTGAACCTTCCCGTATGAGCATCCTCCCTCCCAACGCCCGGCCCCCGGCGGCCCCGGAAGGTTCCGGAGCCGCCCCCGCCGGGCCGGAATCCGAATACCAGGGCAAGCAAGCCTTCATCGATCGCGAATACTCCTGGCTGGAGTTCAACCAGCGCGTGCTGGAAGAGGCCCAGGACCCGGCCAACCCCCTGCTGGAGCGCATCAATTTCCTGGCCATCGTCGCCAACAACCTCGACGAGTTCATCGAGGTGCGCGTGGCCGGCCTGCTGCAGAAGGTGGAATCGGGCCTGCCCGTGGACGGCATCGCGGGCCTGGACGCGGCCGGCAAGCTGGACGCGGTCCTCAAGCTCATCCAGAAATCGGTGAAGCAGCAATACAAGTGCTGGAACGAGGATCTGCTCCCCAGGCTGCGGGAGAACAACGTCCACATCAAGACCATGGCCTCCCTGGGCAAGGACGAGGAGAAATACGTCCACGATTATTTCCGCAAGGAAATCTATCCCCTCCTCACCCCCATCAAGGTCGATCCGGCCCATCCCTTCCCCTGGGTGCTCAACAAGGCCCTCTGCCTGCTGGCCCTGCTGCGGGAGGACAAGCGCCGGGACGGCCTGGGCGTGGTCACCATCCCCCGCAGCCTGCCCCGCCTGGTCACCGTGCCCAACAAGGAAAAGGGCCACAGCTTCATCTTCATCCACGACATCGTGCAGCATTTCATCACCGATCTGTTCAAAGGCTATGCCATCAAGAGCTGCGCCCCCTTCCGGGCCACGCGCAACAGCAACCTCTACCAGGAGGACGAGGAGGGCAGCAGCCTCATCGACGCGGTGGAAGCCGTGGTGCACAACCGCCGCCGCGGGGACGTGGTCCGCCTGGAGATCGACAAGAACGCTTCCAAGCGCATCGTGGACGTCCTCACCAAGACCTTCGACGTGGACGCCAGCCAGGTCTTCCGCGTGGACGGGCCCGTGAACCTGAACCGGCTCGCCAGCCTGTACGGCATGGTCCCCCTGGCCAACCTCAAGTACCCGCCCATCCATCCCGGCAACGCGGCCCATTTCCAGGACTCGGAGGACTTCTTCCACGAGGTCCGCCAGCGGGACCTCCTCCTGCACCATCCGTTCGATTCCTACGACCCGGTGGTGCGCTTCATCCAGAGCGCGGCGGAGGATCCCAAGGTCCAGGTCATCAAGCAGACCCTCTACCGCACGAACGAGGAATCGCCCATCATGTACGCCTTGCTGGAGGCGGCCGAACAGGGCAAGGAAGTGGTGGCGGTGGTGGAGTTGAAAGCGCGCTTCGACGAGAAATCCAACATCAGCTGGGCGCGGCAACTGGAGGAGAAGGGCGGCACGGTCGTCTACGGGCTGGTGGGCCTCAAGACCCATTGCAAACTGTCCCTCGCCATCCGCAAAGAGGAGAACGGGTTCGCCCAATACGCCCACGTGGGCACGGGCAACTACAATCCCGAGACCGCGCGCCGCTACACGGACATCAGCTTCCTCACCAGCGATCCGGAAATCACCGAGGGCGTGTCCGAAGTCTTCAACTTCCTCACCTCGCAATCGCGCAGCCCGGATTTCAAGACCCTGATGGTGGGGCCCGTGAATTTCCTGAGCGAGACCCTGAAGCGCATCCGCCGGGAAACCGAGATCGCCCGCGCGGGCAAACAGGCCGGCATCACCGCCAAGATGAACTCCCTGCTGGACAAGGAAATCATCGAAGCGTTGTACGAAGCGTCCCGGGCCGGCGTGGCCGTCCGCCTGATCGTGCGCGGCATCTGCGCCCTGCGGCCGGGGGCCAAGGGCCTTTCCGAGAACATCCAGGTGAAAAGCGTGGTGGGCCGCTTCCTGGAACACAGCCGCATCTTCCATTTCGAGAACGAAGGCGCGCCCGCCGTATTCGTCGGCAGCGGCGATTGGATGGACCGGAACCTGCGCGAGCGCGTGGAAGTCTCCATCCCCATCAAGGATCAGGCCTTCATCCGCCTCATCGAGGACATCCTCACCGTCTATTGGGGAGATACCGCCAAGACCCGGCTGATGCGCGCGGACGGCAGCTACCTGCGCACCGCTCCCCCGGCCGGAGAGGCTCCGGGCGGGGAAGCGCTCGTCAACGCCCAGGAATGGCTGGCCAAGCGCGCCGAAAGTCCCGATCTGCCTTTGCCCCAGGTAACGCGGCTGTTTCCCCTGCGCACGCCGCTTCCCGAGCCGGAACCGGCCGAGCCGGCCCGGACCTGAACTCCGTTTTCCGAATCCGCGGATCCCGGCAATCCTGCGTAAGCGGCGGTAAGCGGTGTTTTCAGGGACCCACGGCATGGTTCCGAGGCACTTATGCCCGGAATCCCAGGGAGGTGCGATTGCATGGGACGGGTCCGGAATGGGAAAATCGATCCCAGGGGCGCGGATTGGGAATCCCGGCGGCCCCATCCAGTGGGGATGCCGGACAGGGGAGGGATCGGCATGCAAGGATTCGACGTTCGCGAAGTCATCAGCGCGGCCATTCTGATCGGTTCGGCCTGGGCCGCGCCGTCCGCGGCCCAGGCCCTGTCGCTCCAGTCCGTGGATTTCGAATCCCCGGCCTATGCCGCGGAGAGAACCTTCGCCGGCGTGGACCAATGGACCCTGGCCGCGGACCTGCTCGGCGGCCCCGCCGACAATTTCAAGGTCCAGGCCGGAGCCGGCGGAAAATGGGCCCATGTCCTGACCACCGGGACCACCGCGCTCCATCGGCCCTTCCCCGCCATGACCGGCATCCTGGACGTGCGCTGGAAATGGCGGGCCCTGAGCGACAGCGCGCATTTCTGCCTGGGGATTGCCGGCGCTTCCCTGACCGCGCGCGGAGGGAACCGCGGAATGGCCTGTCTGGAACCTTACGGAGCGCTCTCGGCCCAAGGGGCCGGGACCGTCCCCACCGCTTCCGCGGAAACCTGGAAGCCCGGCACCTGGCATTACATGCGCATGGTGCTGGACAACAGCCAAGGCACTAACAAATTCGCATTATACATCGCCGAGGATTCCCTGCGCGCAGGGGAACGCCTGGTGTTGCCCGCCACCACCATGGGAGGCTCCGGCGCCTTCACCCGCCTGGTGCTGCAGGGCGAGGCGGGCAACGGCTACGTGGACGTGGACGACATCTCCTGGGAAGCCACCGCCGTCTGGCTGGGGAACCAGGGCGGGAGCGGGCCGGATGCGGATTCCGTCTGGAGCGCGGCCAGGAATTGGAACGGCAACACCGTGCCGGACAGCCTCACCCACGTGGTCTTCACCGCCGGAGCGGGAGGCTGCCTTTTGGACGGGAACGTCTCGGTGAAATCCATCACCGTGGCCCCAAGCTACAAGGGCACCCTCAACCTGGGGCAGCAGACCCTGACCGTGGACGGCAAGGCCGATTTCACGGGAGGGAACTACTTTTCCGCGGGCAACGGGCGGATCCGTTTCTCCTCTCCGCGCGGGCACTCCCTCACGGGGCCGGAATCGGGCCGCATCCTGGCCCCGGTGCGCCACGACGGCAACGGCCCGCTGCGCCTGGACGGACGGCCCCTGTTCGTGGCCGATCTCGATCAGCTCCAGGGCACCTTCGATTTCAACGGCTTCGATCTGATCGTGCTCGGGAACCTGACCGTCAAGAACGGGCGTCCCGCCACTTTGCGGAACCTGGACGGACGGTCCATTTCCGTGGGCCGGGCGGCGCGCCTGGAAGGCGCCTCCAAGGACACCTTGCTGGGCCTCAGCA
>DATENA010000149.1:0-6553 GCA_035275285.1 Fibrobacteria bacterium | reverse complement strand
ATTCATGCCCTCTGCCACCACCATACTCTTAGACGGGGTCAAAATGCCTCCAATCCTATATCGGTTGTACTCCCTGCCAGGGTGGAAGCCAAAAAAGTTAGTTTAGGCAATCCCGCCGTGCCGGGGTTGCTTACTCTTAGCGCATATTTTCTAAATTCCCGGAATGACCCAGACCATCCGGGTGAACTATTACGCCCAGCTCCGGGAAGCCCTGAAAACCGCGTCGGAAGAGGTGGCCGTGGAGCTGCCCGCCCGAGAACGGGACATCCTGGAGCGCCTGGCCGCATTGCATCCCCGCCAGCGCGACCTGTTCCTGGCCAGCCGGGTGGCGGTGGACGAGGGCTACGTGAACGCGCAATCCCTGCTGGACGGGCTTTCCGGGGTGGACATCATCTCCCCCATCAGCGGAGGCTAGTTGGCCCCTATCGCGGACATCCTGAGCGCGGCGGCCCTGGACCGCGAAGCCTTGCGCGCCGAGGTCTCGGATCCGGCGGCCGGAGCCGTATTGCTTTTCGAAGGCACGGTGCGGGACCATTCGGAAGGATTGACCGGCGTCGTCGCCCTGGAATACGAGGCGCACGTGTCCATGGCCGTCCGGATCATCGCGGGCATCCTGGAGGAGGTGCGCGGGGAAATCCCCGTCCGCAAGATCGCCGTCCGGCACCGCCTGGGCCGCGTGGAACTGGGAGAGCCGACCATCCTCATCGCCGTGAGCGCGGCCCACCGCGACGAAGCCTACCGGGCCTCCCGCGCGGTCATCGACCGCATCAAGCACGAGGCGCCCATCTGGAAACGGGAAATCCTCCGGGACGGGAGCGGGACGTGGAGCAAGGGGTGCACGGCGCATCGGGCAACGGAAGAAGAAGTCAAAAGTCAAAGTGCAAAAGGCAAAGTTCAAATTTAATAGGAAAGGGAAACCGATGGATTCCGGATGCTCTCGTTCTTCATTTTGCACTTTGCACTTTGCCTTTTGCACTTTGCACGCTATCCCATGACCCCCATCCAACCCATCCTCGAAAAGGCCGTTGCGGGCGACCGCATCTCCCCCAAGGAGGCGCACGTCCTGCTCTCCTCCGCCGACTGGAATCCCATCGTGGCCGCGGGGCACCGGCGCCGCTTGCGCATGCATGATCCGGCCGTGGTGAGCTATACCGCCTATCGCGTCATCAACTACACCAATTTCTGCGACGTGGACTGCTCGTTCTGCTCCTTCAAGGACGAGATCGACAGCGACCGCGGGTACGTGCTTTCCCTCGATGAGATCGCGGCGAAAACCGAAGAGGCCCTGGCCCTGGGCGCCGATCATATCTTCATCCAGGGCGGGGTGAACCCCAAGCTTCCCCTCTCCTATTACACGGACGCGCTGCGGCTCCTCTCCGGCAAATACGGCGTGCACGTGCGCGGCTTCTCCCCCGTGGAACTGCTGCGCCTGGCCCGCAAAGAGCGGATGCCCCTGCCGGAGCTGCTGGCCCGGCTCAAGGAGGCGGGCCTGGCTTCCGTTCCGGGCGCGGGCGCGGAGATCCTGACGGACCGCATGCGCCAGATCCTCTCCCCCAAGAAGCTCAGCGGCGAGGACTGGTGCAGCGTCATGGGGGAATGCCACAAGCTGGGCCTGCCGGGATCGAGCAACATCGTGTTCGGATCGGTGGAGACGGAAGAGGACGTGGTGGAGCATCTGACCCTGATCCGGGACCAGCAGGACAGGACCGGCGGCTTCCTGTCCTTCATCCCCTGGGTGTTCCAGCCCCAGACCCGGAAGTTCACCGTGCGCCACGTGCGCGGCTGGGAATACCTGCGCCTGGTGGCCGTGTCCCGGCTTTTCCTGGACAACGTCGCCAATATCGAGGTGAGCGTGCTGGGCATGGGCAAGGATCTGGGGGAGCTGGCGCTCTTCGCCGGGGCCAACGACATCAACAGCATCGTGATCGAAGAGAACGTCCTGCGATCCGCGGGGCTCAAGACCCTGGGAGCGGCCGTGAAGTTCATCCGCGAGGCGGGCTTCACCCCCAAGCGCCGCACCTTGAACTACGAATTCGGCAAATACGAAGAGGCTGCGGCCTGAAAGGCTTTCCGGCGGCAGGCTATTCCGCCAGGCGCTTGCGCAAGTCTTCCAGCAGCTTCTTCAGGTTCTCCGCATAGCCGGTGACGAACCGGGCGCGGAAGCGAGCCAGGGGATCGCGCACCTCCGCGACTTCGGTGATCGCCACCCGCGTCCCGCCGTCTTCGCCGGCCACGATCAGGAAGGTCCGTTCGCCCGCCTGCGGCGGATCGCCCTTCAGGATCCGGTCCATCCACTTGTCCGCCGGCCCGCCCGGCATCCCCCGGGCGGCATGCCAGGTGACGCGGCCCCGGGCGTCGGATTCCTTCCAGGACAGCTCCGGTTTCAAAGCGACGATTTCCGCCATGGCCACGTCCGATCGCCAGCGGGGATAATCCTTCACGGCGGTCAGCACCGCCCATACCGCCTCCGGCGGGGCGTTCACGCGGACGGTCGCGCTCGCTTCATGTTCCAGGGGCAGCAGCAGGCCGCATAGCCAGACGAAGGCCGCCGCGGCGATCAGGCCGCCGATCCCCCGCACCAGGTATTTCACAAAACGCCGATATGCCGTTGGTAGCGCTCGCGGTAATCGGTATGGGCGCTGTCCGCGGCCAAGGCCTTCAGCTTGGGACTGCCGTAGACGATGGCCGTCACGGCCTTGACCCGGTTGCTGTTGCCGGGATGATCGGAAAGCCATTCGGGGACGCCCATGCTCTTGGCGCGGGTGAAATATTTGGCGATGCCGAGGGGGTTCCGCTCCGCGCGGCCCAGGGCCAGGGTCCCGCCCTTGTCCGCGTCCGATTCGTCCGAGCGGGAGAACTTCAGGTTGGCCAGTTGGAAGGCGGCCCCGGCGGCCATCTGGGAGGCCTCGCCCGCATTGGTCGCCACCAGCACGGTTTGCAGGGCCACGCCCAGGGCCGTGTTCTTGGCCAATTGCTGGCGGTAATGATGGTGGGTGACGTGGGTGATTTCATGGCCCAGCACGCCCATCAATTCGGATTCGTCCCGCATCTTCTTGAGGATGCCCGTGTAGATGTACACGTAGCCTCCCGGCACGGCGAACGCGTTCTCCACGTCCTTGTCGATCAGGGTGTAGGTGAACGCATAGGAAGGCTTCTCGCTCGCGGGCAGGGTGGCCACTATCTCCTTCGCCAATCCGATGATGTAGTTCTGCGTCTCCGTCTGCGCCGCGTTGCGGGGCACGAAGACCGGCATTTCCCGTTTCGCGGTATCGTTGGTGGTCAAAGTCTTGTTGAACTCCGCCCCCAGCTTCGCTTCGTCCGAATCGGAGACCAGCATCTTGCCGGCCCCGCTGAAGAAACCGGCGCATTGGACGAAGAGGGTGACGGAGACGAGAGCGAGGGCGAAACGCGGCGCGTGGCGATGGCTGGACATGGGGGACCTTTCCCGCATGCCTCCGGGAATGGACGGCATGCTGGGCTAAAAATAAATTTCCGGGTCCGCGGGGAAAGGCCTCATTTGCGCGGCTGCGCGCGCAGGAACGGAATCAAGGCGTCCAACCCCTCGATTTCCAGCAGCAACCCTTCCGGACGGAAGGGATCATCGCCGTTGTTGACCCCGGCGAAGGGAATCCGCAAGGCTCCGGCGGCCTCCTGGTCCTTGATGGCGTCCCCGGCGAACAGGCAGGATTCCGGCCGCAGGGAGAACTCCTCCACCAGCCGCTCCAGGTGCCGTTCCTTGGTTCCCGGCGATCCGCACACCCGGGCGAAGAAGGGCCGCAGTCCGAAATGGTCCACGGTCTTTTCGATGACTTCCTGGGGCGTGCCCGTGACGATGGCCAGGGGAATCCCGGCTTCCCGGGCCGCGGACAGGAATTCCCCGGCCCCCTGCTTCAGGACCATCCTTCCGCGGCTCGCATCGTCGTGCTCATGGAAACGCGCCAAGGCCCGCGCGCAAAGCGCCTCGGGCATGGCCTCGCCGGAAAGGGACCGGTACATGAGCGGTATGGTCAGGAAGCGCGACATTCCGGCGGAAGCCAATTGCAGCTTGCGGATGGCCTCCCGGCCGAAGCCCAGGCCCTCGAAGGCGTGGCAATACGACTCCAGCTTGAGCGCCATGGAATCCATGATCACCCCGTCGAAGTCGAGGAATACGAATTGCGGCCGGAAGTTCAATTCTTGGGAACGGCCTTGGTGTTCGCCTCGAAACGGGACTGGAAATTGAGCGTGCTGTCCGCGGCCAGGGCCTTGAGGCCGGCGGATCCATTCACCTCCTCCGTCACGTCCTCGACCCGGGTCGAGGATGCGGGATGCGTGGAGAACCAGGTGAGCGCGCTCCCTTCGTTCTTGAAGCGGGAGAAGAACGTGGCGATGCCGAGGGGATTGCGGTTCACCGCCGCGATGTACTTGGTGCCGTAGAAATCCGCTTCGGACTCGTTGCCCTGCGATACCTGCAGCCCGGCGAGGGTGGAGAAGCTGCCGGCCACCAATTGGGCGATCTGACTGGAATTGTCTCCCAGCAGGGCTTGCAACAGCAGTGATAAGCCAGTTTGCTTGGCCATGGCGTCCCGGTAATGGTGGCGGGTGACATGGGCGATCTCATGCCCCAGCACGCCCGCCAGTTCGGCCTCGTTCTTCATCTTCTTGATGATGCCGGTGTAGATGTACACATAGCCGCCCGGCACCGCGAAGGCGTTCTCCACGTCCTTATCGATGATGGTGAAGGTGAACTTGTATCCGGGCTTCCCTGACGCGGGGATCTTGGCCAGGATTTCCTGGGCCAGATCCGTCACGTACTGCTTGAAAAGCAGCTTGTCGGGATCCGTGCCGGGATTGTAGACGGGATAGGCGGCGGTGGAATCGCGCAATTGGGTGTCGAACTCCAGCCCCAATTGCTTCTCGTCTTCCTCGGAGATCAGCAGCGCGCCCGTGGTGCCGAAGAAATCGCAGGAGCAGCGCGTCAGCAGCACGGCGCACAGGGCCAGGGGCAGGAAAAGCTTCGCTTTGGGAACCTTCGTCATCTCGGCCTCCTTCACGCGGCTTTGGCGCCGCGGGCAAGGTACATTTTATAGAAAACCGCGGCGTGCATTCCGATCGTGATCGGGAACCAGAAGCAATACACCCAGTTCTGCGGATAGGACGTCATGTATTGGAAAATCTCCCGGGAATAATGGGAGAAAGGCAGATGCGGATTGGACAGGAATACCTTCACCTCCGCGGACAGGACCGAAGTGAGGCCGTAGGTGTTCCAGAAAATCAGCAGGGTCCGGTACCATCCCTTTTCCGGCCGGTAGGCCGCGTAGAGCGCCAGGGCTCCCAGGCCCGTGACCACTTCGCTGAAGCCCACTTGCAGGGCGAACTCTTCCGGGGCGTAGCCTCCGTAAATGGCGATCACGAAGTGGATGCCCATCAGGCGGGTGATCTGCCACAACAGGATCTCGCGCATGGGGACCGCCGCGACCTTGCCGCTCAGCCTTCCCTTGAAGAACAGATCGAGGACGAACAGGATCCAGGGGACCTGCCCCAGCACGATGAACAGGGCCGGGCCTTCCCAGTTCAGGAAATCCCAGAAGTCGAGGAGGAAGGCGAGATTGAGGAACAGGAACCAGGCGACCAGGAGCCACACCTTGCGCCCGAAATGGGCCGGCATGAGGACGAAAGCGGCGATGCTGAAAAGATACAGGATGAGATCGACAACCAGCTTGTCCGCGCGATCGATATCCGACAACCACTCCAACAATCGTCTCCCGGGACTTGTCCCCGGGAAATCTAGATAAGTTGGGGGAGGGACCGGGACTTGGCGATGCGGTCTAAAGCTGATCGATGCCGGAAAGCACCAAGGAACAGGCTTCTTCCACCCGGAACCCCTTGTCCCGCAAGCGCTTCGCCAGATCCCCGTTCTCCGCGCCGGGATTGAAGATGACGCGGGGGATGCCGCTGGCCAGGATCGCGTCGGCCAGCAGATCGCTGCGCTGGGCGTTCATGTATACGGTGAGGACGTCGATCCCGGCGGGCAGGTCCCGCAAGGTCCGGTACACGGGCAAACCATCGATCGTGGTCAAAACCGGGTTGACGGGGAAGACTTCGCGGCCCTTGGCCCTGAGGCGCTTGATCAGCATGTTGCTGTAGCGGTCGGCTTTATCCGACGCGCCCAGCACGGCGACTTTATTCTTTCCTGGCATGTGATGCCCTTTCCGGGAATAGTATAGGTTGTTCGTGGGGATTGGAGGAGGGGGAAGGGAGAGGGTGGTGGAATGCGGAGAGGGGAGATTTTGGGGAGGATTGTAGTGTGCATCCCGTCGGGGGTCGGGAGTTGAAGAAAAGAAGCTGGATTTCCGGCCTTGGAGCATGCCCTGCATGCTTTCTCTTTTCTTCAACTCCCGACTCCAAAAGGCGCAGCAAAGGCCGCAATGGATTAGGGTCCGTTAAGAAATAAATGGAGCAAAGGAGCCCCCAGATGGGGGTCAGATTGGCCCGATCGGATTGAGCAAAACCTGAGGCATAGCAGCGCTATGTCGAAGGTTTTGCGATTGACGATCGGGCCAAGATGGCCCTC
>DATENA010000148.1:0-6578 GCA_035275285.1 Fibrobacteria bacterium | reverse complement strand
TTGCTGATTTCCGTTAGGGCGGCCATGATGCGCGCCTGATGTACGGTAAAATCTTTCATGGCCTCAATCCCGAAATGTCACTGTTTGACAAATAATATGGACAAGTGCTGTTTTTGTCATCTTTTGTTACGTTTCCCCATGCTCATTACAGCCTAATCTTTACAAAAGCAAATTGTACACCAGTTAATTGAAACCCGTTTCCTAAGAAAACCTCGAATGCTACAATTCGCCTTATTGCTTTGGCTTTTCGTTGTATTTTTTTGAAAATTCCAATTTGGGGCCCCCATGAAACTGCTTTTGGAAGCAATTGAAAAATATCGTTCCGAAGGGCTCCCTGCTCTGGTACTTCTGGCAGAACAGGAAAAACTGCTGGGGTCCCTGCCCAAGGATCGATCCGCCCTCCAAAATCAGGTCCAGGCTATCCTCAAAAACCAGGCGTCCAAGGTCCTGAACGACTCCCTGGAAACGTTCACGGCGGGGGATCTGGTGGTTTGCGTGTTCCAATTGCCCCAGAAAAAAGGCCTCAACCGCGAGGACCGCCTCCGGCTCGCCGCCTCCCGCGTCGGGGAATGGCAGAAAAGCCGCTCCCTCCCCCGCATGGCCGTGGCCGCGGACCAATTGGCCTCCCGGGAATTCCGCGCCTTATGCGAAGGCTTCCTGATCTCCGCCTATGATTTCCGCAAATACAAATCCGAAAAGAAACCGGAAAAGAACGGAAACGTCGAGGTGGTCTTGCTTTCCTCCGGCGAGGCGATGAAACGCAACGCCACCGCCCTGGAGGAATCCGAAGCCGTTTGCCGGCAGATCAATCTCTGCCGCGACCTGGTGAACGAGCCCGGTTCCTCCCTGGACCCGGAAGACTTCGCGCAGTACGCCCGCCAGGCCGCCAAGGAATGCGGCCTGGCCATCAAGATCCGCGACGAGAAGAAATTGCGCAGCGAGGGGTTCTCGGGGCTGTGGACCGTGGGCAAGGGCTCCGACCGCCCCCCGCGCATGGTGACCTTGGGATACGACAACGGAAAGTCCCGGAAGGGCGCCCCTCATTTCGTCATGGTCGGCAAGGGCATCACCTTCGACACCGGCGGCATCAGCATCAAGCCCAGCCAGGGCATGTGGGAAATGAAATGCGACATGGCCGGGGCCGCCACCGTGCTCACCGCCCTGTGCGCCATCGCCGCGCTGAAATTGCCCATCAAGGCGAGCGCCGTGCTCTGCCTGGCGGAGAATCGCCCCGGCAACGGCGCGGTCCTGCCCGGGGACATCTTCACCGCCAAGAACGGCAAGACCGTCATGGTGGACAATACGGACGCGGAAGGCCGCCTGGTGCTCACGGACGGATTGGCGGAAGCGGGCGCCCTGGGCGCGACCCATATCATCGACCTGGCCACCCTGACGGGGGCCATCGTGCGGGCCATCGGCCCATCCATGGCCGGCCTGTTCAGCAACGATGCGGGATTCACCCAGACCCTGTTCAAGGCCGCGGACGCGGCGGGCGAGAAGTTCGTCGCCCTGCCCCTGGAAGAGGAATACCGCGAATACCTGGACGATCCGGTCGCGGACATGAAGAACGTGGGCAAGCAGGAAGCCGGTGCCATCACCGCGGCCTTGTTCCTGCAGGAGTTCGTCCCCGCGAAAACGGCCTGGTCCCACTGGGACATCGCCGGCACGGCCTTCACCACGGTCCCCTGGAAATACTACAAACCGGGGGGAACGGGGTGGGGGGTGAAGTCGTTGGTCGAAGTCGCTAGGCAACTCTCCGGGACCTAAGAAAACCCCTAGCAAAGCGACGGCTGCGGAGGTTGAGGCGAATCACTTCGTCAGCCAGATTTCGTCGGGGGTCGGGGGTCGGGAGTTGAAGAAAAAACCGGATACGGTTTCCCAGGGAATCCCTGGTTTTTTCTTCAACTCCCGACTCCCAGGCGCGCTTCGCGCCGGGTCTCCCGACTCCCGACGTGATGCCGCCCCAAGCACCGTAGCGTCAAATCGTCACCCTCCGCGTCCCGCGGCTCTTGTCCTAAAGCCCCCCGCCTTCAATCCTTTCCTATATTGTCTAATCTCATGGAAAAAGTCGGAGTCATCGATTTAGGCGGGCAATACACCCATTTGATCGCCCGCCGGGTGCGGCAATTGGGCGTGTATTCGGAAGTGCTTCCGGCCCTGAGCGGCGCGGACCAATTGAAGGGATTTTCCGGACTGATCCTTTCGGGCGGGCCCTCTTCCGTCTACGATGCGGAGGCGCCCACGGTCGGCGCGGCGGTGCTGGATGCCGGCCTGCCCATCCTGGGCCTGTGCTATGGGCATCAATTGATCTGCGACAAACTGGGCGGCAAGGTCGAGCGCGGCTCCGTGCACGAGTTCGGGCCGGCGGACTTCCACCCGGACCGCAGCCATCCCCTGTTCGCCGGCATGTCGGAAACCTCCATCGTCTGGATGAGCCATGGGGACGAGGTCAAGAAACTGCCGGAAGGCTTCCACCGCATCGGCTTCACCGCGGATTGCGGCCTGGCCGCCGTGGCCGACGAGGCCCGGAAAATCTACGGCCTGCAATTCCATCCCGAGGTGACCCATTCCGAAGAGGGCATGGCCATCTTCAAGAACTTCCTGGGCCTGTGCGGGTGCAAGTTCGAATGGAAGGTCGCCGACTACGTGGGCTCCCTGGAAGGGAGGTTGCGCGCGCAATGCGAAGGCCGCAAGGTGTTCCTGCTGGTGAGCGGCGGGGTGGACTCCACCGTGGCCTTCGCCCTGCTGAACCGGGCCCTGGGGCCGGAGCGCGTGCTGGGCCTGCACATCGACAACGGCCTGATGCGCAAGAACGAGAGCGCGGACGTGCTGGAGTTCATGAACCGCGAGGGTTTCCGCAACCTCAAGGTGCGGGACGCGACGGACGATTTCCTCAAGGCGCTGGACGGGATCTACGCGCCGGAGCAGAAACGCAAGGCCATCGGGGACACGTTCCTCACCGTCAAGGACGATGCGCTGGAAGCCTTGCATCTGGACCCGCGGGAATGGCTGCTGGCGCAAGGCACCATCTATCCGGACACCATCGAAAGCGGGGCCACCAAGGACTCCGCCGTCATCAAGACCCACCACAACCGCGTGGGAGCCATCATGGAGCTCCTGGAAAAGGGCCTGGTGGTGGAGCCGCTGGCGGATCTCTACAAGGACGAGGTGCGCGAACTGGGCCTGCTGCTGGGAATCCCCGCCAAGCTGATCTGGCGCCATCCCTTTCCGGGCCCGGGACTGGGCGTGCGCCTGCTGTGCAACCGCGAGGCGGGAAGGACTGTCGACCCCAAGGTAACCGCCAAGATACAGGCGCAACTGGCGGCGGAAGGCCTGGCGGGCCAAGGGCTGGGAGGCGAGGTCCTCCCCATCGAAAGCGTGGGCGTGCAGGGCGACGGCCGCACCTATGCCCATCCCTGCCTCCTCAAGGGTCCGCGGGACTGGGACCGGGCCGACAAGATCTCCGTGGCCCTCACCAACCGCGTGCGGGAGGTGAACCGCGTGGTGCTGGAAGTGGGCGCATTGCCCGGCGGCGCCTACAAATCGGTGCAGGCCCAATGCGACAAGCCGCGCCTGGACCTGCTCCGGGAGGCGGACGATCTCTGCACGCGGTTCCTGGTCTCGGAAAACCTGTACGCCTCCATCTGGCAGATGCCCGTGGTGCTGGTGCCGTTGGAGAAGGCCGGCAGGCCCGTGATCGTGCTCAGGCCCGTGGTCTCATCCGAGGCCATGACCGCGCGCTTCGCGGTGCTGCCCTTTCCCCTGCTCGATTCCCTCTGGGACAAGCTGAAGGCCGCCGGCATGGGCGCCTTGCTGTACGATATCACCCATAAGCCTCCGGGGACGATAGAATGGGAATAGGCCCCGTGGATGGGGTCCGGATGGAAGGCAAAAGTCAAAGTGCAAAGTGCAAAGTTCAAAATTTAAGAGGGGAAGAGAAATTCCGAACCACGAAACCATTCGCATACATGAGGTTGTCCTTCTTTCATTTTGCACTTTGCACTTTGACTTTTGCATTTTGAACTTTCTCTTCGCATACCCCCATGTCCAAGCTTAAATCCAACTCCGTTTCGAAGGAAAAAGCCATCCTCGTCGGCGTGGCCACCCGCGCCGTGACCACGCGGATGGCCAAGGAACACATGGCCGAGTTGGGCCGGCTGGCGGACACGGCCGGCGCCGTGGTGGTGGAGACCACCATGCAAAGGCGCGAGACCCTGGACCCGGCCACCCTGGTGGGCGAAGGCAAGGTGAACGAGATCGCGGACATGGTGGCGCGCCACCAGGCGGACCTGGTGATCTTCGACGAGGACCTGAGCGGATCCCAGGTGAAGAAGCTGGAAACGCGCATCAGTTGCAAGATCCTGGACCGCAGCGGCATCATCCTGGACATTTTCGCCAAGCATGCCCGCACGGCGGAGGCCAAGGTGCAGGTGGAAGTGGCCCAATTGGAATACCTGCTGCCGCGCCTGACCAATGCCTGGACCCATTTGTCCCGCCAGGCGGGCGGCGTGGGCATCGGCATGAAGGGCCCGGGCGAGACCCAGCTGGAAACGGACAAGCGCCTGGTGCGCAAGCGGATTTCCGAGCTGACCCGCAAGCTGGAGAAGATGGAAGAGATCCGCGTGGCCCAGCACAACCGGCGCATCCCCACCTTCCACGCGGCCCTGGTGGGCTACACCAACGCGGGCAAATCCACCTTGATGAACGCCCTCACCCGCGCCGGGGTGGAGGCCGCCGACAAGCTGTTCGCCACCCTGGACCCCACCACCCGCAAGGTGTACCTGGGCCCCAAGAAGACCGCCGTGGTCTCGGACACGGTGGGCTTCATCCGCAAGCTGCCGGTGGGCCTGGTCTCCTCCTTCAAGAGCACGCTTTCCGTGGTGGCCCAGGCCACCCTGATCCTGCACATCGTGGACTCCGGCGCGGAGGATTTCGAGGACCAGATGGAGATCACCGCCCGCATCCTGGAAGAGCTGTGCCCGGCGGACGTGCCGCGCGTGACCGTGTTCAACAAGATCGATTTGCTGGAGCCGGAGCGGCTCGATTTCCTGCGGGCCCATCACCCCCAGGCCGTGTTCATCTCCGCGGAAGGCAAGCTCGGCATCGACGCCCTCAAAGAGCGCATCCGCGAATTCTACGACCAAGGGCAGTTCGCCGGCTCCTCGGAAGAGGTCCCCATCCAGAACATCGGGTGGGGGGAAGAACCGGCGGAATGAGCCGCGGCCGCTGGAGGATCGGCGGCCGGCAACAGCGCCCGCCGCGGGAGGGAGAGACGACATGGACCTGAATTCCGTCCTGAACCCCGCCTACCTGTCCAGCCTCAAGGGCCTGGCCCTCAAGGCCCGCATGGTGCTGGAGGGCACCATGGCCGGCCGGCACCTTTCGCCCTTCCACGGCTTCTCTTCCGAATTCTCCCAATACAAAGGCTACGTTCCCGGGGACGACATCAAGTTCCTGGACTGGAAAGTGTACGGCCGGAACGATCAATTGGTGACCCGGCAATACCGGGACGAAACCAATGCCAGCGTCTACCTGGTCCTGGACAGTTCCGAATCCATGGGATACTCCGGCGGGGACGGCGTCTCCAAGCTGGAGTACGCCACCGTGCTGGCCGCTTCCCTGGCCCTGATGGCTTTCGGCCAACGCGACGCGGTATCCGTGGCCCACGGCGCGGGCGAACCCGCGTCTTTCCTGCCTCCGCGCAACAACGCGGCCCATTTGCGGCAGGCATTGCAGGCGCTGGAGTCCTTGCGCCCGGGAGGCGTCACCGACCTGGAGGCGTTGTTCGGGCGCATGGCCGCCCGCCTCAAATCCGGCAGCATGACGTTCCTCTTCACCGACCTGTGGCAGGATCCCAAAGCCATCGTCACCGGACTCAAGGAAATCCGCTTCAAGAACCAGGCCGCCACCCTGGTGCAGATCCTGGCGCCGGCGGAGACGGCCTTCCTGGACGGCACCAACCTGGAACTGGTGGACATGGAGACCAAGGAGACGGTCAAGATCTCGGCGCGGCATCTCAAACCCCAATACCTGGAGACCCTGGCGGCGCATACCGAGGCCTTGCGCTCCGAGTGCTTCAACCTCAACGTGAAATTCCTGCGGGTGGAGACCACCCTGCCGTATTTCCAGGCCATGCGCCTGCTCCTGCAGCGGCCCTGAACCGTGTTCTCCCTGCTCAACCCCATCAGTCTCTGGTTCGGCGCGGCGCTGGCCGTGCCCCTGATGATCCATTTCCTGGGGCGCCAGCGGCTCCACCGCCGGCCCTTCCCCAGCCTGCTGCTGGTGCGGGAGCGTTTCTCCAAATCCATGCACCGCCACCGGTTGAAGAACCTGTTGCTCCTGATCCTGCGCACCTTGCTGATCCTCTGCCTGCTGCTGGCCCTGGGCAATCCCGCCCTGGAATCCCGCCATGCGGCGGCCAAACCCGATCTCTCCCTGGCGCTGATCCACAACGGCGTGTACGGCCGGCTCCGTCCGGGCCCGGGCGGCGCTTCGGGCGCGGCCGGCCTCCTCCCCTCCGCGGAAGCGGCCGGCCCCTCCGGCGAGGACGCCCTCCGGACGCAATGGCTGCGCCTGCG
>DATENA010000147.1:0-20892 GCA_035275285.1 Fibrobacteria bacterium | reverse complement strand
AAAAAAGGGGGGGTGGCCGTCAAAATTCTTTTCAACAGTATCCACATATAAAGAAAGGAGAATGGTTTGCGGATTGTGTGAATTCGATCTCTGAAAGGGAGCGGAAAAAAAGTTTTTCCCCCTATTCTATCCACATCCCGGGATCGGACGGAAAAGCCTCCATACCGGCGGTAACGGGTCATTCCATACCGGGAGCACCCTCTTTAAGCGGGTTCCGGGGCCGATTTTCCCGCTCCAGGGTATTTGCTACTTTGAATCGGATGAATTTTTCGGCTTTGATCTCCAGATTTCGCGTTTTTCGTGTAAATTCGCCATTTTTTCCCACCCTCATAATGACCCTGACGGCCCTGGGACTGCCGGGCTGCCGGGAGGGCAAGGCCCGGACCTATACGGAGGTGGCCTTCAAGCCCCTGGTGCCGCCGATGGCCATGGCGGGAGGAGCCGGAGGCATGGGCGCGATGGGCGCGGCGGGCATGCCGCCCATGAACGCCTCGCCGGTGGACATCAAAGTAACCTGGGAGCTACCGGAGTCCTGGCTGGTGAAGGACTCCGCCAATGCCATGCGCATCGGCAGCTTCGCGGCCTCGGACCCGTCGCTCGCCCACATGGGCGAGCCGGATCCCCGGGCCGTGGACGTGTCGGTGGTTCAGCTGGCCGGGGACGCGGGAGGGCTCAAGGCCAACATCCAGCGTTGGATGGGCCAGGTGGGCATCAAGGCGACGCCGGAAGAGATGGACGAGTTCGTGAAGGCGGCGGCGCATTTCAAGACCAAGTCCGGGCAGGACGGCTTGTACGTGGACCTGACGGAGAAGCTCTCCGGGGACATGACCCAGTCCAAGACCATTTTCGGCGCGGTGGTGCAGACCGCGGAGTACACCGTGTTCGTGAAGGGGATGGGCGAGATCGCCAAGGTGATCGCCCAGAAGCCCCTCATCATGGCCTTCTGCAAGTCCCTCAGGATCGAAGGGCCGAAGTCATGAGCGAACCGGTTTCCTCGTACAAGACCGCCACCTCGGACGCGCCCAGCGGCAAAGGCCTGTCCTGGCGGCAGAAGGCGGCCCGTTCGCCCGTCACCAAGGCCCTGCTGCACCCGGCCGTCACCCTGCTCTGCCTGCTCATCCTGTTCGCCCTGATCTTCTTCGGCACCCTGTACCAGGCGGACCACGGCCTGTTCGAGGCCCAGAAGAAATTCTTCGGGTACGGGTTCGTGCTCATCGGCGGGTTCTTCCCGCTGCCTTCGGCCAGCCTGGTGATCTGGGTGCTGTCCGTGCAATTGGCCATCATGATGGCCTTCCACCTGCCCTGGAAGCTGAACCGCATCGGCCTGTGGGTGGTGCATGCCGGCATCATGGCGCTCCTGGTAGGCGGATTCATCACCCAGGTGATGGCGG
This sequence comes from Fibrobacteria bacterium, assembly GCA_035275285.1. Classification (GTDB taxonomy): domain Bacteria; phylum Fibrobacterota; class Fibrobacteria; order UBA11236; family UBA11236; genus Chersky-265. The sequence goes on along the minus strand of DATENA010000147.1, from coordinate 19,501 downwards.
TGGAATCCCAACTGACCCTGGCGGAAGGCGAGACCGGGCATTTCACCACCGCCTACCATGAGCATGAACTGGCCTTCTGGGAGTCCAAGGGCGATTCCAACCACGTCTACGCCTTCGACGAGTCCATGCTCAGGCCGGGCCGGGAGCTGGACCTGGAGCCTTACAAGGCCCGCATCAAGGTGCAGGCCTATTACGTGAACAGCGACGCCTTCACCACCCGCGCCACCAACGGGCCCGTGTACATCAATCCTTCCGGCATCGGCATGCTGGAGCAACGCAAGCCGGAAAAGGAAGTGACCCAGAACGCCCCCGGACTCATCTTCACCCTGATGGAGGCCGGCAAGCCGGACAAGCAGATCCTGCTGTACGGGCAGGAACTGCAGACCCTGAGGCTCACCCTGGACGGCAAGGCCGTGTCCGCGCAATTGCGCCTCAAGCATTATCCCCTCGGCTTCTCCCTGCACCTGACCGACTTCGTCAAGAACGTGCATCCCGGCACGGACATCCCCAGCAGCTTCGAAAGCTATGCGGACCTGGCGGAGGGGGGCTCCAGCCGCCCCGTCAAGGTGTGGATGAACAATCCCCTGCGCCATGCGGGCTATACCTTTTTCCAGGCCTCCTACGCCCAGGCGCAAGGGATGGCGGAGAAGTCCACCTTCGCGGTGGTGACCAACCCCGGGCGCGTGATGCCCTATATCTCCAGCCTGGTGGTGTTCGGCGGGCTGCTGCTGCACTTCCTGATCAAACTGGTCCCGTTCATCCGCAGGGAGGCCGCCAAGTGAACCCCATCCCCGTTCTTTCCGCCGCCTCCGTTTTTTCCACCGTCTCCTTCTGTCTCGCCCTGCTCCTGGCCGGCGGCGCCGCCCGGGCCCAGGAGAAAAGCGCCAACCCGACCCTGAACCCGGAAATGGACCGCAAGTTCGACTCCCTGTTCGAGTCCTCCCGGAAGATGGGCGACGCCCCCGCGGGCGCCGGGGCCCCGTCCGGCGATCTTCCCGACGGGCATCCTCCCGTGGGCGGGCCGCAAGCGGACGCGGGCATGGATCCGCACGGCGGCGCGGGCATGCCTTCCCTGCTTCCGGAAGCCGGCTCCACGCCGCCCGCCTCGGTGGACAAGGTGGGGGTCCTGGAAGCCGTGCCGGTATTGCATGAAGGGCGCCTCAAGCCCATGATCACCTACGCGCGGCACATGCTGCTGCAATTCTCCGGCCGCACCGGCTACCAGAAGTCCTCGGCCATGCAGGTGATGGCGCATCTCCTCTTCACCCCGGAGCTGGCGGGCGACTACCGCATCTTCCTGATCAACAATCCGGAAGTGGCCGAGGCCCTGGGCGTGGCGCCGGAAAAGCACCGCCGCTACACCTTCAGGCAATTGGAGAAGGCCCTGCCCAAGCTGCAGGAGCTGGCCGAGAAGGCCAACGCCCTGCCGGACGAGAAGCGCGACCTGGTGCAGAAGGAAGTGCTGCGCGTGTTCGGCAACCTGGTGGAGTTCGTGAACATCACGCGCACCTTCGCCTATGCCCTGCCCAACCCCGCCTATGCCGTGCGGATGCCGGAGACCCGCCGGCAATTGGATCTCAAGCCGGACGTGGCCCGCTATTCCTTCTGGGACCTGATGACCAGCGCCCAGGCCATCGCCAAGATCCTGGAAGGCATCGGCGACCGGGGGGAAGCCGACCGCACGCCCATGGAGCGGGAAATCATCTCCCTGTCCCAGGCCATGTACCTGAGCTCGCAGTCCCTGCATCCGTCCCCGTTCCGGATCTACCCCGTGGCCCCCGCCACGGCCGCGGCCACGGGCGGCCCCGGCTGGGTGAGCCCTTCCGAAGTGGTGGCGGTGCCGGAGCAATTGCAGGCCTACCATAAAGAGCTTTCCGACTGGAACGCGGCGGCGGCGGCCTACCGCGCGGGCGATCAAGCCGGCTTCGACCGGCACGTGAAGGATTACCTGGGGACCATGGAGAACCGCGCCTATGAGCAGCTCTCGGAAACCCACTTCCCCCTGGAAGTCCTCTACCAGAAGGGCGAGCCGTATTTCCGGGCCCTGGTCCTGTATTGGTTCGCCCTGCTAGGCTGCTTCGGGTTCTTCCTGACCCGCAAACGCTGGCTGTACAACGCCTCCCTGTGGCTGTTCCTGGCCGGCTACGCCGTCCACATCCTCGGCATCGTAAGCCGCATCATCATCATGAAGCGCCCGCCGGTCACCTCCTTGTACGAGACCTTCCCCTTCGTGGCCGCCGTGGCCATCCTGGCCGCCCTCTTCATCGAGTGGGTCAACAAGAAGCGCGGCAGCGCCGCCATCGGTCTGCTGTCCGCCTCCATGCTGGGGGTCATCCTGCTCTCCATCGCCAACCGCTACGCGGCCGAGGGCGACACCATGAAGATGCTGGTGGCGGTGCTCAACAGCAACTTCTGGCTCTCCACTCACGTGGTGTGCGTGACCATCGGCTATTCGGCCTGCCTGCTCTCCGGCGCCATCGGCCATGTCTGGCTCGTCCGCGCCCTGGTCCCGGGCGGCCCGGACAAGTCCGAGCGCGGCGGCTCGGACAAGTCCGAGCGCTTGAAGGAAATCGCCAAGATGGTCTACGGTACCCTGTGCTTCGGGCTGCTGTTCTCCTTCATCGGCACCGTGCTGGGCGGCATCTGGGCGGACCAGAGCTGGGGCCGCTTCTGGGGCTGGGACCCCAAGGAGAACGGGGCCCTGCTCATCGTGATCTGGTGCGTGATCATGCTGCATGCGAAACATTGGGGTTACATCCGCAACCCCGGCCTGGCCCTGGGCTCGGTTTTCGGCGCGATCGTGGTGAGCCTGGCCTGGTTCGGCGTGAACCTGCTGAACGTAGGGCTGCATTCCTACGGCTTCACCACGGGAGCGGCCACCAAGCTCTTCGCGTACGTGGGCGCGGAATTGCTGTTCATGGCGGTGGCGTTCGCGGGGCTCAAGCTGGGCTGGGGTTCCAAGCCCCGCCGGGCCAAGGCGGCCGCCGCTCCGGAACGCTTGGGCGCGGCCACCTGAGCCCGGGCGTTCCGCGGCCCCGTTCAACGGCCCGATCGCCCCCGCGCCGCGCCGTCACCACAGGGAGGCGATGAACTCCTCCAGGCGGCGCTTGACCGAATCCTCGCTGATCACGAAGTCCAGGCCCACGTAGGCGAAGAGCCCATCCTCGTCGATGCGCATGCCGCGCACACGGCAGGGGATGCGCAATTCGCTTGCCGAGGAACCGATGGCCAGCTCCACGCTGGTTTCCATTTGCAGGGCATGACGCTCCTTGGAACCGGGCTGGGGAAGGTCGTTATCGGTGAGGACATAGAAGCTGCCACCCTTGGAATCCAAGGTATCCAGCAAACCGTCGAACCGGCGGTTGGCCAGGTAAAGGCGGACCGGGCAGAAAGTGCTGATCTCTTCGGCCGGGTTCAGCAAAGGTGTGACACCATCCATGGACACAGTGCTTCCATTCTAGGTGTGGCAAACCATGCCCGCCACCCCAAACCGGGCCGGCGGCCGGCCGTATTTTGGGCAAAATGTCCTACTTGGGGATTTTCATGGGGCGGGTTTGGGGGGCTTGTGGGTCTTTCGCCCGGGAGCGGGGTCAGGGGCTCCAGCGGATTTTTCCTGCCGGGCAGGGGAGGCATTGGGCCGTGGGTCCCGCCGCGGCGGCTTTCCAGGGCTTCGGGCGGATGCCGCCACGTTACATTCAGGTTACCTTAGGCCGCTTAAGCGCTTACTTCCGCTTACCCAGGGTGCACCCGCTTACGCGGACCTGCCGGCGGCAACACCCTTCCAAGGGTCTGGGCGCGCCCTTCGACTTCATCCTCTTCAGTCGCATTCCCGGCAGGAAAGGGTCAGCCGCCCGAAAGCAGTTCTGCGTGTTTCAGCGCCTCGATATTCGCGATAGCCTGGAAAAAGCGCTTGATAAGGTCCTTGTGGGTCCAAGTGTTCGCGAAGGAATTGATGCTCGAGAGAAGGGCGTGGAATTCCCGCATGGTATGGCGGTAATCGAAAATGGTGTCCCGCTTCTTGGCGCCCGGAAAAAAAGTGTTTTTGATCTTATTGAAGGATATGTCCGGAAGGAACACATCCTTCCGGTTCGAAAAATTGAAGCACCGGGTATCCCCGTATATCGTGTAGAAGTCGCTCACCGAGGGAAGCGAAGCGCCGGCGAAAGCCCGGTCCCGCACCTTCTGGCTGCTCATGAAGTGGTTGATCAATTCGGTGCCGAGCGCCATGTTTTCACTGCCGTTCAAGATCCCGAAATGCCAATCGCCCCAACAGGAGTGATGCGTCATCTTCCTGTAGTCGCGGCCCGGCTTCTTTGTCTGGTCTCCGGCGTTTTTCCTGTCCTTTTCCAGCTGCTCATGATTGAAAAGCAAGCTCACGGGAATTTTCATCAGCCCTACGGAAACCTGCTTGGGCTTCCATTTGAACTCTCCCGCCGCGTCCGTCTCCGTGATCTGATTGACGAAGGTGGAATACCAATGCCGGGTGAACAGGAAGTCCCGGTTGGAGCCGTCTTCCCCGCCCTTTCCCAATTCCAAGGTGCAATTCTTGGGGATAATCCCATCCTGAAACATGCGGAACAGCAGGAAAAATGCATGGAAAATGCGCGGAAGGTTGAAGTCCTTATCCGCGATCACGTAGCTTGGATTGGTCTTGATTTCCGCGCCGCAATTCCAGACCACTTCCAGGAAGGTGCATAAGAACGTATCGAAGGTTTGCGTTTCAACGCCGACATGCATTTCCAGGACCTTCGCCATGGCGATCATTTCTTCCCAGGATTGAGGCCCTTCTTTCTCCAAGCCGTCGATCCGCTTTTCAGCCTGCTCGGCGATCGCGTCGGACGTCATCCGCATTTCTTCGGGGTAATCGTCTTTGTATTCCGGATATTTTTCCAGGAATCGCTTGCCATCGTCATCTTTGAAAAATTGGGACATCGCGAACCGTTCGTCGTCGATGAGATGCTTGATCTCCTGGATGTACTTCTCCTTAAGCCTGGGAGTATCCCTGATTTCATGGATCCGGTTCTTTTCGAAAACGTACATGGAAACATTGGCGTCGTAAGGCACGGAATGCAGGTGCGTGGAGTGCGAGAGCTTCGAATCGTCCTCCTCGTTCCCCTTGTGTCCGTCCGGGAGCCGGACCCACCGGTTTCGATCGCAATTCCGCATCCGCAGGACGAAATTGGATCGCTTTTCCCCGTAGAGTTTCAAATCCGAAAATTTTATGGTCGAGAAAAAGGTTCCTCGCGTCACCCCATCCTGGATTTTTTCCGCGCAGGTCTTCATGAATCCGGCCAGATCGGAGATGAGGGGAATGTTCAGCCGTGCCTCGGCTATCCTTTGGTTGAGAGCGGGAAACCCTTTTTTATCGGACAGATATTCCCTCAATACGGTGTGGATGTCGGGGATCATTTTCAAGACTTCCTGCAATTCCTCCTTTTCTTTCTTGTCGCGCGAGGGTACCACGCGGCGGATTTCTTCGCGGATCTGCCACCGTTCCCAGAGATCGTTGTACCAGTTTATCCAATATGAATCGAAGCTGGAAAAATACAGATCCGTCCGGGACGGAACATTCCTCAGGTGGCGCAGCCCGGCGAACACCCTTTGCAAGTTGTTCCTGTCGAAGGTTTCCGATCGCAGGGTCGGATAGGACAAAGGCAGGACGTAACGGTTGAATTCGACCAATTCCGCATGTTGCGGCTGGTTTTCCGCGAATAGGAGCATTTGACCATCGCCCGGATAGGACTCGAAGAAAACCACCCCTTTTCCCGGCATGATATCGTAAAGGCATCGCCTGGACTGGGATCGGCTGAACCTCGATTTGAGGACGCGGCAGAACGAGCGCGTTTCAATCGCCTGGATGTCGTTTTTCTTGGAGGTCCCGATATCGTAGCCCAGGGAGATTTTCTCATCGGATCGGTGGCCGTTTTCCTTGTGTATAGGTTCCGGGTGCAAGAGGATCTCGGTATCGCAGAAGAAACTCTCCGATGCGGGATGGATTTTATCCGGGGCACTCGAATGATACTCGCCCGTGAAGAGGATGACGGGCTGAACGGCGGGCCTGAGCGGATCGGCCGCGGACAGGTGCGCTTCCCGGCAAAGGATGTTCAAGACCTGGCGGACGTCGGCGCCGGGAAGCTCATGGGAAATGATATTGATGAGCACGTTGATCGAATCGATGACCATCAGGCGCACGCCGTTCACGATTTGGGAATTGCGCAACGCGCGATCATTGAGAGCTTTGAATTGCTTCTTGAAGAATTGCGTGATCTTTCCCAGCGCCAAGGCGGAGCTGAAAACCGGATTTGCAGGATCGATGGTCGTGGCCGCTTCGACGAATATTTTCCCAGGGTCCATCTCATATGCGATGGTTGTGAGGTCTTTTTCGAAGTCCTGGCGCCGGAGAGAGAGGATCCTCTTGGAATATTCTTTCAAATGGAGATCGAATTTTTCCGACGCGTGACCCATTACGGCGTCCGGATCCATTTCCAGGGAGAAGAAGTAAACATCCTCATTCTTATTCCTGATCAGGAATTCATTGATGATGTTCATGCAAAGCGTGGTTTTCCCGCTGCCGGGTGCGCCGCGGATCAACGTAACCCCGGGTCTCAAACCGCCGCCGAGCATTTCGTTCAACTGTTTATAACCGGTATCGATGACTTCTTGGTCTTGGGCCACAATATTTCCTCCCCAATACAGATGACAGATGACGTCTCTGCCAGGCGTTAATGTAACGGCGGTCGCTGGAAATTAACGGGTCGAAGGAGAAGCTTTTCAGGTTTTGATCGGAAGCGCCAGATTCAGAAAATCAAAATCCAAAATAACTGAATGATCGGAGGTGAGATTGTTCGGGAGTTGCCGGATCCGGGAAGCGACGGATCCGGCGACAAATCAATCGCCGCAGAGGTGGGATAAAACCCGGGCGTTTCCTGGGCGCCCCTTACTCCGGTGCGCATTGACAAGATCACGGCCCGCCTCCGTCATTGCCCTCGTCGCAGTACTCGCCGAACCGCAAGCGGTTCGGACGTACAGCTCCTCGGGCTGCCTGGGAGGCGGGGCCGCTTCTCTGTGACGCTCCCTGCCCGTGCTCTTGTCAATGCGCACCGGAGTAATCCTACGCGCCGATTTCGCGTTCCTACGCGCCGATTTCCGTCAGCGACCGGTTTTTGGCCAGCAGCATGGACGGCTGGCCTTGCAGGAACTCGTCCACCGAGCGGGCGCATTCGCGGCCCTCGGAAATGGCCCAGACCACCAGGGACTGGCCGCGGCGCATGTCGCCCGCGGCGTAGACGCCTTCCACGTTGGTGCGGTACTTGGCATCGGCCTTGATGTTGCCGCGCTCGTCCTTCTCCACGCCCAGATCGTCCACGAAGTTCTTGGAGTCCGGATAGAGGAAACCCATGGCCAGGAGCACCAGGTCCGCCTTCATGAAGAACTCCGTGCCCGGGATCTCGGAGGGCTTGCCGCCCTTCCATTCCAGGCGCACGCAGTTGATGCCTTTGAGGTTGCCGTGCTCGTCCTTGACGAATTCCTTGGACTGCACCGACCAGTCGCGCTTGCAGCCTTCCGCCTGGGAGGAGGAGGTGCTGAGCATGCGCGGTCCGGGATGGGTGGGCCAGGGAGTCTCCGCCGTGCGGGTCTCCGGGGGCTTGGGCAGGAGTTCGATCTGGGTGACCGAAGCCGCGCCGTGCCGGATGGAGGTGCCCACGCAGTCCGAGCCCGTATCGCCGCCGCCGATGACGACGACGTGCTTGCCGGTGGCCATCAAGGCCACGTCTTCCGGGATCTTGTCGCCCTGCACGCGCTTGTTGTTCTGGGTCAGGAAATGCATGGCGAAATGCACGCCGTCGGCGTCGCGGCCGCCGATGGGCAGGTCGCGCGCGATGGTGGAACCGCCCGCCAGCACGATGGCGTCGAAGTTCTGCTTGAGATCGGAGACGGGGACGTTCACGCCCACGTTGGCGTTGGTCACGAACTTCACGCCTTCCTTTTCCATGATCTCCACGCGGCGGGCCACGTGTTTCTTGTCCAGCTTGAAGTCCGGGATGCCGTAACGCAGCAGGCCGCCGATGCGGTCCGCGCGTTCGTATACGGTCACCGCATGGCCGGCCTTGTTGAGCTGATCCGCGGCGGCGAGGCCGGCGGGGCCGGATCCCACCACGGCCACGCGCTTTTCGGTGCGGACGGCGGGGGGCTGCGGCGCCATCCAACCTTGCGCATACGCATAGTCGATGATGGAGACTTCGATGTTCTTGATGGTGACCGGGGGCTTGTTGATGCCCAGCACGCAGGCGGACTCGCAGGGCGCGGGGCAGATGCGGCCGGTGAACTCGGGGAAGTTGTTGGTGGACAGGAGCGTTTTCAGGGCCGCCTGCCATTTGCCGTTGTAGATCTGGTCGTTGAAGTCCGGGATGATGTTGCCGAGGGGGCAGCCGGTATGGCAGAACGGCACGCCGCAATCCATGCAGCGGGCGCCCTGCGTCTCCACTTCCTCTTTGGACATCTGCACCACGAACTCCTGGTAGTTCTTGGTGCGGTCCTCGACCGCCAGGTACTTGGGGGTCTTGCGCTCGAATTCCTTGAAACCGGTAATCTTTCCCATCTTGACTCTTCCTACCCCTTCACTTTCGGCGCGATCACGGGCGCGGCCAAATCCTCGGCGACGGCGCCGGAGGCTCCGGGAGCCCCCACGCCCACGGACGGGGCCGATTGCCCCGCCGCCTTTTCCATGGCCAGATCCTTCATGGCGCGCTTGTAATCGCGCGGCATGACCTTGATGAACTTGCCCAGGCTGGCCTTCCAATCCGCCAGGATCTCCTTGGCGGTGGCGCTGCCCGTGTATTCGAAATGCTTCTCGATCAGGGACTTGAGGGAGATGGCCTCTTCGGCCCCGGCGATCTCCTCCAGCTCGACCATTTCCTTGTTCACGCGGGCGGCCGACCGGGACAAGGGGTCCCAGAGATAGGCCACGCCGCCGCTCATGCCGGCCGCGAAGTTCTTGCCGATCTCGCCGAGCACGACGGCGATGCCGCCGGTCATGTACTCGGCCCCGTGATCGCCGCAGGACTCCACCACCACCTTGGCGCCGGAGTTGCGGACGCAGAAGCGCTCGCCCGCCATGCCCAGCACGTACGCCTCGCCGGCCGTGGCCCCGTAGAAGGACACGTTGCCGATGATGACGTTGTCCCGCGGAACGAACTTGGACTTGCGCGGCGGGTACAGGATGAGCTTGGAGCCCGACAGCCCCTTGCCGAAATAATCGTTGGCCTCGCCCTCGAGCTCGAAGGTCACGCCCTTGGCGCCGAAGGCGCCGAAGCTCTGGCCCGCGGATCCCTTGAACTTGAAGTGGATGGTGTCTTCCAGCAGGGCGTCCGCGCCGTAGCGGCGGGAGATGTTGGAGGACAGGATGGTGCCCACCGTGCGGTTGACGTTGCGGATGGCGAACTCGGCCTTGACCTTGCCGCCGTTCTCCAGGGCGGGCTTGGCGGCTTCCATGAGCTTCCAGTCCAGGGCCTTGTCCAGGCCGTGGTCCTGCCGTTCGCAGCAGAAGGTCCCGATGCCCTTGTGGGTGTCGGCCATGTTGTGGAGCAGGTTCTTGAGGTCCAACTGCCTGGCCTTCCAATGCTTCACGTCCCGCTTGGGGGCGAGCTTGTCCACGCGGCCGACCATCTCGTTGACGGTGCGGAAGCCCAGCATGGCCATGTGCTCGCGCAGGTCCCGGGCCAGGAAGCGGTAGTAGTTGACCACGTGGTCCGCCTCGCCGTTGAACAGCTTGCGCAGGTCCGGATCCTGGGTGGCCACGCCCACCGGGCAGGTGTTCAGATGGCACTTGCGCATCATGATGCAGCCCAGCACGACGAGGCCGGCGGTGGCCACGCCCCATTCCTCCGCGCCCATCAGGGCGGCGATGGCGATGTCCCGCCCGGTGCGGAGCTGGCCGTCGGCCTGCAGGACGACGCGGCCGCGCAGGCCGTTCTTGATGAGCACCTGATGGGCCTCGGAAAGGCCCAGTTCCCAGGGAAGGCCGGCATGCTTGATGGAGGTGAGAGGGCTCGCCCCCGTGCCGCCGTCATGCCCGGCGATCAGGATCACGTCCGCATGCGCCTTGGCCACGCCCGCGGCCACGGTGCCCACGCCCACTTCGGCCACGAGCTTCACGGAGATGCGCGCGCGGTCGTTGCTGTTCTTCAGATCGTAGATCAGCTGGGCCAAATCCTCGATGGAATAGATGTCATGGTGCGGCGGCGGCGAGATCAGGCCCACGCCCGGGGTCGAATGCCGGGTCTTGGCGATGAACTTGTCCACCTTCCAGCCGGGCAATTGCCCACCCTCGCCGGGCTTGGCGCCCTGGGCCATCTTGATCTGCAGTTCGTCCGCGTTGACCAGGTAATGGGAGGTCACGCCGAAGCGGCCGGAAGCCACCTGCTTGATGGCCGAGCGCATGCTGTCCCCGTTGGGGAGCGGCTTGTAGCGGGAAGCGTCCTCCCCGCCTTCGCCCGTATTGCTCTTGCCGCCGATGCGGTTCATGGCGATGGCCAGGGTGGTATGGGCCTCCCAGCTGATGGATCCGAAGGACATGGCGCCCGAGGCGAACCGCTTGAGGATGGACTCCTCCGGCTCCACGTATTCCAGCGGGATGGGGTTGAGGCCGGCGAACTCCAGCAGGCCGCGGATGGTGTAGGGAGCCTTGGCCTGGTCGTCCACCAGCTTGGCGAACTCCTTGTACGTCCCGTAATTGTTGGTGCGGGCGCAATGCTGCAGCTTGTGGATGGTGTCGGGATTGAAGAGATGGCGCTCGCCGCGCTGCCGCCACTGGTATTGGCCGCCCACCTCCAGCTCGGTGCCGTCGTCCTCGGGCGTTTCCGGGTAGGCGAAGCGGTGGCGCAGCAGGGTCTCCTCTTCCAGGGTGGCCAGATCGATGCCGCCCAGGCGCGAGACCGTGCCCGTGAAGTATTCGTCCACCACGTCCGCATGCAGGCCCACGGCCTCGAAGATCTGGGCGCCGATGTAGGACTGGATGGTGGAGATGCCCATCTTGGAAATGACCTTGAGCAGGCCCTTGTTGACCGATTTGATGAGCAGGTACTGGGCCTTCTCCGGGGTCAGGCCTTCCTTGAGCAGGCGCCGGCGGCGCATGTCCTCGATGGTCTCGAAGGCCAGGTAGGGATTGATGGCGCTGGCGCCGTAACCGAGCAGCAAGGCGAAATGGTGCACCTCGCGGGCCTCGCCCGTCTCGATGATGATGCCGCATTGCGAACGCGTGCCCTCGCGGATGAGGTGATGGTGCACGGCCGCGACCGCCAGCAGCGAAGGGATCGCCGCATGGTCCGAATCGATGGGCTTGTCCGAGAGGACGATGACGTTATAGCCTTCCTGGACGGCCTCGGAGGCCTGGCGGCGGATGCGCTCCAGGGCGTTGGCCATGCGGTTCTCGCCCAGAGAAGCCTTGAACACGATGGGGATGGTGCGGGCCTGGAAATGGTTCTTGTCCACCCAGCGCAGGCGCTCCAGATCATCGTTGGTCAGCACCGGCTGCGGCAATTCGATGACGCGGCAATGCTTGTCGGTCTCGTCCAGGAGGTTGTCCTCCTTGCCCACGAAGGACGTCAGGGACATGACGCTCTCTTCCCGGTCCTTGTCGATGGGGGGATTGGTCACCTGGGCGAACAACTGATGGAAATAGTCGAACAGGTTGCGCGACTTGTCGGACAGCACGGCCAGGGGCGTATCGCTGCCCATGGACCCGAGCGCCTCCTCCCCGCCGTTGATCATCGGGGCCATGAGGATGCGCAGATCTTCCAGGGTGTACCCGAAGGTCTTCTGGCGCTTGAGCACCGTGTCCGGGTCCGGCTGGCGGATTTCCCGGGGCGGCTTGAGGTTGACGATCTCGATCTTGTTCTTGGCCAGCCACTTGGCGTAGGGCTTGCGCGTCGCGATCTTCTGCTTGATCTCCTCGTCCGGGATGATGCGGCCTTCCTCCAGGGAGACCACGAACATGCGGCCGGGCTGCAGGCGGCCCTTCAGCTTGATCTGCTCGGCGGGATACTCGATCACGCCCGCTTCCGAGGCCATCACCAGCACGTCGTCGTCGGTCAGCTGGTAGCGCGAGGGGCGCAGGCCGTTGCGGTCCAGGGTGGCGCCGATGATGTGGCCGTCCGTGAAGGCCACCGAGGCGGGGCCGTCCCACGGTTCCATCAGGGTGCCGTGGTATTCGTAGAAGGCCTTCTTCTCCGGGCTCATCTCCGGATCCTTTTCCCAGGCTTCCGGGATCATCATCATCATCACGTGCGGCAGGCTGCGGCCGGACATGACGAGCAGCTCGATGACATTGTCCAGCTTGGCGGAATCCGACCCCTTCTCGTCGATGATGGGCAGGAGCTTCTTGATCTCGTCCGCGCTGAACAGCTTGGACTTGAGCAGGGATTCGCGCGACTTCATCCAGTTCTCATTGCCGCGCAGGGTGTTGATTTCCCCGTTGTGGGCGATGTACCGGAAGGGATGGGCCAGGGGCCAGGTGGGAAAGGTGTTGGTGGAAAAGCGGCTGTGCACCAGGGCCAGGGCGGACTCGTAGCTTTCGTCGGCCAGGTCCGGGAAATAGGGCATCACCTGGGGCGAGAGGAACAGCCCCTTATAGACGATGGTCTTGTGGGAAAGGGAGCCGACGTAGAACGTCTCGCTGCCCGGCTCCTTGCTGTCCCGGATCATGCGCTCCGCGTACTTGCGGATCACGTAGAGCTTGCGCTCGAAGGCTTCCGCGTCCTTGGCGTTCTTGCCGCGCTTGATGAACACCTGGTAATGGGCCGGCTCCGTGCGCTTGACGGATTCGCCGAGCTGGGAATTGTCGGTCGCCACCACGCGCCATCCCAGCACCTGCTGGCCGGATTCCTCCACGCAGCGGACGAAAAGCTTCTGGATTTCCTTGCGCTGATCTTCGGCCTTGGGCAGGAACAACTGGCCGACGCCGTATTCCCCGGGCTGGGGCAGGGCGATGTTGATCTCCGTGCACTTCTTCAGGAAGAAGGCATGGGGGATCTGGGTGATGATGCCCGCGCCGTCGCCGGAATTCTTCTCGGCGCCGGAGGCCCCGCGATGCTCCAGATTGTCGAGCAACTGGAGGCCTTTGGCCACGATGTCATGGGATTTCTTGCCCTTGATATGGACGACGAATCCTACGCCGCAAGCATCGTGCTCGTACGCGCTGTCGTACAAGCCTTCTCGTTCCGGATATCCGTGAGCCTTCATGGTTCTGTTCCTAGCTTAACCGATTAATTCCAAACCCTACGAAATCAAAGACTTGAACAAGGCATGTGAATGCATGCCTATCCCCGCGCAGGGAGGCTTTGGGACGAATTCCCGGTATGCCTTACCTGTGCGCCTTATGGCCAAACATGCGCAAAGCGCGTGCTTGCTTTCCGGACCCTTCCGAAATGGGTTCGGCCCGGAACGGATGGTCTGGGAGAGACTGCCATTGATCGGGAAAAATAAGAAGAATTCCGAAATAGTCACCTTTTTTTTCCCCTTGCCCCGCCGGCCGCGGCGGCAGTAGGGCTCCAGGCCGCCATTTTACGCAAGTGTCGCAAAAAGCCGGGACTTGAACCGTTTTTGACAATGGGAAAACGAATGCCCGGAATCAAAGCGTGGAAAGGAAGCTTTTGATCTGCCCGATCCCGCCGAGCCAAGCTTCCTCCGGGCCCAGGAGGAGTTTCTTCACGTCCACGTCCCATGCTTCCCAGGCCTGCGCTTGCACTTCCTTGGCGAGCTGTTCCGCTCCCCATCCCGAATAACCCAGGAAGAGGCGGATGGTCTTCGGATCCAGGGAGAGGATGTCCTTCAGGTCTCCCCAGTAGCCGCCGAGATAGACTTCCGGCGCCACCAGGAAGGATCCCGGAACGGGTTCGGTGGTGACCTGCAGGATTTGCAGTTCTTCGGGCTGCACGGGGCCGCCGATATAGATGCGTTGCTTGCGGCCGGCATCGCCCGCCCACGCGGGGGGCTTGTCGAAGACTTCGGAAAGGGGCATGTGCGCGGGACGGTTCAGCACCAGGCCGTAGGATCCTTCCGCGCCATGCTGGCAGATGAGCACCGCGGTCGCGTTGAAGTTGGGATCGGACATGTCCCTGGCCAAAAGCAGCACGCCCGGCTTGAGGCGGGCGATGTGCTGCCGGGGGTCGAACTCCGCGTCGGGACCGGGATCGGAAGCCATGTGTCCGAATATAGGAATTTTACCTGTTTGATGCCCCAACCAAAGGCCGGTGCGGGACCTTACCCTCCCTTGACCGCCAATCCAAAAAACCCATTGGGTTTCTTTGTAAACCAAAGTGTTTTCAATGCTTTAACTATCACTTCATCCCTAAAGGTTTCGCCTTCCGCCTCCGATAATGGGTGTAGGGAGTGAACCAAACAATGGAAAAGCAAGCGCATGTTCTCGAAGGCAGGACCTTCAACCAGGGATTGAACAACGGCAGCCGGGTCCGCAAGGAAATCCGGTCCTGCAAGCATCCGGGATGCAACAAGAAGTTCGAGGGTTCGCCCACGTCCCTCTATTGCATGGACCACCGGACCCGCAAGAGCCGCGCCGAGCGGTTCGTCCCCAAGGAAGCGCCCAAACCCGAGGACAGCAACCTGGTCATCGAACCGGACGAGATCCAGCCGATCCAGAAGACCATGTGCTGCTCCCTGCCCGAGTGCAAGCGCGAGTATACCTTCACCATCTATCCCGACCACAACATCTATCCCATGTACTGCGAGCTGCACCGCACCGAGTACAAGCGCCGCCACTTCCAGAAGATGATCTCGGCGGGCCGCAAGCCCGCCGACGGCCAGGCCCAGTCCTTCGAGAAGTGGAGCGATTATGAAATGCAGTTCGAGGAATATGCCTTGAGCCAGCCGCATATCGTGCCGTTCCCGACCAAGAAGCCCCGCGGATCGGTGCACTGAACGTGGAGGCCAGGGCGATCGACCCGATCGCTTAGCGCGGCTACAGCAGCCGACGCCTGGATCCATCCGGCAGCGGAGCCCGAAAAGGCTCCAAGCGGAACCCGAAAGGTTCCGCTTTTTTCTTTCCCCGCTTTCCTCCGCCAAGATTTTTTCCCCACGAGGTTCCCCCCCGGAGCGTGAATACGTAGTTTTCCCCCGTGGCGCAAAGGTCCCATCCGGAAAACGAAGTCCTCGTGTTCGCCAAGTATCCCGAAACCGGCAGGTGCAAGACCCGCCTGGCCAAGGGAGTGGGCGAAGAGAACGCTTTGCGTATCTATATAGCCCTTCTCGATCATACCCTCGCCGTGGTGCGCGCCGCTCCATGCCGCAAAGTCCTGCTGGCGGACCCTCCTGAACGGGCTTCCGATGCGGCGGAATGGGCCCCGGGCATGGACGAGTACCTTCCGCAAAGCGCCGGCGACCTGGGAGATCGCATGGAGTCCGCGGTCGATGCCGCGTTCCGGCGTGGTGCCAGGAAGGTCATCCTGCTCGGCAGCGATTGCCCGCAAATTTCGAAAGATTCCGTAATTTCAACTTTTGCCGCCCTCGACAGGGTCGATGTCGTCCTTGGACCTACGGACGATGGAGGTTACTATTTGCTCGGCTTGAAAGAGGGTAACGCCTCGCTTTTCCGGGACATTCCATGGAGTACCGAAAAAGTATTCGAGAAAACCTTAAATATTCTAAAATTTCAAACTTTAAGTTACCTTTTGCAGAACGCCTTTTCCGATGTCGATACCCCGGAAGATTTCAATCGGGTAAGACATCTGGAACCACTCAAAAATCTGGGAATACGATAAGATGCCTTCACCAATCATCTATGCCATGTTTGGACTATATGCCATAGCCTCAATCGGGCTGTTCACTTACGGCATCAACTGCTACTGGCTTCTCACCCTTTTCCTCAAGCATAAGCGCAAGGAGGTGGTGCACGATCGCCGCAAGATCCGCCGTTTCTACGCCGAAGGAGGAATGGACAAGCTTCCCATGGTTACCACCCAGTTGCCGGTCTACAACGAAACCAATGTGATCGAACGTCTCATTCGTTCCGTTTGCGCCATGGAATATCCGAAGGATCGCCATGAAATCCAGGTTCTGGACGATTCCACCGACGGCTCCGAAAAGCTTTCCGCCGCCCTGGTCGAGGAAATGCGCGCCAAGGGCCATGACATCGTCCTCATCCACCGCACCAACCGCCATGATTACAAGGCCGGCGCCCTCAACGAAGGCATGCAGGTCTGCAAAGGCGAATTCATCGCCATCTTCGACGCGGATTTCGTCCCTCCCGCGGACTATCTCACCCGTTGCGTTCCCTTCCTGGCCATGGACAAGGAAATCGGCCTGGTGCAGGCGCGCTGGGGCCATCTGAATTCCCAGGAGTCCTCCCTCACCCTGGCCCAGAGCATCGGCATCGACGGCCACTTCGTGATCGAACAGTCCGCCCGTTCCTGGGGCCGCCTGTTCATGAACTTCAACGGCACCGCCGGCATCTGGCGCAAGACCGCCATCGAGAACTCCGGCGGCTGGCAGGGCGACACCCTCACCGAGGACATGGATCTCTCCTACCGCGCCCAGTTGCACGGCTGGCGCATGAAGTTCCTGTACGACGTGGTGGTTCCCGCGGAACTGCCCTCCGATATCAACGCCTTCAAGTCGCAGCAGTTCCGCTGGGCCAAGGGTTCCATCCAGACCGCCATGAAGCTCCTGCCGCAAGTGATGCGGTCCAAGCAGCCCCTCAAGGTCAAGATCCAGAGCGTCCTGCACACCACCCATTACGCCATCCATCCCCTGATGCTGATCACGGCCCTGCTGGCGCTGCCCCTGCTGTACTGGTTCCCTTTCAAGGTCGGCACGGCCGCCTTCTCCGGGCTCTGCGTCCTGATCCTCATCTCCTCCCTGGCGCCCTCCATCCTGTACCTGGTGGCGCAGCGCGTCTCCCGCAAGAATTGGAAGAGCCGCATCCTGTCCCTGCCCACCTTGATGGCGCTGGGAGTGGGCGTGGCCCTCAACAACACGCGGGCCGTGCTCTCCGCCCTCTCCGGCCGCAAAGGCGCGTTCATCCGCACGCCCAAGGCGGGCGACAAGATGGTGCACGTGTACAAGTCCAAGTTCCCCTTCGCCTCCGTGCTCGAGCTGGGCCTCGCCGCCTATTGCTTCCTGGGCTTCCTGCATTACACCTCCGCCGAAAAGTACCTCGTAGGCCCCTTCCTGGGCCTGTACGCGGTGGGCTTCCTGGTGGTGGGCTGCATGTCCCTGTCCCATTACGTCAAGAAGTTCTACCTGGTCAAGTTCGCGTCGGTGCCGACGCTGCAAGAAGCCTGACAGCCCGATCCCCGGCGGGCCGCGCCGTCCATCCCGCGGCCGCCGTAGCTTTCCTGTTACCCCCCTACATCGCCCTGGCCTGCGTGGGCGCCACCGAAGCGGACGTCCCCGGGACGCTCGCTTGCATGGGCGCGGCCTTCGCCGTCTATTGGTTCGGCTGCGTGGAAAACCGCTTCCGGCTCACGGAAGCGCGGATCCTGGCGCTGGGCCTGCTGGCGCGCTTCTGCCTGTTGCCCATGCCCCCCTCGGACGACATGCACCGGTTCATCTGGGAAGGGAGGATCCTGGGGCATGGGTTCAATCCCTTCCTGCTCGCCCCCGACGCCGCCGCGCTGGCCTTCCTGCGCGACGCCAATTGGACCGGGATCAACCATAAGGATCTGCCCACCCTGTATCCGCCCGCGGCCCAGGCGCTTTTCTTCCTGCTGGCCAGGCTGGGGGAATCCCGGTGGGTTTTCAAGGCCGGGTTCCTGGCCTTCGACGTGCTGGGCTTCTTCGCGTTGCGCGCCATCGTGCGCGGACGGAGCCGGGAATCCGGAGCGGCGGCGGGGAACGGATCGGGGCACTACGGGATCGCGAGGGAAGGCCCGGGCAGCGGCGCGCATACCCTGGCCCTTTTCTTCCTGAATCCCTTGCTGGTTTTCGAAGTCGCCGGGCGCGGGCATTTCGAGAGCCTGCCCATCTTCCTGAACCTGGTTTTCCTGGCGGCTTTGCTGGCCCGCAAAAACTGGGCGCCCGCGGCCCTGGGGCTGGGCGCCATGGCCAAGATATCCTCGCTGGCGCTGGCGCCGCTGCTGCTTTTCTCCCTGGGATGGAAGCGCGCTTCGCTCTGGGGCGTCGGCCTCGCTGCCGGGATCGGCGCGTCGCTGTGGGCGGCGGGAGCCTATACCGTGCTCGGCAAGTTCGCCACCCGTTTCCACTTCAACGCGGCCGCGCCTTCCCTGTTCGATTCGCTGCTGCCTTTCCTCTCCGCGGACCTGAGGCGCAACCTGTGCCTGGCGCTGTTCGGGCTGGCGGTTCCGGGCTGCCTGTGGTTCCTGCGCCTGGCGTCTCCCGAACGCCAGGCCTTGTGGTTCATGGGCCTGCTGCTGCTGTTCTCCCCCACCCTGCACCCCTGGTACCTGCTGTGGGCGCTGCCTTTCATGGCCCTGCGCGGATCGCGCCCCTGGCTGCTGCTCACCGGCACGGTGCTGATCAGCTACGAGGTGTACGGTCGCTTCTACGTTACCGGGCGCTGGGAGGAGAACCCCTGGCTGCGCCTGCCGGAATTCCTGCCGCCCTTGTTCCTTTACCTGTACCTCTACCTGCGCCGGAACGGTTTTCCGCGCCCGGAAAAAGCGGGGGCGGCATGAGTCCCGCATCCGGAAGCGCCGCGACCGGACCCGGGGCGCCGGGGCCCTCGGCGG
Source organism: Fibrobacteria bacterium (assembly GCA_035275285.1). Classification (GTDB taxonomy): domain Bacteria; phylum Fibrobacterota; class Fibrobacteria; order UBA11236; family UBA11236; genus Chersky-265. Next base: position 800 of record DATENA010000147.1, on the reverse strand, counting down.
CGCCCGGCGCCGTCCGGGTGATCATCCCGGCCCTCAACGAGGCATCCGCCATCGCCTCCGTATTGAAGGCCATCCCCCCGGAAATCGCGGAAGTGATCGTGGTGGACAACGGCAGCACGGACGCCACCGCGGAAGTGTCCCGCTCCCTGGGCGCCACGGTGGTGGCCGAACCCCGGCGCGGGTACGGGGCCGCCTGCCTGCGCGGCATCGCCGCCCTGGCCCCGGACACCGCCATCGTGGTCTTCCTGGACGGCGACTTCAGCGATCATCCCGGCGAAATGGGCACGCTGATCGATCCCATCCGGAAGGGCGCCGCGGACATGGTGATCGGTTCCCGGGTGCTGGGGCGCAGGGAAAAAGGGGCCCTGCTGCCGGTGGCCCTCTTCGGAAACTGGCTGACCACGCGCCTGGTGCGCCTGGGCTGGGGTTTCGCGTATACGGATCTGGGCCCTTTCCGGGCCATCCGCTACGGAGCCCTGCAGTGCCTGGACATGCGGGACCGGGACTTCGGCTGGACCATCGAAATGCAGGTGAAGGCCGTCAACCTGGGACTGCGCATCGCGGAAGTCCCCGTCTCCTACCGCAAACGCATCGGGAAGTCGAAGATATCCGGCACGGTGACGGGGAGCTGGAGGGCGGGGAGGAAGATTTTGTGGATTGTTTTCAGGGAGTGGGCGCGTAAGAAGAGACGTTTGAATCGGAGATGAGGGAATCGACGCAGGGTGCTCCGTAAGCATGATCCCGTCGGGAGTACGGTATGGGATCGGACGTCTGCCCAAGGCTTCCATTGTCGGGAGTAC
>DATENA010000146.1:0-8328 GCA_035275285.1 Fibrobacteria bacterium | reverse complement strand
TTCCACCGCCGTCCCTGTCTCCACGTCCTCGGGGCGCAACCCGTAGACCTGAAGTACGTCGCCTTCTTGCAAAAGATGGTTGCGCTTGATGGGCTTGCGGGCGAGCTTGATTTCCTTGCGGCGGAACAGCGAATGCAACCGATCCAAACTCAGGGCCGCCAGGCGGCGGCGCAGATAGCGTTCCGCCCGCTGACCGGCATCGTTGCGGCTGACCTTGAGTTCGACCAGCATGGGACGGTTAGGGCGACCCGGGGGGGAAATTCAAAGTGCAAAATGCAAAGTTCAAAGCGCAAAATGAGGGAAAATACCATTCCCCCATTCCATCACTCATTTTGCCTTTCATCTTCATCTTCATCTTCAATTTTGAACCTTGAACTTTGAACTTTGACGTTTACCTTCTCTCCCCCCATCCCCTTCCCCCTGGGTTTCCCACGCCTCCCACCCTTCCGCCAAACGGAAACCGTCCGCGCCGGAGGAGACGATGCCGCCGGAATAGCCCGCCCCCTCCCCCAGCGGGAACAGCCCCGGAGTGGACACGGACTCCAGGGACGCGGCATGGCGCAGGATGCGCACCGGAGAAGACGTTCGCGATTCCGGGCCGATGATGAGGCCGTGCTCGATGAAACCGGGCAGCTTGCGATCGAAATTGCGGAAGGACTCCTGCAGGGCCCGGGCTATCTTGGGCGGGAAGAGCGGGCGCAGGTTGACCCACTTGACCGGCTTGGGAAAGGAGGTGCGCGGGGCGGGAAGCGCGTCGACCCGATCGTCCAGATAGGCCTGGATGGTCTGGGCCGGGAACACGAACTCCCCGCCTCCCAGGGCATAGGCTTTGATCTCCAGATCGCGGATGAAATCCAGGCCCGACAATACGCGGCCGGGGGCGGCGGTATCCGGCGCGGGTGCGGAACCGGCGGATGCGGAGCCCGCGACGTCCGGCTCGGTCCAGGCGTCCAGATCGGCCGGGGTGACGGGAACCACCACGGCGGAATTGGCGAAGGCGCCCGCGCGGTTGGAATAGCTCATGCCGTTGGTGAAAAGCCCGTCCTCCGCGTCCGCGCAGGGGACGACCACGCCTCCCGGACACATGCAGAAGGAATAGGCGCTGTGCCCCTCGGTCTCGCCGTTGTACGTGAGGTAATACTCGGCCGCCCCCGTCAAGGAGGGATCCACCCGGTCCCCCAGTTGCCGGCGGTTGACCATCTCCTGGGGATGCTCCACGCGCACGCCCACGGAAAAGGGCTTGAGGTCCATGGCCACGCCCAGCTCCGCCAGGCGGCGGTACAGCGGGCGCGAAGAGTGGCCGGCCGCGAGCACCAGCGCGTCGAACGGCTCCGGGATGCCGCCCACGGTAACTCCGGAGATACGCCCTTCCGAGGCCAGCAGGGACTCCACCGGGGTGTCGAAGCGGAACTCGCATCCCAGCTCCTTGCAGCGCTCGCGCCAGGCCTTGACGATGAATTGCAGCTTGTCCGTGCCGATGTGGGGGTGGGAGAGGTAGACGATGTCTTCGTCGGCGCCGCAGGCTACCAGCTCCTTCAGGAAGGTTTCCGTGAAGCGCGTGCGGGTGCGGCAGGTGAGCTTGCCGTCGGAAAACGTGCCCGCCCCGCCTTCGCCGAACAGGATGTTGGAATGGGGATTGAAAACGTTCCCCTTCAGGAACTTGCGGATATCGTGGAAGCGCTTGCCCACCTCGCTCCCCTGCTCGAACACGGTCACCCGGTAGCCCTTGCGCGCCAGGCCCAGGGCGGCCGCCATGCCCGCGGGCCCGCTGCCGATGACGGCGACGCGCGATCCAGGCGGACGGTATTTCGCCGCCCCGGGCGCGGGCGCGCCGGACGCGGAGCCCGCCGGTCCGGTTCCGGCCGGGGAGACCTTGGGATGCCTGAGTTCGCCCGCGAACGTGAACTCCAGGGTGTACCGCCATAGAGGCTGGTTGCGTTTGCGCGAATCCAGGGACTTGCGCAGGACCTTCACCGCGCTGATCTTGCCGCGCTTCACGCGCAGGAACCCCGCGATGGCGGCCGCCAGATCCGGGTCCGGATCCGAGGCGGGAACGGCCAGCTCCCTCAGGAGATAGGCCCGGCCGGGAACCCCCGGATCCCCGCTCCGCGTCGTTGCCTGTGAATCTTGCATGGTCCGATCGCCGTTCCCCGTCAATGATGATAGGGGATGTTCCTTTGGATGCAGCGCGCGCGGTAGATCTGTTCCAGCGCCAGCACCCGGGCCCATTCATGGGTCAAGGTGAACCGGCTCAATTGCAGCTTGCGGGGGATCTCCGCCTTCAAGCCCGCCGCCACGCCGTGGGAGGATCCGATGATCATGGTAAAGCGCCTGGCCGCGTTGTCTTCCAGCTTCGCGATGAGCCGGCTGAACCCGGGCGAGTCCAGGGCTTCGCCCGCCTCGTCCCAGAGGGCGCATTCGGACAAGGGTTCCGCGGCGGCGCGGATGCGCTCCGCCTCTTTGTCCAGCCGCGCGGCGCCGTCCCGATCCTGCGCATCCCTGACCTCGATGATCTCCATGTCGCACATGCGTTGAATCCGCTTGCCATAGTCTTCCGCCAGGGATTTCAGGCCGGCATTGGCCAATCTGCCGACGCATACGAGGCGGATTTTCATCAGGCCGCGGCTTCCGGGCGCTCCCGGCATTCCGGATGGGCCTGGATGGATTTCTCCAGGTTCTTCCCCTTCGGATCGAACGCCGGATCCCGGAACGAGGCGGAGGGATGATGGCAAGCGGCCATGCCCTGGTGATCGCGTCCGGCGAAACAGGCGTAGAAGGTTTCCAGGAGGGCCGTTTCCGACGCCGGTTCCGTGCTCATGGCTGGAAAGGTAGGCATATTCGCGGAAGGCCCCAAGCAGCGGGGCCGCGCGGGCTCCGGCCGCGGCGGCTTCCCGCCCGCGGATTACAGGGCTTCGTCGTCGAAGGAGGAGCGCAGGGACGCGAAAAAGTTGTCCAGGAATTCCTTTTTCTCTTCCTTGTCCTTCTTGCCCAGGGGCCCGTCCCAGCGGTCCGGGGGGATTTCGAAGATGAACCGGGAGGGAATCACGTCCTTGGTCACGCGATAATGGATCTTGGTGGCGGGCCAGGACAGGAACAGGCGCTTCTTGGCGCGGGTCATGGCCACGTAGAACAACCGCCTTTCCTCCTCGATACCGGTGTCGGTATGGTTGGGTTTGGCCGGAAAGGAGTCGTCGTCCAGTTGCGGCAGGAAAACCGTATGGAACTCCAGCCCTTTGGCCGCATGCACGGTCATCAGGCGCAGCCCGGGCCTGTCTTCCCAATCGTCGTCGGACTGGGTGCTCAGGGCCAGGGCGTTCAGCACCTCCACCAGGCGCGCGTCCGGATTGCGGGTCTCCTCGTTCCGGAAAAGGCGGAGGAACTCCTCCACGCGATTGCGCTTGTGGCTGCCCTCCTCGAAGGCTTCCACCACTTTGGCGTAGGCGAGGAGATCGCTCAGGGGAGCGTAGAAGCCCCCCGCCTTCACCGCGGCCGCGCAGGCGTCCACCTTGTCCAGCAAGGCCAGCAGTTCCCGGGTCCAGGGCGTGCCGAGGGTCTCGCAATGCGCCCGGATGCAGGCCTGAACCGGCATCTCCTCCGGACGCGGCACCAGGTCCAGCAGGTCCTTGGGGAAACCGCGGTTGGGGAACCGCAGCACCCGGGCCAGGGACATTTCATCCTGGGGATTGGCCATCAGCTTGGCATAGGCCAGCACCGTCTGCACTTCCGATCGCTCGAGCAGGTTGTTGGCGCCCTTGACCATGAAAGGCACCCCCGTCACGATGAACTGGTCCATGTATTCGCGCAGTTGGATGTTGGTCCGTACCAGCAGGGCCATCTCGCGCCAGTCCAGGTTCTCCACCGCGTTCAGTTCCTTGACCTTGGCCACCAGCCAGTCCATCTCGCCCTTTTCGTCGTCCGCCACGTGGTGGTACAGGGGTTCGCCTTCGTCCCGCGAAGTGTAGACCTCCTTGGCCCGGCGCAAGGTGTTCTTGTGGATCACGGCGTTGGAGGCGGAGATGATGTTGCCGCTGGAACGGTAGTTGCGCTGCAGCTTGACCAGCCGCGCGCCCGGGAAGTGGGTCTCGAAGTCCAGCAGGTTGCGCATCTCCGCGCCGCGCCATCCGTAGATGCTCTGATCGTCGTCGCCCACCACGAAGACGCTCCCGTCCCCGGCCACCAGCAGCCTGAGCATTTCCAGCTGGGCCCCGTTGGTGTCCTGGAACTCGTCCACCAGGAAATGCCGCCAGCGCGCCTGCACCTTGGCGCGCAAGTCGGGCCGGGACCGCAGCAGGCGGATGGGCATGCGGATGAGATCTTCGAAGTCCACCAGGTTCGCATCGTGCTTGGCCTTCTCGTAGCCTTTGTAGATGCGGGGCAGGCGCGTGCCGTATTCGGTGTCGGCCGGGCAATCGGCGGGCGTATGGCCCTTCTCCTTGAGCTGCGAGAGCACGTTGGCCAGGTCCAGCGGATCGAACTTCTTGTTGCGCGCGCCGTGCTTGGACGCCTGCCCCACCACCAGGGACAGGCGCGAATGCATGTCCAGGATCCCGGGATCGCGCGCCAGGCCCAGCGCCTCCGCATGCTCGCGCACCAGCTTGAGCCCCAGGGAATGGAAGGTGCTGATGGACACGCCCTCGGCCGCGCGGCCCGCGTAGGACTTGAGGCGCGCTTCCATCTCGCGCGCGGCCCGGTTGCTGAAGGTGAGCGCCACCACGCTTTCCGCCTCGGCGGCCCCGGAGGCCAGGAGATGCACGATGCGCGTGACCAGCACCCGCGTCTTGCCGGAACCCGCCCCGGCCAGCACCAGCACGGGACCGGGCGGAGCGATGGCGGCGGCGGCCTGCTCCTGGTTCAGCCCTTCCACCAGCTTGCGGGCCGCATCCCGGATGACGTGCGGCGGCGGAGGCGCGCCTCTGGAACCCTTGCCGCCATTGCGCGGGCTCCCGCTCGCCGGACCCTGGGCCGTATCGGCTTCGGGGCCTTTTCCAGGTTTCGCGGATCGGAAAGAGCGGGGGGTCATGCGGGGGGAAAAGTAAGAAAGAGGAAGAGGAGCGGAGGGGTAGTGAAGGGTAAATTTGACGCAGTGGAGGGTTGTAGCGGCATCACGTCGGGAGTCGGGGGCCGGGAATCGGGAGTTGAATACGAAGATCTTCCGTATTCAACTCCCGATTCCCGACTCCGAAGGGCGAGCACTATGACATACCTTGAGGTCTGAGTGCGAAGCCGCGGTAACGGGGTTCAGCCTGTACTCCCGACCAGGGGACCACACGGTAAAGGCCTCAATGACCTTCAGAGGAAAGACCTCTGCGGGTCTTACCGGCCTTCAGCCAGTCGATTGATCAAAAACTCCGCGAATCCCAACCGGCGCATGCGGTCCTGGGTCTTGGGGATGTCGTAGGTGACGCGGACGATTTCCACGGTCATGGCGGTGGTATCGCACAGGCACCAGCTCGCCAGGGGGATGCGATCGCGCGGCTGGCCCACGCTGCCGACGTTGACCAGGATGCGTTGGTTGGGTTGCAGCTTGTGGGACAAGGTCTCGGACACCCAGAAGGACTGCTCGTTCTCCATCACCACGATGGACGGGATATGCGTATGCCCCACGAAGCAGATCTTCTCGCTGAAGAAGGAGAAGGCGTCGATGGCGTCGTCGAAGCTGGTGATGTAGTACCAATCCACCGGCGAGCGGGGGCTGGCATGCACGAAGGTGAGGGGCGGTTCGTCCACCACGTAGGGGAGCTTGTCCAGGAAATCCACCGACGGCTTGTCGAGGTTCTCCTTGGTCCATTCGATGGCCTTGCGCGCGTAGAAGTTGAAGTTCTCGGAAGACTCGCGGCCTAGCGCCACCGAATCGTGGTTGCCCAGCAAGGTCACGGCGCTCACGTTCTTGATGAGATTGACGCACTCGTTGGGATTGGCGCCGTAGCCTACGGCATCGCCTAGGCAGATGCGCCGTTCCACGCCCATGGTTTCCATGGTTTCGAGGACTTTTTCCAGGGCTTCGAGATTGCTGTGGATGTCCGAGTAAATGCCGTATTTCACTTGGCCTTCACCCTTCCCCGAAGCCTGATTTTCATAAGACTATAGTTTAAAATAGTTTTCGCCAAAGATAAAGGCCCATGAGCGGGTCGGCGCAAGAACCGCCGACCCCGGTCCCTCAGGTTCAAAAGTTTGACTCTCCAACCCGAGTTCCCGGCTGAAACGGACCCCGGAGAATGGGTATAATCGGGTGTGGCTCCGCCCTATCGCCAAAACGCCGACCCCGGCCGTGAAGCCGGCTTGCCCGCCGTTTTAATCCATAATTTCACGGCATTGGAGTTCCCCGCCAACCTCCCTTCGGGCCGGCTGCTCGAAAGCCGGAAGTCCCTGTCGCTCAAGGACATTTACCCGTTCAGCATCCTGGTGATCACCCCCGATTCCCTGGAACCGGGAGAGGACTACGACTTCCTGTTCCAGCACGTGGGCGTGATGCTTTGGGATCCTTCCGAAACCTCCGGTTCCACCCCTCCTCCCTGGGTGGACATCCGCCTGTCCCGCAATCCCTCCGCCATGGAGCTTTCCCTCGCCTGCAACCACATGTGCCGGCTGCTGCAGCTCAAGGAGCAGACCCTGAAGCTGCACAACACCAACGCCATCACGGAAACCCGCAACCGCCAGTTGAACCAGGTGGGCATCGCCTTGATGTCCGAAAAGAACCTGGACCAATTGCTCAACATGATCCTGGAAAAGGCCATGGAACTGACCGGCAGCGACGCCGGCTGCCTCTACCTGGTGGAGCGGAAGGAGAACGCGGAGGAAATCGAAGGGAATTATTGGGCCGACAAGCGCATCCGCTTCAAGCTGACCCGCAACGCCTCCGTGGCCTTCAACTTCGCGGAAATGACCATGCCTCCGACGAAGTCCTCCATCAGCGGTTTCGCCATGATGGAAGGCAAGCCCATCAACATCCCGGATGTCTACGCCATTCCCGAAACGGCGGAGTTCCGGCACAACAACGGCTTCGACCGCACCTCCGGGTACCGCACCCGCTCCATGCTGACCCTGCCCATGAAGGACCACCGCAACCGGGTAGTGGGCGCCATCCAGCTCATCAACAAATGCCGCATCAAGACCGCCCCCATCACCTCCTTGAAAGCCGCCGACGAGCAGGTGGTCGCCTACCGGCAGGAGGATCAGAACCTCTCCTTGTCCCTGGCCTCCCAGGCCTCCGTGGCCTTGCTGAACGCGCAATACGAGCTCGACATCCAAAGGCTTTTCGAGGGCTTCATCAACGCCAGCGTCACGGCCATCGAATCCCGCGATCCCACCACCTCCGGCCACTCCCACCGCGTGGCCGGCTATTGCGCGCGCCTTTCCGAATGCGTGGCCAGGACCGGGACCGGCAGGTTCGCCCAGGTGCGCCTGAACGATACCCAGGTGCGCGAAATGCGCTATGCCGCATTGCTCCATGACTTCGGCAAGATAGGCGTGCGCGAGCATATCCTGACCAAGTCGAAGAAGCTCTTCCCGGAGGAGCTGGAAGGCATCCGCATGCGCGCCGAATTCATCAAGCGCACCATCAACTGGGAATCGGAGAAGGCCAAGGTCGCCCTGTTGCGGGCGGGGCTGGAACCCGATCCGGACGCGGCCTTGCGCCGCCTGGAAGCGGAGGAGAAGCGCAACCTGGAAAGCGTGGACGTTTTCCTGGAGACCATCCGCAAGGCCAACGAACCCAACCGGCTGGAAGCGGCCACTCTGGAATACCTCAAGTCCCTGGAGCCGCGCACCTACCTGGACGTGTCCGGGTCCCCCGCGGGATATCTCAAACCCGAAGAGCTTTCCCGGCTGCTGATCCCCCAGGGGACCCTCAGCGAAACCGAGCGGGAGGAGATCAACTCCCATGTTTCGCATACGTGGAAGTTCCTCTCGCAAATCCCCTGGACCTCGGACCTGCGCCAGGTTCCCGTCATCGCCTACGCCCATCATGAAAAGCTGGACGGCACGGGATATCCCCGGCATTTGATGGGGGATGCCATCCCCCTGCCTTCCCAGATCATGACGGTTTGCGACATCTTCGACGCCTTGGCCGCTTCGGATCGGCCCTACAAAAAGGCCATGCCCGCCGAAAAGGCCCTGGACATCCTCAACCTGGAAGTCAAGGCCGGTAAAATCGACGCGGAACTGTTCCGGATCTTCGTGGAGGGCCGGGTTTATCTGGGTTTGCCGTAAAATCCGCCTCTCCGGGCCCTTTTAAAAAGCCCCGATTGGAATTAACTTTTGCCCCCTCAGGTCTTGTTCCCATCGTCTAGAGGCCTAGGACATCGCCCTTTCACGGCGACGACAGGGGTT
>DATENA010000145.1:0-7545 GCA_035275285.1 Fibrobacteria bacterium | reverse complement strand
CGCCCCCTCCTCGATCGCCACCTCGAAGTCCCCGGACATGCCCATGGACAGCCAGGCCATGTCCTTCAAGGCGCCTCCGGGCCCGGACCCTCCCCCGGCCGCTCCCAGCCTTGCAGCCTGGTCCCGGGCGGCCCCGAGCAGGCGTTTGAGTTCCCGGAAACACGCGCGCGCCTCTTCCGGGCCGGCGGGGGCGCCCGAGGCGGTCTCCAGGGGACCCATGGTCATCAGGCCCACGATGCGGAGATGCGGCAGAGGGGGGAGGCCGGCCAGGGCCGGCAGCAGGGCTTCGGGCTCGAATCCGCCTTTGGCGCGTTCGCGGGAGGTATTGACCTGCAGGAACACGTTCCGGCGCACCCCCATTTCCCCGGCGATGCGATCCACCGCCTCCAGCAGCTCCAGGGAATCGATGGAATGGAGGGTGGTGGCCAGGGGCAGCACCTTGCGGATCTTGTTCTTCTGCAAACGCCCGATGAAGTGGAGCTCGTGCCCCAGGGGGGCGCCCGGCAGGGGGAATTTCTCCATCGCCTCCTGGACGCGGTTCTCCCCGAAATGGCGGGCGCCCAGGGCCAGCGCCTCGACCACCCTTTCCCGCGGATGGTTCTTGCTCACCCAGATCAGCCGCACTCCGGCGGGATCGCGTCCGGCCCGGGCGCAGGCCGCCCGGATGCGCCCGGCGACGGCGAGATAATTCCCTTCGAGATCGTCCATTTGGGTAGCCTGCGGGATACGGTATTAACGGGGTTTCCCGGGACCCCGGCGGGACGCCCGGCCGGACGGCCGCACCGCCTTTCCGAGCGGCTGCACCGCCTCCCCGGGCGGGACCCGGGGGCGGGCCGAAGGCTTGAACACGGCGGCCAGGACGTCGTCGATATGGTCCACCAGGTCGATCTTCAGGCCCTTCTTGGCCTCGGCCGGCAGTTCGCGGACTTCCGGATTGTTCTCCAGCGGGACCATCACCCGGTTCACCCCCGCCTGCAAGGCCGCCAGGGACTTCTCCGGCAGACCGCCGATGGCGTGGATCTTGCCGACCAGGGAAACCTCCCCCGTGAAGGCGATCTTCGGGTCCACCTTCCGCCGGGTCATGGCCGAGACCAGGGCCAGGGTGATGGCGATTCCCGCGGAGGGCCCGTCCTTGGGAATGGATCCTTCCGGCACGTGCAGGTGGATGTCGGTCTTATGGAAGACTTCCGGATCCACGCCGTAGCGGCGGGCGCGTTCCCGCACCAGGGTCAAAGCTATCTGGGCCGACTCCTTCATCACCTCGCCCAGATGGCCGGTGAGATGCAGGCGGCCCTTGCCCGACAGCAAGGTGCATTCCACGCGCAGGATTTCCCCGCCCACGGGGGTCCAGGCCAGGCCCGTCACCACGCCTGGGTTGGAGGTGTCGGGTACGATGCGTTCCTGGCGGATGGGCACGCCCAGATACCCGATGAGGCTTTCCCGGGAGATGGGCCCCGGCTTGCCGGTCCTGGCGGATTTTTCCGGCCTGGACGCCTTGCGATCCTGGAAGTCCACCACCTCGCGCGCGCGCTTGCGGGCGATCTTGGCTATCTGGCGGGACAATTGGCGCACGCCCGCCTCGCGGGTGTAACGCCGTATCAGCGTCGACAGCACCGCGTCGTCCAGGTCCAATTGGCCGTTCTCCAGGCCGGAGGAGGTTTTGACCTTGGGCACCAGGTAGCCCTTGGCGATCTCGAGCTTCTCCGAATCGAAATAGCCCGAGATGCGGATCACTTCCAGGCGGTCGTGCAACGGGACCGGGATCTGCTCTTCCACGTTGGCGGTGGTGACGAAGAAGACCTGGGAGAGATCGATGCCTATCTCCATGAAGTGATCGATGAACTCCTGGTTCTGCTCCGGGTCCAGCACTTCCAGGAGCGCCGAAGCGGGATCGCCGCGGAAGTCGCTGCCCATCTTGTCGATCTCGTCCAGGAGGATGACCGGGTTCATGCTCTGGCTCTTCTTCAGGGCCTGCACGATGCGCCCCGGCATGGATCCGATGTAGGTGCGGCGATGGCCGCGGATTTCGGCCTCGTCCCGCACCCCCCCCAGGGAGATGCGCACGAACTCGCGCCCCAGGGCCTGGGCGATGGACTTGCCGAGGGAGGTCTTGCCCACGCCTGGCGGGCCCGCCAGGCAGAGGATGGGCGTGGAATGGTGCTTGGAAAGCTTGTACACCGCCACGTGCTCCAGGATGCGCTCCTTGACCTGCTTGAGCCCATGGTGATCGCGATCGAGCTGCCTCTTGACGTTCTGGAGATCGAGGTTGTCCTTGTTGTACTTGTTCCAAGGCAGGCCCAGGAACCAGTCCACGTAGGTGCGCACCACGGAATACTCCGGCGAGGAGGGGTTCAGGTATTCCAGCCGCTTCAGCTCCGCCATCACGCGCGCCTGCACCTTTTCGGGCATGCCCTTGGCCTTGACGGAATCCTCCAGCTGCTTGATCTCGTGGTTCAGGGGCGGCGAGAAGGATCCCAGCTCGAACTGGATCTTGCGCAACTGCTCGGTGAGGAAATACTCCCGCTGGCTCTGGGCGATGCCGGCGCGCACTTCATGCTCCAGGCGGCGGCCCATCACGGTGGTGTCCACTTCGTTGCGCAGGAACTCCTGGATCATGTCCAGTTTGGATTCCAGGGTCGGCTCTTCCACCAGCAATTGCTTCAGTTCCACCGGGATTTTCAGGTGGCCGGCCATCCCGTACACCTTCTCTTCGGCGCTGGCCAGCCCGTCGATGAGATCCGCCACGCCGCGGGGCAGATCGGGGTTCTGGGAGAGGTACTCGGCGAACAGGACGCGCGTGGACTCGATGCGGCGGCGCGCGGTCTCCTCCTTGAGCGGCACGGGGGACACGGGCTCCAGGTTGGCCAGGATCAAGGCGGGCAAGGTCTGCCATTGCGTCACCCGCGCCGCGCCCAGGGATTCGACCAGGATCTTGGACAGGTTGTTGGGCAGGGACAGGGACGAGGCGATGCGCCCCACCACGCCCACGGTCTTCAGGGATTCCGGCGCCACGTCGTCTTCCGAGGCGGTTTTCTGCAAGGCGAACAATGCGAGCTGGGACGGGCTTTCCATGGCCCGCATCATGGCCGACAGGGATTGCGGGCGGCCCAGCAGGATGGGGGTCACCGTGCCCGGGAAAAGGATGATGTCCCGCAAGGGGATGACCGGAAGTCCGGCTGCCAGAAGCTGGGCCCATTCTTCCGCGGAGGCGACCCGCGCTTTTTCGGCCGCATCCGCTGCCGCGGCGGCGTTGGCGGCCTGGACGCCGGCGGACTCCGCCGCCGGGGGCTGTTCTTTGGAGCGGGAATTAGCCAAGGTAATCCTCCAGGTGGAGAATCTTTATCTTCTCCTTCCCCGTAATCTTTTTGAAATCCTCATCGTTGCTGATGAAGGCATCCGCCTCGCCCAGCAGGCTGGTCGCCAAATGCGTGGCGTCCGGGGTCTTGAGCCCGAATTTCGCCCTGATGCGCGCCGCTTCGACGGCCACTTCGAATCCCATGGCGAGGTAGGTGAAATTCGGCATGTTCCGCAATTGCCCGATGATCGCTTCCGTCACTTTCACGTTGCCTGAGCGGAATGGCTGCACGAGCAATTCGATCACTCCTACCGGCGACAAGATCGCTTCCAATCCGCCCGCGATGGCCGAAAAGATATGCGATGTCAGCGGCCGATACCGGCTGTTCCCCTCAAAATGGTAAACCAGCACCGAAGTGTCCAAGCCTACCTTGCGGGAATGGGCGAGGATCCGCTTCAAATCGGCGTCCTTCAAGCGTCTTTCTCCCAGGAGGAACGCTCGCGCTGCAGGTATCTATCCGAATCCCCGGCCTTTTCCCCCCAGGCCTTGGGGAAGGATCCGAAGGTATCCCTGGCGAATTGGGCCGAGCTGACCACGTTCACGCCCTTCTCCCCGATCTGGAAAACCACGCTTTGCCCCTCCTCCACTCCGAGCCAATCCCGGACCTCTTTGGGCAAAACCATCTGACTTCTCTTTCCAAGTCTGACACTTATATTTATTCCGATTTTTTTCCTATTCATGAATACAATATATGTCCGATCTCGGAGAAAACCAATCCTGAAAGGCTTCGAAAAGGGTCCGCTTTGCGATTCGCATGGGTTTAAAAGGCAGGATGGCCGGCAGGGCCGGCGAATAGGAGCGGAAACTCGCTACGCGAGCGGAAACTCGCTACGCGAGTTTCTTCTTGTTCTTCTTGAGGATGAGCATCGGCTCTTTTTTATGTTCGACCACTTCCCGGGTGACCACGCATTCGGCCACGTCCGTGCGGGAAGGCAGATCGAACATGATGGGCAGCAAGGCGCTTTCCATCACGGAGCGGAGGCCCCGGGCCCCCGTCTTGCGCTGGATGGCGCGATCGACGATGGCTTCCAGGGCTTCCGGCTGGAACTTGAGGCGGACGTCGTCCATCTCAAAGAGCTTGGTGTATTGCTTCACCAGGGCGTTGCGCGGCTTGGTGAGGATGTCGAGCAGCGCCTCCCGGGGCAGCTCTTCAAGGGCGGTGATGACGGGCAGGCGGCCCACCAACTCCGGGATGAGGCCGAATTGGATCAGGTCGTCCGGCTCGACCAACTTGAGGATGGCGCCCATCTTGCGGTCGGTCCTGGACTGGGGCGCGGCGCCGAAGCCCAGGCTGGTCTCGCGGGTGCGGCGCTCGATGATCTTGTCCAGGGATTCGAAGGCGCCGCCGCAGATGAACAGGATGTTCTTGGTGTTGATCTGGATCAGGTTCTGCTCGGGATGCTTGCGCCCGCCCTTGGGAGGGACGGCCGCCACGGTGCCTTCCAGAAGCTTGAGCAGGCCCTGCTGCACGCCCTCGCCGGACACGTCCCGGGTGATGGACGGGTTTGCGCTCTTGCGCGAGATCTTGTCGATCTCGTCGATGTAGACGATGCCGCGTTCGGTCAGCTCCACGTCGTAATCGGCGGCCTGGAGCAGGCGCACGATGATGTTCTCCACGTCCTCGCCCACGTAGCCGGCCTCGGTGAGGATGGTGGCGTCCACGATGGTGAAGGGGACCTTGAGGAACTTGGCGATGGTCTGGGCCAGCAAGGTCTTGCCCGAACCCGTGGGGCCCAGGAAAAGGATGTTGGACTTCTCCACCTCCACGCCGTCCGCTCCGGCGCGGGCGGCGATGCGCTTGTAATGGTTGTACACGGCCACGGCCAGGGACACTTTCGCATCGTCCTGGCCGATGATGTGCTCATCGAGATGACGCTTGATGTCGAGCGGGCTGGAGGCGGGCGCGACGCCGGCGGCGACCTGGATATCCTTCTGCGACTCTTCGGTCAGGATGTCATTGCACATCGCCACGCATTCGTTGCAGATGTGCACGCTGGGGCCCGTGATGATCTTTTCCACCTGTTCCGCGTTCTTGCCGCAGAACGAGCAGCGGATCAATCCGTAGCCATTGCCGGTCTTCGCCATACCCTTATGCCGCCGCTTTCTTCTTCCGGTTGCCGGGGTTGAAGATTTCATCCACGATGCCGTAGGCCAGGGCCTCCTGCGCGTTCATGTACAGATCGCGCTCGGTGTCCTTCTGGATCTGCTCCTGGCTCTTGCCGGTGGCTTCCGCCAGGATGCCCAGCAGCTCCTTCTTGGTCTTGATGATTTCCTTGGCGTGGATCTGGATGTCCGAGGACTGTCCCGTGGCGCCGCCGCTGGGCTGGTGCAACATGACCTTGCCGTGGGGCAGGATGAAGCGCTTGCCCTTGGTGCCGGCAGCCAGGAGCAGGGCCCCCATGCTCATGCAGGATCCCACGCAGATGGTCTGCACGTCCGGTTTGACGAACTTGATCACGTCGAAGATGGCCAGGCCGGAAGTGACCACGCCGCCCGGGCTGTTGATGTAGAGGATGATATCCTTGTCCGGATCCTCGTATTCCAGGAACAACATCTGGGCGATGATGGCATTGGCCACCTGATCGTTGATCTCGTACCCGATGAAGACGATGCGATCCTTCAGCAGGCGCGAATAGATGTCGTAGACCCGCTCCGAGCGTCCGGTGGTTTCGATGACTGTGGGTATGTACATGCGCGACCTATCTTCCCGAGGTGAAAATTGAGTTTATGGTAATATACATATCTCCATTTTACCCGTTGCACAAGAAAGAAGCCAGACCTTTATCGAAGCTCCGCCCGGCGCCGGGTTTCCTCCTAGTAACCGCGCCTCGCGTAGCGCGGCGCGGCGAGCCTCTCCTTGCACTGGTGGGCTCACGCTCCGCCTTCGCGCTTGAACCCGATCACGAAATCGAGCGTCTTTTCCGACTTCAATTCCTCGCGGACGTCGAGGATCTTGCCGCTCTTGCGCAAGGAGGCCTTGAGCGTTTCGAAATCGGTGCCGTATTGCTCCGCCATCTCCTTGAGGCGGGCATCGACCTCCTCCGGAGTGGGCTTGATTTTCTCCTTCTTGGAGATCTCCTCGAGCAACCGGTAGCGGCGGATGTTGAAAGCGGCTTCCTGTTCCAGATCGGAATGATCATGGCCGTGATCGTCGTTGTCATGCACGTGGCCCTGCTGTTCCAGCTTGTATTTCACGTAGTTCCGGATGCGGGCCTTGGGGATCTCGAACGGGTTGGTTTCCATCAGGCGGCGCATGGCCTCTTCGTAGGCTTCTTCCTTGGCCTTCTGGAGGGATTGCTTGGCCAGATCCTCGCGGATGCGGGCGCGGAAGATATCCAGGGTGTCGAAGTGGAACTTCTTGGCCAGTTCATCGTCCAGGGCGGGAAGCTTGATTTCCATGACCTCCAGGATCTTCAACTGATACTCCGAGTCCTTTCCCGCGAAGTCCGGCTGGGCGTAGTCGGCGGGGAAGGTGAAGGAGACGAGCTTCTCGTCGCCGGCCCGGGCGCCGATGAGGGCGCGGTCCATGGCGGGCACGCTGCTGGTGCCGAGTTCCATGCGGAATTCGGGGCGCGGGGGCAGGGGCTTGGCCTCGCCGCCGATGCTGATGGCGAGGTACTGGGCCACCACCACGTCGCCGAGGGCGGCGGCGCGGTCGGCCTGGGTCTCCTCGGCCTGGCGCTTGCGCAGGCCTTCGACCTGGGCGTCCACTTCCTCGTCGGAGATGTCCGCGCCGTGCACGGGGATGTCCAGCTTGTAGTCCTTGATCTCCACGGGGGGATCCACTTCCAGGATGGCCTTGACCATGATGGGCTTGCCCTGCTCGTTCTCCAGCTTGTCGATGCGGCCGGGGGCGATGGGCTCGATATTGTGTTCCTTGCAGGCTTCCTTCAGGACCTCTTCGATCAGGGCTTCCAGGGACTCCGCATTGATGGGGTCCTTGAAGCGCTTGGCGATCACTTCCTTGGGCACGTTGCCGGGACGGAATCCGTTGATGCGGACTTCCTTGCTGTATTTCCTGACCTTCTGGTCGAAAATCCTGTCGAGGCGCTCGCGCTCCACTTCGATTTCGAGCACGCGCTCGGTGGTTGTCGGTTCGCTGATAGTCGCTTTCACTGCATCTTCCTTTCCAAAATCGTCCCGCCCGGTCCGGGCGGCTTTCCGTTCATGCCCGGCATCGGCCGGGCGTC
>DATENA010000144.1:0-9779 GCA_035275285.1 Fibrobacteria bacterium | reverse complement strand
TCCTTCCACGGGTCCGCTTCCGGCGCCCGCGCCCTGGCCAAAGGGGCCCGGCGGGCCGTTTCCGGATCCGCGTTGGGCGACAGCCTCATCCGCATCCGGGTCGGGGACAGGAACCTGGAGAACCTGGATGAGGACCGGGTGTATGCCCTGACGTTCGCGGACATCGTCGCGAAGGCGCCCACCTGGCAGGCGATCCCCGTCCGCAACCTGCGCCTGTACGCGGGGCCGAACGATACCCTTTCCCGCGCCATCCTCTCTTCGCGGCCGGTACCCGGGAACCTGGAGGAAGTGCCCATCGAGGTCCGCGACGCGGATGCGGACAACATCTTCGATGCGGGCGACTCCATCCGGTTCTTCGGCCACGGGACCAGCCTGTGGAAACGCCTGCCGGGAGCGGGCGGACCCGTCCGGTTCGGGTTCGTTTCCGATCCGTATTCCTATGAGAACTATTACTATCTGGACGGTTCCGGCAAAGGGCCGGGAGCCGCCTTGCGCCTGGCCGAATCGCCCTCCCCGGCGCCCGCCTCCCCGCCGCAAACCTCCGTTTACCATTACCTTCGCGCCGAAAAGGACGCCAAGTCGGTGGCTTGCGAAAGAGGCAATGGGGCCGGCCATGAGGACTCGGCCACGGGTTTCCTGTGGTTCTGGCATTGGAACGGAAGCTGCCGGGAAGGGCGCAAAGCCGTGACCCTGACCCGTTCCCAATTGGCTTCCGCGGAAACGGAAACCCTCCGGGACGCCGCCCGGGGGGACGGGGCGGCGGATACCGCCTACCTGGGCATCTTCGCGTACCCCTATGCGGCGCAGGACGATTTCCGGATCTGGCTGGGAGGCGCCCGGGATCCCCTGGCGCATGCGGACGTGCCGGGGGCCCTGGGTAACTGGTATGCTACCGGGGAATCCCTGCCCCCGGACGGCAGGCTCCTGATCGATTCCGTCCGTTGGGGCGGCCGCGATGGGAAATTCGAAGGATATACCGTCGTCTACCGGAGGCGGCTCATCCTGGCGGACGCGCCCTTGTGGATCTTCCCGGCGGCCTTCGGAAGCCGGGTCACCTACCGGGTCCAGGGCGGCGCGGGATCGGCATGCCTGCGCATCGAGGCAGGCGTGCCCGCGCGGAAAACCATCCTGGACGGGAACGGGGACTTCACCGACAGCCTTTCCCCGGATGCGGACGCCCGCTACCTGGTCTACCGGCAGGTGTCCGCTCCGGTCAAGGGCGCGGTCGAATTGGAGTTGCCCGCGCCGCCGGGCCGGGCCATCCGCGATCTGGAAACCGGCGACGGCGAGAACCCGGAGTATCTCATCATCGCGCCGCGGGCCCTGGCCGAGCAGGCCGCCGTCCTCAAAGCTTACCGCAACCACGGCAAACGGGCCTTCAAGGCGAAAACTTCGCTCGTCCTGGCCGAGGACATTTACCGGCAGTATTCCGGGGGCAGGATGTCGCCGCCCGCCATCCGGGATTTCCTGCGTTGGGCCTATTCCGAATGGGGCGGCAGGGGGGCCGGGGCCAATCCCCTGAAATACGTGGTCCTGTTCGGGGACGGGGACTACGATTACCGCAACATCGCGGTTTCCGCCTCGCGGGACCCGGCGGTCCGCATCCCGCCCTATGAATACCTGATCGATGGGAACGACTTTTCGGAAGGCCTGGCCTCGGAGGATTTCTACGCCCTGCTGGACTCGGGGGACCGGGTGGGGGACAAGTCGCTCCTGGAATTGTCCCTGGGCCGCATCCCCGCCAAGAACGCCGCGGAGGCGGAAGCCTATCTCAAGAAGGTCGCGGAATACGAGGACCCCGCCAAGGCCGGGGCCTGGCGGGGCCGGGCGGTTTTCGCCGCGGACGACGGCACGCAGCGGGGCGCAACGCACGATCTCGATCCCATCGATCAAGGTCATACCACCGACTCCGACGGGTTGCTCAAGATCATCGAGGGGAATGAAGCGGGGGTGACTTCCGATCGCGTCTATCTCCTGGACTACCGCATGAATTCCGCTTATTTCAAACCGGAAGCCACCCAGGATCTCCTCGCCTTCATCAACCAAGGCACCCTGCTGGTCAACTACGTCGGGCACGGAGCCCACAACCAATGGGCGGACGAAGCGCTGCTGCAATCGAACAAGGCCTTGGCCCGCATGCAGAACGCGGGCCGGACCCCCATCATCAACGCCTTTTCCTGCACGGTGGGCCGTTTCGAGGACCTGAGGAACGAGGGCATGAGCGAGCAGTTCGTGATGGCGAAGGATCGCGGCGCCATCGCCGCGGTTTCGGCCCTGCGCGAATCCTATCCCACCGAGAACATCCAGCTCGCGAGCGCTTTCTACCGGCGCGCATTCCCGCCCGATAGTTCAACCGCCCCCGTCACTATCGGCGACGCCTTGCGGGAGGCCAAGAACAGCCCCGAAGTCTCCGCGGACTTCCGGAACCCTTCCCGTTACGCCCTGTTGGGCGAGCCGGTCCTGCTCCTCCGCAAGCCCCCGTTGTCCGTCTCCTTCGTCCGCGCCCCGGACACTCTCAAGGCCCTGGACTGCGACACCATCCGCGGCCGCATCGAGGGCGGAAGCGGTTCCGGTTTCGTGAACCTCAGCATCCTGGCCGGGTCCGTTCCCAAGAAGTGGCCTCCTCCGTTCAAGAACGCCCTCATGGATACGCAATATGCCGAACAGCGCGGCGCCATCCTCTTCGAAAGGACCTTGGCCTACCGCGACCACCGCTTCGCCACCGATTATTTCATCCCCAAGAAAATCGCCTTCGGGGACACCAATGCGCGCATCCTCGCCTTCGCCTGGGACGCTTCGGAAGAGAGGGAAGGCGGTTCCGCGAAAACCCATCTGTCCATCCGGGGCCAGGCGCAAGGGCGATGCGCCGTGGATTCGGACGGAAAGGGTCCCGTCATCCGCATCACCGGATGCGATCCGAAGGAAACGGGAGCGGTGGACTTCCCCGATCAGATCAAACTCTCCCTGCCCAATTGCCTGGAAATCGAAGTGACCGATTCGTCCGGTGGAGTGCTTTCCGCCGAAGGGCCCGACGAGGGCACCACCCTGGAGGTGGCCGGCACCCTCGATCCCTTCCACCCGCATCCCGGCATCGACGAGCTATACCGGAAGGTGTACCGCTTTCCCCTGGACCGGTCCCTGATCCCTCCCGGGCGCCGCGTCCTCAAGGTTTCCTCCCGGGACGGATACGGGAATTACACCGCCCGGTTATTGCGGATGGACTTGACCCTGGACAGCTCCCTCAATACCGTCTCGGCCTACAATTTCCCCAATCCCATGAAACGGAACGGCACCACCTTCCATTTCTCCACCGTGCTGCCCTCTCCGGAAGTCGACTTCGGCGACCCGTCGGCCGGCGGCAACCGCTTGGAATTCGGGATCCGCATCTACAACCAGAGCGGCTTGCTGGTGAAAGCCTTCGAAAGGGCGGTTTCCGGGTCCACCTCCTGGGACGGGCGCGACGCATGGGGGAACCTACAGGCCAATGGGGTGTATTTCTACCAGGTCACCGCGCGTCAGATCCTGTCCGATCCGGGCGCCTACCCGGACTATCGCACCTTGAGTTCCAAGCGCAATATCCTCGTCATCTCGCGCTGATCCCCGCCCCTTCTCTCGGGCCGCTATCGTTCATGGTCTTCCCGGAACGCTCAGGGCAGGTATTTGCGGGAAAGGCCCTGATTGCTCTTGAACTCGAGATAGGCGGGCACGGTGCCGGCCGGATGGTTGAAAGTCAACCCTCCGGTCTTGGACTCCTCGCCCTTGGGAATCAGGTCCTTGTCCGTCTTGGCGAAGCCGCCGATCTTGGCGCTGGGGGCGTAGGACTTGCCTTCGGTGTCGTACAGGGTGAAGCCGTCCCCCACGTACTTCATGGGACCGGAGGTGCCGTTCCAGGCCTTGACCTGGATCTTGGTGGCGGTGGAACCCGGTTCGTACTTCACGATGCCCAGCAGCACGCCGTACCTGTTGATGCGGGAATCCGGGCGCTCGCCCAAATCCACGTCGTCATTGTCGTACATCAGATAGGTGTTGAGGTTCAGCTTGCGCACCTTGGACCAGAGGTCCTTCATCTCCGCGGTCTCGCCGCCGATCATGATGGCCAGCTTGTTCAGCTTGTAGTCCGCGACGATGCCGGCGGTGGGGGAGGAGGAGGCTTCCCGGAAATCGCCCTCGATCTCCTTGAGCTTGGCATTGACGATTTCCGTCTTGGCCGCGCCGGTTGCGTCCGCTCCGCCGCCCGCCTTCTCCACGGCCTGGAGGAAGCGGAAGCCGCCCTCCACCGCGTCCGGCGAGCCCATCTTGATGCGCGCGGAGGCGATGTTCCGCAGGGTGGTGATGAACAGCGCCTGGTTGGTGGGGTCGGGATGCTGGACCAGCAAGCTGGCGACGGTGTCCTTGAGCACGTCCAGGAATTCCGCGGTGGGGTCTTCCTTGGCGCGCAGGCCCATGGCCTGGATGTTGATCAAGGTATAGTTCTTGTAGAACTCTTTGGACAACTTGCCCCGCTTCAACGCCTCTTCGTACTGCATCAAGGCATGGATGGGATCGCCGGCTTTCCGGTACTTGTCCCCGGAAGCCTCCTGGCGCGACCGGCAGCCGGAAAGGAGGAGGAAAGCCAGGCTGAGACCGGCGCAAAGCGTCACCGTGGGTCTGTTCATCGTTCGTCCTTTGCTTGCATCATGAGTGGAAATGGGGCCCATGCGTCCCGGCGTTCGCGAAGGAGCGCCACTCCGGGCCAAAAACCATGATGACAAAAAATAACGCCGGATGGCCGTGTTTTGTGCGCATATTTCAGGCTTTTTTATAACTTTCAGGGTTCGGGCCCATAGCTCAGTTGGTTAGAGCACGCGACTCATAATCGCTTGGTCCTCCGTTCAAGCCGGAGTGGGCCCACTTAAACCCCCGGACGGCTGTCGTGAAGAAAATCATCTTTTGGGGCGATGGAATCCTGGCCGGACCTTCCGGCTTCGCCGAGCTCCTGTCCAACCACATTTTCCTGCATCATCCCCGCGCGGACGTTTCCACCTCCTTGTACGGCGGGGAGACGGCCGTCTGGCAGGATGCCGTGAAGGAGACGCCCCTGCACGTGATCGGCAAGGCGCCGGACCTGGTGGTGCTGGGATTCGGCTACACGGACCTGGCCGCCGGCAAGTCTCCGGAAGATATCGCCCAGGCCGCCCACGGCGTGATCACCCTCATGCTCCAGAAAACCCGGTCCCGCATCTGCCTGCTCTCGGTGGTGTCGAGCTTCTTCCCCGAGGACGCGGACCGGGAACGGTGCCATTCCCTGAACCGCCGCTTGCGGGACCTTTCCGGGCCCCGCGTGCAGATGGTGGACCTGGAAGGCCGGGTGGAGTGGTTTCTCGGGGAACACATGCAAGGGCCGGGAGAGAAGCGTTCCCTGCACCTGGACTGCAACCGGCTCACCCCGCTCGGACGCTTGTTTATGGCCCATCACGCTTTCCACCTCATTTCCTGGCCGGACTCGGAGCCGCCCGTGCCCTTCTGAGCCGGGGCCGATCCGCGCCGGCAATGGCCGCCGGGAACGGACATGGCCGTTAGCCAGGTCCGGCAAAATTTCCTATATCAAACTCGAGGCAATACCAAGGCCGGAGCCCGGGAAACCCGGGCTTGCAGGCCTATCAGCCGGGAGGAAAAATGGCCGAAGAAGACAATCATGCTCGCTTCCTCCGGAAAAACCTGGCCCTCAGCAAAGCCTACGAGATTTCCAAGAAGGACAAGTTCAAGGACAAGCTCGCCAGGGGCGAAATCAAGCCGGAACTCGTCGCCTGCTACCGTTGCAAGAAGGTCCGGCCTTGCATGAAGTTCTCGATCATGGAAACCGGCCGCGCGGAAGGTGCCGTTTCCGTGTCCAATGAGTATGTGCCCCTGTGCGAGGAATGCGCTCCCAAGAAGAAAAAGGATCCGAACGAATTGAACCCCAAGCAGATCCACTCGCTGCTGCGGGGCGCCAAAAAGGGTCGGATTTAGGACGGGTTCGCCGGTCTCGTACCGGCGAGGGGAAGGTGGCGGGCCCGCAGCACCCTCAGGATGGCGGCAGGGGACTCTAGGTGTAGTTCTGCTGCATGACGCTGATTTCGGACAGGAACTCCTTGATTTCCTTGAACTTGCGATAGACCGAGGCGAAGCGGATATAGGCCACTTCGTCCACCGGAAACAGGGCCTTCATGGCCAATTCCCCGATGACCTTGGAATTGATCTCGCTTTCGGGCATGGCCTGGATGGTATTCTCGATCTGGTCCACCATCTGGTCTATGGTTTCCGTGGATACGGGACGCTTTTTGCACGCCGTATATAGACCGCCCAGGATTTTCTGCCTGTCATAGGGCTCGCGACGCCCATCCGCCTTCACGATAGTGAGAGGGATGGTCTCCACGTACTCATACGTCGTGAATCTCTGGCCGCAGCTCAGGCATTCCCGGCGGCGGCGGATGGCCTTGCCTTCCCGGCTGGAGCGGGAATCGACCACCTTATCTTCTTCGCATGTACAGAACGGGCACTTCATGGGAGATTTGGATCAATATATCCAACTCCTAACAGTTAATCAACAGGCATGTTTAAAAACATGGAAAAAGTGCTGCAAGAGGGACCGATTACAACCGACGGGCCCGATTGAGGTTAGGTGATTCCGATAGTATAGCTATTGCCGTAGTTTAATGGATTTGGCCTCCTGATTCCCCTGATTTGTCCATCGGACTATTCACAAAAAATGTTGAAAAGGATCGGAAATGAGGGGTTAGACGAAACGCTGCCACAGCTTTCCCGGTTTCTAACAGGGCTCAGCCCTTCCTCCGTGCGGCCTTCCTTCCTTGCGGTCTTACCCCTGCTCCAACTCCAACGTCTTCGTAATCGCATCGCACACTTCCGCGGGGCCGAAGTACTGAATGGGACCCGGGTAAATGAAGGCATCCTGGATTTCCCATTGGGCGCGGCTTTGGACCAGAGCCTTGAAGGCGGGGCCTTCCAGCTCCACCAGGGCCTTTTGGATGACCGGCTTGAGATGCCCGTGGCGCTGTTCCATGTTGAACATCATGGTGATGGGAATGCCGCCGGCGGACCATTGGTCCACGCCTTTGGACACGTTGCGGATGGAGGCCATGTAGCCGGTGCGGCCGTTGCGCACCAGGATGGCCGCGACGCAGCCCAGGCTGTAGCAATAGTCGGCGTCGAAATTGGACGGGGCGGCCGCGCGGCCCTCATAGCCGAAGAAGTGGCGCTGGGAGGAGAATTTGCCTTTGTAGGCGGGGGAGGCCTTGAGCTTGCGGCCCACCAATTCCGCCAGCAGGGCGTCGGTGTCGATCAGGGACACTTGCACGTTGCCATGGGGATCCCGGTCCAGCAACAATTGCAATTGAATGTTCTTGGGCAGGGAGGCGAAGGTTTTGCCCAGATCAGCGGTGGCGGCGTCCGCCTTCAGCAAATCCGAAATGTAGGCGATCTTGGCTTCCGGCGAATCCTGGTTGGCGAACGCCTTCGCCACGTCCAGGTTCCCGGCCAACAGGTCATTGAGACGGGAGATAAGTTTCTTCACGGAAGGGATGAACTCGATCAGGCCTTCCGGGATCAGCACCACGCCGTAGTTCTTGCCGGCATCGGCCCGGGCGGAGATGACGCGGGCGATATCGTCCACGATCTGTTCCAGGCTCAGGTTCCGCTTCTCCACTTCCTCGGAGACCAGGGTCACGTTGGCATGGGTCTGGAGGCCCGCCTCCAGGGCGATATGGCTGGCGGAGCGGCCCATCAGCTTGATGAAATGCCAGTATTTCTTGGCCGATCCCGCGTCGCGGGCGATGTTGCCGATAAGTTCCGCGTAGGTCTTGACGGCCGTGTCGAATCCGAAGGACACCGGGATGTGGGGGTTCTTGAGATCGCCGTCGATGGTCTTGGGTACGCCGATGACCGAGGTGGAGAGGCCCTTGGCCTTGAGGTACTCCGCCAGGATGGCGGCGTTGGTGTTGGAATCGTCCCCGCCGATGATGACCACGGCGTTGAGCTCCAGGCCCTTGATCACCTCGATGCAGCGGTCGAACTGCTCCGGGGTCTCCAGTTTGGTGCGGTCCGATCCGATGATGTCGAACCCGCCCGTGTTGCGGTAGGCGTCCATCTTCTCCGGGGTGATGGCCTCGTATTTCCCCTTCTCCAGGCCGCCCGGCCCGCCCAGGAAGCCGAAGATCTGGCTTTGGGGATGGATGGCCCCGACGCTGTCGAACAGGCCGGCGATGACGTTATGCCCGCCCGGGGCCTGGCCGCCGGACAGCACCACGCCGATGCGCAGGGGCTTGGATTCGCCCGCGTCCGAGCCGCTTTGGAAGGTGATCAGGGGCTTGCCGTAGGTGTTGGGGAAGCTTTTGCGGATGGCCTCGCGATCCTTGGCCGGTTCGGCCGCGGCGCCTTCCACCACCTTGACCGTGGCGATGCCATGGCGCAGGGAGGGGGGGACCTTGGGCTGATATTGCTTGCGATGCTTTTCGAGGATGGAAACTTGGCTCACGATACTGTCCTTTTCGGAGGGATGGGGGCGGCCTTGGATCCGGCCGTCCGGCGCTGGGCCCGCTCTGGGCTATGGGGCTGTCCGGCCACCGGCTTGGGTATGCAACGAAAAATAAATTTCCGGAGGCGGAATTCCGAGTGGGGAAAGGGCCGAAGCCCCATATTGAAGGGCTTCCGGGTTTATCCGCCCTTTTATTGACGAAATCGCCCCCTTTTAGGTAGATTATCCCAGCCATTTTAAAGGCGGTCCTGCAAGGGGCGGCCTTTAAGTTTCGGGATGTGGCTCAGTCTGGTAGAGTACCTGAATGGGGTTCAGGTGGTCGTGGGTTCGAATCCCGCCATCCCGACCATTTCACAGAAGCCCCCTCTTGCGAGGGGGCTTCTTGATTTTCGGCCCCTCCCGCTTCCTTCATAAGTGCAGCAGTTCCAAAGGGTTGCCGGTACTCGGCTTTGATCTGTCCGTCCTTCAAATAGAAGTTCGAACACACGATCTTGAGGAAATCCCTACGTCCGAACTTATCTTGAACGTGGTAGAGCGGACGGGCGTTCTCGATCAAGTCCAGCACTAGGAAACCTTCCTCCTGGAAACGCTCGTCGGCGTTCTCGGTGGCATTTAAAAGCCCTTCCAGGCGGAATATCTCCCGCTCCCACTCTTGCGACTTCCGAACCCATAGGGCTTCGGAGAGCTTCCCATCCAAACGATCTTCGTAGGCCCGATCCAACCGGTCTTTCAGAGCTTCTAACTGCTCCTTAAGCGCGGCCTTCGACTCGGCGCGGAGGGTTTCCACTTCCTTCATCACTCCCAGGAAATGATCCTTCACCTTCTGGATGGTTTCGGGGTCCAAGGTCATGCGGTCGATGATCTCCGAGAATTGTTCGACCAAGATTTCCTCCCGGATGACCTTCCCTTGGGCGCAAGCCCCGCGCCGGGTCGTGCAGCGGTAGTAGACGTATTTCCCCTTTTTGAATTCGGCGGTAATCGTGCAGCCGCAATCGGAGCAAGTCATGAGCCCGCCGAAGGCGAATTCATGCTTCCGGTACTTCGGCTTGTTATGGCTCCGGAACACGGCCTGGACGGCCTCGAACAAAGCTTCATCGACTAAGGGGGTATGGCTGCCGCGATAGCTGCGTCCTAGTCCTCGGGCCTCTCTATCAAGTTACGAAGAGGCGGATAGAAGTGGTGTTTAATAGGTATGAGCCAGAGAAAAGGACATCCCCAGAGCATCATCCACCTCAATCCCTCGGAACGGGTCCAGGTGGAAAACTTATTG
>DATENA010000143.1:0-6344 GCA_035275285.1 Fibrobacteria bacterium | reverse complement strand
GATCAGGTCCAGGACTTCCTGCTCGCGCAGGGACAGGTAGTCCGCCAGTTCGCCCGTGGTGGCGGGCCGGGCCTTGCGCTGGGAAATCACCTTTTCCGCCGCCGCGATCTTGCGCATGGCCGCCGCCTTGGCCACGGGGATGCTCAGGAAGCGGGACTGCTCCGCCAGGGCCCGCAGGATGCGCTGCCGGATCCACCACACCGCGTAGCTGATGAAGCGGCAACTGTGGTTGCCGTCGAAGCATTGCGCCGCGCGGATCAAGCCCAGGTTGCCCTCGCTGATCAGATCCGTCATCGGCAGGCCCTGGTTCTGGAACTGCCGGCACACGGAGACCACGAACTTGAGGTTGGCGGTGATCAATTCATTGTTCGCGGACCTGTCGCCCCTGGCCATGCGCTCGAAGAGCGAACGCTCCTCGTCCCTGGTGAGGATGCGGTTCCCGCCTATCTCCTTGAGGTAGGCGGAAAGGGAGGTAACGTCGGTGTTAATGCTTTCGGCGGCAAAGAAACGGTTCATCGTCTCCCCCTGTCCTTAAGGTCCGAGCGATCCCCGCCGGGCGCGGGGTTGTCCATCCATGTTCCTAACTAGTCTTTTCGCGGACCCGCAGGGACTTTTTTACGGGAGGCGGAAGCCTCCGGAAACCCGGAACGCTCCGCAAAAAAGGGACCCCGGATGCCTCGACGGGGTGCATTTGCGCTTTTAGCGGAACCGCCCGGAGGGGTTCCCGCTAGGGCAGCAGCGTAACGGGATCGAAACGGGCCTCCAGGAGATCCGCCATCCGATCCAGGGAATCTCCGGCGGCCCCTTCCCGGGTTTCCGGCCCGCCGGGCCAGTCCAGGCCCTTGCGCCCGCAAAGCCAGCGGAACAAGCCCTCGCGGATCCGCGGGCCCTCGAACAGGCCATGCATATAACATCCGAAGATGGAGGAGGCCGCGGCAGCGAATCCGGAAGGCCCCGGGGCGGGAAAGCCGTTTTTCGAAAGCATCCCCAAAAGGGGGCGCCCTTCGCCTTCGGCGCGGGTCCGGCCCATGTGGATTTCGTACCCGCGGCAGATCTCTCCCGGTTCCAGGAACGGGAACGCCAGGTTCTCCGCTTCCACGCGGCATACTTCCTTCTCCCGCTCCAGCACCGTTTCCACGGGAAGCAGGCCGAGGCCGGCGGTTTCCCCGGGCGGCCCTTCGATCCCGTGCGGATCGAAGATGCGCCGGCCCAGGATCTGGAATCCGCCGCAAATCCCCAGCAAGGGAATGTCCCGGTCCGCGGCCGCGCGCAAGACCCGGTCCAGCGCTCCCTGCCGCAGGAACTCCGCGGCCTGGCGGACGTTTTTGCTTCCGGGCAGGAGGATCAGGTCCGGATTGCCCATTTCTTCCGGCCGCGACGCATAGCGCAGGCGGACGCGCTCCAGCCCTTGCAAGGGCTGGAAATCCGTGGCATTGCTCATGCAGGGAAGGCGGACTACCGCGATGTCGATCCAGGCGTTTTCCTTTCCGTCCGTCCGCGCCGTCCCGTCTTCCCCTTTTCCCGTTCCCGCATCCAGGCCCAGGGAATCCTCTTCTTCCAGGTCCAGTCCCTCGACGAACGGCAGCACGCCCAGGACGGGCACTCCGGTGAGGCTTTCGATTTCGCGGATGCCGGAATCGAGCAAGGAGACGTCGCCCCGGAATTTGTTGATGAGGACGCCGGCCAAGAGCCCGCGATGCTTCGCCTCCAAGAGGGAGACGGTGCCCAGGATGGAGGCGAACACGCCGCCCCGCTCGATGTCCGCCACCAGGATGCAGCGGGCTCCGGCGTATTCCGCCATGGAACCGTTGACCAGATCCTCTTCCCGCAGGTTGATTTCCGCCGGGCTTCCCGCGCCCTCCAGCACCACGGCCTCGAAGCGCGCGGCCAATCGGTCATAGGCGGCATGGACCAGGGCGCGCATGTCCCGCTTGCGGGCATAGTATTCCCGGCCCGTGAAGTTCCCGATGGGCTTGCCCAAGGCCACCACCTGCATGCCGTGTCCGCCCGCGGGTTTCAGGAGCAAGGGATTCATGTCCGCATGGGGTTCGATGCCGGCGGCCCTGGCCTGGACGGCCTGGGCGCGGCCGATTTCCGCCCCTTCCGGAGTGACCCAGGAGTTCAGGGACATGTTCTGGGCCTTGAAGGGGGCCACGGCGTACCCTTTGCGGGCCAGGCACCGGCACAGCGCGGCGGCGATGGTGCTTTTGCCCGCATGGGAGGTGGTGCCCAGCACCATGAGGGCGCGGGCGCGCCGGGGAGCTTCGGGGCCGCCGGAATCGGGGGCGGAAAGGACGCTCATGATTGCGGTTATGCTCCCTTTCCTTATCTTTATGCGCAGCGACCAGGAATGATAGGGCCAAAATAGCACAAAGGCCGGCAGGGGCTATCGGGAGCCTCCCGGCCGTGAGCGATGGAATCGCGCTGATCCACCAGGGCAGGCTCGTGAAAATCGGAAACCCGGAGGAGTTGAAGGATTTTCAGGTATTCCGGCGATAGGCGCCGCCCACTTCGAACAAGGCTCCCGAGATGGCGCCCAAGGTGCAGTACTTGGAAGCCTCCAGCAATTCCCCGAACAGGTTCCCGCCTTTGCGCGCCGCGCTTTTCAAACGCTCCAGCGCCGCCGCGCTTTCCGCCGGGAACCGCTCGGCGCAGGCCTTCACTTGATCCACTTGATCGCGTTTTTCCCTTTCGGTGCTGCGGATCAACTCCGCCGCCGCCGTCCGGGCGGGGCCGCCGGGATTGAGGAAGGTGTTGACCCCGACCAGGGGCAGTTCCCCGCTTTGCTTCCGCCTCTCATACAGCATGGATTCTTCCTGGATGCGGCTGCGCTGGAAATTCATCTCCATCGCGCCCAGCACGCCTCCCCGCGCGTCCAATTCCCCGAAGACGCGCAGCACGGCCTCTTCCACCAGGGACGTGAGCCGGGTGAGGAAATGGCTGCCCTGCATGGGGTTCTCGTTCTTCACCAGCCCCAGTTCCCGGTTGATGATGAGCTGGATGGCGATGGCCCGGCGCACGGATGCCTCCGTGGGCGTGGTCACCGCCTCGTCGAAGGCGTTGGTGTGCAGGGAATTGCAATTGTCCCCCACCGCCAGCAGGGCTTGCAAGGTGGTGCGGATGTCGTTGAAATCGATTTCCTGGGCGTGCAGGGACCTGCCGGAGGTCTGGATATGGTACTTCAGTTTCTGGCTGCGTTCGTCCGCGCCGTAAAAGTCGCGCATGGCGATGGCCCAGATGCGGCGCGCCACCCGGCCGAGGACGGCGTATTCCGGGTCCAGGCCGTTGGAAAAGAAGAAAGAGAGGTTGGGCGCGAACCCGTCGACGGCCATGCCCCGCGCCTGGTAATATTCCACGTAGGTGAACCCGTTGGCCAGGGTCAAGGCCAGTTGGGTGATGGGATTCGCCCCCGCTTCCGCGATATGGTATCCGCTGATGCTGACGCTGTAGAAATTGCGCACGCCATGGTCGAGGAAGTACCGCTGGGTGTCCCCCATCAGGCGCAGGGAGAACTCCGTGGAGAAGATGCAGGTGTTCTGGGCCTGGTCTTCTTTGAGGATGTCGGCCTGCACGGTGCCCCGCACGGCGCGCAGGACTTCCGCGCGGATGCGCGCGTAGTCCCCGCCGTCCATTACCGCGTCGGCGGGGAGCCCCAGGAAGCCCAGGCCGGAACCGTCATGCCCTTCCGGGAGTTTGCCGGAACGGTAGCGGGGCGGCGCGATGCCCTTATCCTTGAACCACCTGGCGATTTTCCGGGCCGTCTTCTCCCAACGTCCGGTTTTCCGCAGCCAGCGCTCGCAGGCGGCGTCCACGGCGGTGTTGAAGAAGAAGGCCAGGAGGATGGGCGCGGGACCGTTGATGGTCATGGACACGGAGGTGTCCGGGGCGCACAGATCGAAACCGGAATAGAGCCGCTTGGCATCGTCCAGGCAGCATACGGAAACCCCGGAATTGCCGACCTTGCCGTAAATGTCCGGGCGGGGATCGGGATCGGCGCCGTACAAAGTGACCGAATCGAAGGCCGTGGACAGGCGGACGGCTTTCTGCCCCTTGCTGACATAGTGGAAGCGGGCGTTGGTGCGTTCGGCGGTGCCTTCGCCCGCGAACATGCGCGTGGGATCCTCGCCTTCGCGCTTGAAGGGGAAGACGCCGGCCGTGAAGGGGAAGCGGCCGGGCACGTTCTCGGAACGGAGGAATTCCACCTGATCGCCCCAGCCCGCGTGCGCGGGCAGGCTCACCTTGGGGATTTCCAAGCCGCTCAGGGAAGCCGTATGGTTGCGGACTTCGATGTCCTTGCCGCGCACCCGGTAGGATTGGGTCCCGGCCTCGTATTCCCGGCGCAGGGACTCGAAGCCGCGCAGGCCGGAGAGGGTGCCGGGATCGAGATCGGAAAGCAGGGATTGGTAACGGGCGCGCAACGCATCCGCCGCCGGTTTGAAGCCGGCTCCCGCCCGGGTGCCTTTCGGCCCGGAGGCTTTCGCCTTCGAAGCCCCGGGGAACGCTTCCGCTTTTCCGGGGACGGATTCGCCCAGTTCGCGCAGCGCATGGTACACGTGTTCCGCGGCGGCCGCCTTGGCCGCCTGGTCCGCGGTCCCGCGGTGATAGGCCGCGACCGTCGCCGCGATCCGCCGCAGGTAGTCGGCGCGGTCCCGGGGCAGCAGGCCTTTGCGATCGGGCGATCCTTCCGGGAACGGTTCGAACGTCCACCCGAGGCGGGCGAACAGGGCGTTGCAGAAGCCATGGGTCCCGGGATCCTGGAAGCGATGGGCGCAGGTGCCGAACACGGGCAGTTTTTCCAGCGGAGTCCCGAACAGCTTGCGGTTGCGCTGGTAGGCTTTGCGCACGTCCCGCAAGGCGTCTTCCGCCCCGTGCCGGTCGAACTTGTTGAGCACCACGAAATCGGAATAGTCGAGCATGCCGATCTTTTCCAATTGGCTGGGCGCCCCGTATTCCGGGGTCATCACGTAGACGGACATGTCCGCCACCTCGGTGACCTCCGTATCGCTTTGCCCGATGCCGGCGGTTTCCAGGAGGATGAGATCGAAGCCGGCGGCCTGCAGCAGGCGCAGCCCGTCCTTGACGGTGGCGCTCATGGCGGCATGGGCGCGCCGCGTGGCCATGGAGCGGAAATAGACCCGGTCCGAGCGGCCCGCGCAGTTCACGCGCAGGCGATCCCCCAGCAGGGCCCCGCCGGTGCGGCGGCGCGAGGGATCCACGCACAGCACGGCCGCGCGCTTGCCCGGGAAGGCCTGCAGGAACCGGACCAGGACTTCATCGACCAGGGAGCTTTTGCCGGCGCCTCCCGTGCCCGTGATGCCTACGACCGGGCAGGCCTTCGCCTTGCCCAGGCGCGCCCGGACGTCCCTGAGCAATCCGGACGGGTTGCCGCGGGCGGGCTTCTCCCGGGCCCATTCCAGCGTGCTCAAGGCCCGCCCGAGGGCAACGGCGTCCCGGCCGGAAAAAGCCCTGGGGAGCGCGGTCAGGGGTTTGCCGGGCAGGTGATCGCACTCCTTGAGCATGAGCCGGATCATGCCCTCCAGCCCCAGCGTCCGTCCGTCTTCGGGGGAAAAGATGCGCGCCACGCCGCGCTTGTGCAGGATCGCGATTTCCTCCGGGGTGATCACCCCGCCGCCGCCGCCGTATACGCGGATATGGCCGCAGCCCCGTTTGCGCAGGCACTCGACCATGTAGGTGAAGTATTCCAGGTGGCCGCCCTGGTAGCTGGACACGGCGATGCCCTGGACGTCTTCCTGGACGGCGGCTTCCACCACGTCGCTCACCGAGCGATCATGCCCCAGATGGATGACTTCGGCGCCTTCGGCGACCAGCACGCGCCGCATGATATGGATGGCGGCATCGTGGCCGTCGAACAGGGAGGCCGCGGTGAGGAACCGGACCGGATGCTTCAGGCGGATTACGGGCTTTTCCATCGGGGCGGGCGCTTCTCCAGGAAGGCGCGCAGGCCCTCCTGCGCTTCTTCGGTCACGCGGAGGTCGGCCAGGGTGCGCACGGCCAGGGGTCCCTGGGACCCGGGCGAGGAGCGCGTCAGGGAACGGATGAAGGCCTTGGCCACGCCGATGGCGTTGGGCGAAGCGGCCAGGATGCTCCGGGTCACGCGGGCCATGGCCTGGGCGACGCCTTCGGCATTTTCGGCCACTTCGTGCACGAGGCCCATTTGCAAGGCTCGATCGGCCGGGAACCGTTCCGAGCTCAGGAACAAGGCGCGCGCCTGGGACTCGCCGATCTTGCGCAGGACGAAGGGACCGATGCAGGCCGGCACCAGCCCCACCCGCACTTCGGACAGGGAGAATTGCGCCGCGCGATCGGCCACCACGTAATCGCAT
>DATENA010000142.1:0-10072 GCA_035275285.1 Fibrobacteria bacterium | reverse complement strand
CGGGAGTTGAATACGAAGAGCGCTGCCTATCGGCTTCAATGCGCGTATTCAACTCCCGACCCCCGACCCACGACTCCCGACCGTGGAGCTGCCCAGGGCACCTGAGTTTCAAGCAACACTAAAATCGGAAAGAAGGTTTTCTCATGGCAAGATCAAAAATCGCCCTGGTCGGCGCGGGACAAATCGGCGGGACCATGGCCCTGTTGGCCGCGCAGAAGCAGTTGGGGGACGTCATCACGATTGACATCGCCGAAGGCGTGCCCCAGGGCAAGAGCCTGGACATCACCCATGGGCGTTCCCTGATCCCCACCTCCAGCATCCTGACGGGTTCGAATTCCTACGATGCCTTGGCCGGGGCCGACGTGGTCATCGTCACCGCGGGCCTTCCCAGGAAGCCGGGCATGAGCCGGGACGATTTGCTGGACGTGAATTTCGGCATCATCAAGACCGTGGGCGAGGCCATCAAGAAAAGCGCTCCCAACGCGTTCGTGATCGTGGTGACCAACCCCCTGGACGCCATGGTCTACGCCATGCAGAAGGTGACCGGCTTCCCGGCCCACCGCGTGGCCGGCATGGCCGGCGTGCTGGACAGCGCGCGCTTCGCCGCGCTCGTGGCCGAGGCCCTGAACGTTTCCAACGAGGACGTCACCGCGCTGGTGATGGGCGGCCATGGGGACACCATGGTTCCCCTCACGCGCTATTGCTCCGTGGGCGGCATCCCGGTCACCCAGCTGCTGAGTCAAGACAAGCTGGACGCGATCTACAAACGCACGGCGAATGCCGGAGGGGAAGTGGTGGCTTTGCTCAAGACCGGCTCGGCCTTCTACAGCCCGGCCATGTCGGCCATCCACATGGCGGAGGCTTACCTCAAGGACAAGAAGAACGTGCTCTCCTGCGCCGCCAAGCTCAACGGCGAATACGGCGTGAAGGGCTTGTACGCGGGCGTGCCCGTGATCATGGGCGCCGGAGGCATCGAGAAAGTCCTGGAGGTGGAGCTGGATGAAACCGAAAAGAAGCTGTTCGACGTGTCCATCGCCGCGGTGAAGTCCCTGGTGGAGTGGGTCGACAAGAAGATGAACGCGTAGCGTTCATCCGATGGGCGCATAGCGCCCGTCCAGGCCGCCCGGGGATTAACGGGCGTTCAGCAGCAGCCGGGGGGACCCGTTTTCGGTTTTCACCGCCAGGGTCCGCACCGAGGACAGGCCTTCCACGGCACGACCCATCACGTTGAAGGCGGAAGCCTCGGATGCGCGGAACAGGCGGATGCCGGGGCGGGAGGCCAGGCTCACGGCGGATCCCGGGATGGTGATCTGCACGTCCACCCAGCCTTCTTCGTTCCAGGTGCCGGTGTTGACGGCCAGGGTCTTGAACGTGGTTTCCCCATACTTGTCCTTGAACTGCCGGCCTATGGCCAGCACCCCGTCGGATTCGTCGCCGCTGGAGCGGGAGCCGGGGGTGGTGTCCAGATACCAGCTGTCCAGGTTGGTGCTGGTGCGGAAGCCTTGGAACATCACGGCGGCGCCGTTGCGGGCCGCGGTGCTGAGGGTGCGGTACTCGAACCAATAGCCGTAATTGGCATTGCCCGAGGGAACGCGCAGGCCGATGATGCGGCCTTTGTGGACGGCATTGTCCTGGGCGTAGATCCGGTAGATGCCGGAGTTCTTGATTTCCTTGATCTCCTCGGCGTCTTCCCAACCGATGCGCCATTTGTAGAGCACGTTGAAATGTCCGCTCGAACCCCCGCGGCCCATGATGTCGTAAGGGTTGCCGTATTCGTTGCTTTGGGCGGTGGTGCCGGGCGTTCCGAACATGTCCGGGCCCGCCTCGATGGAATGGGCATGGGGAAGGCCCAGGGAGTGCCCGAGCTCATGGCCCGTCACCCCGGCGCCGTAGCTGCCGTTGATCCAATCCGCGTCGCGCATGTTGGAAAGACCGGACCAGTTCACGGCTATTTGCGGGAAGCTGGCCACGTACACGTCGTAATCGGTGCCGCGCTTGAGACCCAGGGAGGTCAATTGGGAAGAGATCCAGGATTGCAGGCTGCTGAAGTTGGCGCCGTAGTCGGCCCTGGTGCCGGGAGCGGAGAGGACCGTCCCATAGGTCTTCCAGTCCCACTCGAAGGTATTCCGGGACATGGAGCGGTACAGGACGTTGATGGTGGCGTTGGTCTTGTTGATGGCGGCCGTGTCGATGGAATAAGGCGCGTCGGAAAACCCGATCCGGATCACCAGCGCCCTGAGCTTGCCCGAGTAGACCTTGCTGATCTTGGGGATGTCCGCCGACTTGGCCAGGGCTCCGGCCGTTTCGTCCGGGGTGCCGCAAACGATCTCTTCATCCTCGGCCGCCGCCCGGCCCATCGCCAGGGTGGCCGTCAACGCCAACAAGCATAGCTTTCTTGCGGTCATTATTTTCATCGGGTTCCCTCTGCTTTTGGATCGATCCGCTGGATCTGAATCATAGCGGTTCGTATGATTCTATGTGTACTGTAAAATCCCGTGTCACGCATGCAAAAAACCCAGGAATCGAAAATGCCGCTGTCCGGGAAACAACGCCTATCGGCCGTCCACATTTGTGAACGGAAAGAGGCCGGGAGCCTTCCCGCGGATTTCCGGAACCAAGTATACCATGATCACGAAGCATCATAGGAATTATAAGGCATGGAGGGGTCTTGGGTGGGTAAAGGAATGAGGGGATATCCGCCGTTTCCGGGCGCGTTTTTGGGGCGATTGGGCATGGCCGCGCTCGCCGCCTTGGGGGTCCTGCTGGCCTGCTCGGACAAATCCACGGGCGTGAATCCGGCGGAAAATACCGCGAAAATCCCCTTCGATGCGGGGGTCGAGGGCCTGCCGGAGGCCTTGCCCATGGGAGAGATCCGGGCCGGGGACGGGGATACCGTGCGGCTGACCGTGTCCTTTGTAGCCAAGCTCATTTCCGGGCGGAAGGTCCGCATGCTGGCCTACAACGGATCGGTGCCCGGACCCGTTCTCAAAGTCCCCCAGGGGGCGGAAATCACCCTGCTCCTGAAAAACGAAACCAATCTTCCCACTACCCTGCATTCCCACGGGGTAAGGCTGGACTATCGCAGCGACGGGGTGCCGGGGGTAGGCCAGGCCGCCACGGACAGCGGGAAGACCTCCGTCTACAAGATCCGCTTTCCGGATGCGGGGATTTTCTGGTACCATCCCCATTACCGGGAGGATTTCCAGATGGAGCTGGGCCTGTACGGAAGCTACCTGGTGGCGCCCAAGGACAGCACCTATTGGCCCAAGGCGCACCGGGAAGTGGTGCTGATGCTGGACGATATCGCCGTCCGCGGCAACGTCATCCAGCCCTTCTACGGCAATCTTCCCGATCATTCCATGATGGGCCGCTTCGGGAACGTATTCCTCATCAACGGCGATACCGCGTTCACGATGCACGTGAAGCGCAACGAGACCGTGCGTTTCAACGTGGTGAACGCGTCCAACGCCCGCGTCTACAATCTGGGGTATTCCCGCGACATGGACCTGAACGTCCTGGGGGCCGACAATGGGCGCTTCGAATTCCCTTCCAACCGGGAGACCTACATCGTGGCTCCTTCCGAGCGGGCTGTTTTCCAGCTCTGGTTCAACGACGGCCTCGACGATTACGATACCCTGGACCTGTGGAACGTGACGCCCACGGGGGTCTCCGTCCTGGGCCGTTTCGTGTACGACCCGGACACGGCCAAGCCCGACCTGAGCGGCAGCATCACCGTGGGGCGGAGTCCGCAGGCGGCGGCTTCCATCGATCCTTTCCGCCCCTTCTTCGACAAGCTGCCGGACGAAGAGATCCTGCTCAGCGGGTACATGGACATGTCCGTTCCCCTGGCCAAGGCCGCCGCCGCGCAGCACGATCCGGATCCGACGAACAAGATGGGGGTGGAGTGGAGCGACAGCGTGCACGGGCCCGCCATGCTGGCCATGAACGAGGCGTCCAACACCCGCAACATGCATTGGGCCATCCGGGACCTCAAGACCGGCAAGGAGAACCATGAGATCGCCTGGACCTTCAAGCGGGGCTCCAAGGTGCTCATCCGCGTCCGCAACGATTCCGCCACGTCTTCCCCCGACGCCAAGCGCATGTACCATCCCATGCCGCACCCCATCCATTTCCACGGCCAGCGGTTCCTGGTGGTGCGGGAGAACGGCAAGGTCCCGTCGGAGGGCCTGGCCTGGCGGGACAGCTATCTCATCGGCAGGGGCTTTACGGTGGACCTGTTGCTGGACGCGGACAATCCGGGCGAGTGGATGTTCCATTGCCACATCGCCGAGCATATCGAGGACGACATGATGGCGCATTTCCGGGTGCTGGACGAGGTGGTTTCCGAAAAGACCCCCTTCGAATGGTCGCTCAGCCTGGCCTTGGGAGCCGGGGCGGATTCCCTGCGCCGGGACACGGCGCTGGCCGCGTCCATCCCCGATACCATCACGGGCTCCATCAACGGATTCCGTTCCCCGGCCACGGGGGCCGCCGTCGATCCGGCCGTTGCGCTGGACGGCTTCGCTTATTTCCAGAACGCGGACGATGCTTCCCGGAAAATCGCCGCGTCCCTGGGGGCCGCCGGGGCCTTTTCCTTCCCGGCCGCGGATCTGCTGGGTCGGGCCGATCAGGTCCGCGTGAAAGCCTTCGTAAAGGCCGGGAGCGCGGCCTACCGCGTCGTCCCCGACACCTTGAGATTGACCCTGGACCGCCGCGGCAAGCTGGCCTGGTCGCTCGATCTGGACCTGGCAGGCGATACCGCGTTCGCCGGACTGGCCGGGGAAGCTTCCGCGGTCAGCCGCATGCAGGGGCCCCTCGCCGGAAAAGTGAACGGCTATGATCCCGTTTCCATGCGCGACACTCTATATTTCCGGAACATGATCTACCCCGAACTCTTCGCCGACGCCCCCCTGCGGGCCGATGGGACCTTCGCCTTCGACGCCGCGGACCTGGTGGGGTCCCTGGACGGCCTGCACGTCCTGCACATCTTCCTGAAGCCCCGCACGGGACAGCGCCGAATGGATCCGGATACCGTGCGCGTGAACGTCGGCATTCCATGACCGCCGCGCGGGGAGTCCTGGACCGGGTCGGGATCCTGGGCGCCATGGACGCGGAGATCGCCGAATTCCTCGAACACGCCGAGCTCATCGAGCATACCGGATGGCGCGGGTTCGACTTCCACCGCATCCGCCTGCAGGGGCGCGAAGCCGTCCTGGTCAAGTCCGGAGTGGGCAAGGTGTTCTCGGCCCTGGTCAGCCAGCATCTCATAGACGCTTACCTGCCGTCCTCGCTCATCTTCACGGGCGTGGCCGGCGCTTTGAACCCGGATTACGCGATCGGGGACGTGGTCATCAGCCGCGATTGCCTGCAGCATGACGTGGACGGGCGCGCCTTGGGCTTTCCGCGCGGGAACCTGCTCTACACGGACTACCGGGCCTTCGCCGCCGACCCCTCCCTGGCCGCCGCCGCCCTGTCGGCCCGGGCGGACGGCCATAAGATCCATTCCGGACGGATCCTGACCGGGGACCAATTCATGACGCGGGACGAGATCAACCACCATCGCTACCTGATGGATGAGCTGCGGGGAGACGCGGTGGAAATGGAAGGCGGTGCCATGGCGCAGGTTTGCGCCGTGAACGGCATCCCTTACCTGGTGGTGAGGACGATTTCCGATCGCGCGGACGGGGACGCGGTGCAGGATTTCACCCGCTTCCTGCCCGTGGTGGCGCAGAATTCCTTCGCCATCGTGAAGCACATCCTGTCGGCCTGACCGACATCCTGTCGGCCTGACCGCTTCCGAGGAACGGTTTCAG
Source organism: Fibrobacteria bacterium (assembly GCA_035275285.1). GTDB lineage: Bacteria > Fibrobacterota > Fibrobacteria > UBA11236 > UBA11236 > Chersky-265. Next base: position 4,259 of record DATENA010000142.1, on the reverse strand, counting down.
CGCCCCGGGGACCGCAGTTGCGGCCCGGGAGGGGCGGCCCGGGTCCCGCCGCCCGGGATGGGGCCCGCGCCTTCGCGCAGGATCTCCGGGGCTTCGCCCGCCAGGGAAATCACCGTGGTGGGGGTGACCGCCAGGGGGCCCAGATCGACGATCAGATCCACCACGTTCCCGTAGGTGTCCTCGATGTCCGCCGGATCGATGAAGTTGTCCTCTTCCTCGATCTTGGCCGCCGTGGTCAGGATCACCGCTCCCGGCGCCAATTGGAACAGGGTGTTGGTGAAAGGGCTGTCGGGCATGCGCACGCCCACTTCCGGGCGGTTCACGTCCAGCAGCTTGCGCGCCCGCACCGTGGCGGGCAGGATGAAGGTATAGGGGCCGGGCACCACGGATTTCATGTAGCGGAACGCGGAGGTTTCCACCTTGGCGAACTCCGACAAGGCCCCGAAATCCCGCACCATCAGGGCCATGAGGTATTTCTTCATGGCGCGCTTGAGATGGTACAGCTTGTGCACGCCCTTCCTGGAAAGCGCGTCGCAACCCATGGAATAACCCGAATCGGTGGGATAGACGACCACCTCGCCCGCGGCGAAGGCGTCCAGCACCTTCTTCATCAGGCGGACTTCGGGATTCTTGGGATGCAGTTCCAGGCGCATGCGTCGATTCGGTTCCGTAAAGGAGCGGATAAGATAGGTATTTAGCGGGCGGGATAATAGTTCGCGCCGTCCGGCAGGAACGCGCCGGCGATGTGCTCCAACCGGGGAGCCGCGCCGCCGGGCGGCAATTCCACTCCCACCACGTCGAAGCGCATGTCCCGGTCTTCCTGGCCGAACCGCCAGCAATAGCGCTGGGCCAGGCGTTGCAGCCTGGCGATCTTGCGCCCGTCGATCCGCTCCAGGGGACGTCCCGCGGAAGCCGCGCGATTGGCCTTGACCTCGATGAAGACCAGCACTCCCGCGGGATCCTCCATGACCAGATCGATCTCGCCGCGGCCATGGCGGTAATTGCGGTGGAGCAGGCGGAACCCTTGGGACGAGAGGAACGCCAGGGCATGGTCTTCGCCGCGGCGGCCCGCGTCCCAATGGTTTTCGGGGGCGGAAGCGGCGCCGCCGCCGCCGGAAACGGCGTTCACGCCGCCGGAAGCGGCGTTCGCGCCGCCGGGCGCGGGCGGATCGGTCCGGCTATTCATAGGGAAGGCCCAGGAAGCGGACCTCCCGGACGGCCATGGGTCTGGCGGGGGCCGGCGCCGCGGCCGCCGCGGAACCGCTGGAGAAACGCAGCCGGCCCTTTTCCAGCAGCACGCCGCCCAGGGCCAGGTATTGCGCGCCGTCGGATTCGGAAAGGGACAGGCGCAACGGTCTGCGGCCTTCCGCCTCCAGGACCACGGACTTCGGATTCGCGTAGGCGGCCGCGGCGCCGTCCGCGCTTTGATAGCCCGCTTCGATCACCAGGCCGGCGACCAGGACCTTGCCGGCGAACGCGAACTCCACTTCCATTTCCTCTTTCCCCGCGGGCGCCGTCCAGGCGGTGGAGCGCTTGCCGTCGAAGAGGTCGGCGACGCGGGCCGGGCCGCCGGGGCCGGATTCCGCCGCGGGGCCGGAAAAGGTTCTCGGGACCATCCACCGCAAAGCCTCGCCGGAGCCGGAGGCGGGGCGGAGCAGCAGGAAGGCCAGCGCGCCCAGCACGATGGCGAAAAGGCCCAGGATGCCCCACAGGTATCCCCGGGACAGGGCCATGGGCTCTCCGACGTAGCGCCGGTCCTTGCCGCGCCGATCGGTGATGCGCAGATCGGAGGGGACCTGGCTTTTCGCCGTCGCCATCTCCGGCGCCACGTCGAAATGGGCCGAGTCGAGATCCTTCAGCAGATCGTCCGCGTTCCGGTAGCGCTCGGCCTTGTTCTTCTTCAGGCACTTGGCCACGATGAGCTCCAGGCGGGGCGGGACGTCGGATGCCTTTTTGCCGAGCAGGGGCGGCGTCTCGTGCACCTGCTTGTACGCCACGGCCAGCGGGGTATCGGCCAGGAAAGGCGGCCTTCCGGTCACCATCTCGTAGATGATGATGCCCAGGCCGTAGATGTCGCTCTGGCCGTCCACCACGCCGCCTTCGCATTGCTCCGGGGCCATGTATTCGGGCGTGCCCATGGCCATGCCCGTGGTGGTGATGCTGGGCGCGTCGATGACCTTGGCTATCCCGAAGTCCGAGATGAAGACCTTGTCCCCGGGCTCGACCATGATGTTGCCGGATTTGATGTCCCGGTGCACGATCTCGTTCTGATGGGCGTATTTGAGGCCGCGGCAGATCTGCTTGGTGATGGCGATGATGCGTTCGTAGTCGAGCTTCTTTTCGCCCTGGATGAGTTTGCTCAGGGTGGTCCCCTGGATGTACTGCATGGCGATGAACTTCTGGCCGCCCTCGTCCCCGTAATCGTAGATGGTGACGATGTTCTGGTGCTGCAGGCGGGAAATGGCATACGCCTCGGTGAAGAACCGCTCGGAGAACTCGGTGCTGCGCGCCAGCAGGCTGGGAAGGATCTTCAGCGCCACCACGCGATCGAGTCCGGCCTGGACGGCCCTGTAGACGTCGCCCATGCCTCCCTTGCCCAGATGTTCGACGATGGTGTATCCGCCGAACCGGTGTTCCGTGAAGGCTTCCGGCCCGGTGTGTTTGAACGTTGCCTTGTCCATGGCTTGTCCTTTCCGCCGGGAAACCGGCCCTCCGCCCGACCCTCCCGCGAAGCGCGCCGATGGGGGACGGGAAGCGGCGGGAATTCCCCCGGCCGAATGTATCGAAATTATAGGAAAAATCCATGTCCGTGATCTCTAAAAACCGTCGCCTTCGCGTACAGGCGGTCCGCCCGCGGGCCCGCGCGGATCGGGCTTCCGCGCCGCCGTGAGGGTTTCCCTGTGCTCGCCCGTATGATGCCATCACCCTTATTCCCGCCATATCAACGTCTTGCCGGGAAAGGATCTCCCCGCCTTCCCGCCGTGTTGCTACCTTACCCTGCGATGAGCGGCCGTTACGGACGATACGAAGTGTTGTACAAACTGGGGCAGGGGGCCATGGCGCGGGTGTTCCTGGCCCGGGATCCCGTGCTGTCCCGCTTCGTGGCCGTCAAGGTGTTGCACGCGGAACTGGCTGCGCGGAGGGACGTCCTGCAGCGCTTTTTCAACGAGGCCCGCACCGTCGCCGCCGTCCGCAGCCCGCACGTGGTGGAGGTTTTCGATTTCGGGCAGGAAGGCAAGGACCTGTACCTGGTGATGGAATTCGTGGACGGGCTTTCCCTGCATGGCATGCTCCGGCAGTTGCGCCACGATCAAGGCCATCCGGACCGGCCGGAGGGAAGCGGCGCTTCTTTCCGGGAGGCACCGCTCTATTTCGATCCCCTGGACGCCACCGTGGCCGCGGCCCTCATGTGCCAGGCCGCCGAGGGGCTTTCGGTGGCTGCCCGGCACGGGGTGGTGCACCGGGACGTCAAGCCCGAGAACCTGATGATCAACACCCAAGGCTACCTCAAGATCTCCGATTTCGGCATCGCCCACGTCCAGGACGACAGCATCACCAAGACCGGCGCGGTCCTGGGGTCGCCGCTTTTCATGTCCCCGGAACAGGCGCGCGGCCTCAAGCCCATCACTTCCCAGGCGGATATGTTCTCCCTGGGCGGGGTGTTCTATTCCTGCCTGGTGGGCCATCCGCCTTTCCAAGGCAGGAACGTCACGGACCTTTTCCGCAAGATCGCCACCGAGCCGCATACGCCCCTGTGGCGGCTCCGCCCCGATCTGGATCCGTCCCTGGGCAACCTGATCGAAACCCTGCTCCGCAAGGACCCGGCCGCCCGCGGAGGCGGCCCCCGCTGGCTGCACAGGCAACTCAAAGGCTATCTGATGGCCTCGGGCGTGATGGATCCGGCGGAACTGATCGGCGCCTATCTCCAGGAGCTTTCCTCCCGGGGCATCCAGACCACCTGGCGCATGGACGCTCCCGATCCCCTGCATGCCTCCACCTTGCCGGCCGGGACGTTGTCCGGGATGAAGGCGGCCACGGAGCGCCACACCCGCGGATACGCCCGCGAAAGTTCGCGCCGGGTGCCGGCCGCCGCCCTGGGCGCCGTCCTGGGAGTTTTGGGCATGGCGGCGGGGGGAGCCCTATGGGGTTTCCTGCATCTCGCCGGCCGCGGGGAACCGGATCGGCGCGCGCACCTGGAACCGGCGGGCCCGGAGGGTAACCGGCAGGGTACCTTGGTCTCCTTCGCCCCCCCGCGCGGA
>DATENA010000141.1:0-21144 GCA_035275285.1 Fibrobacteria bacterium | reverse complement strand
CGTTCCAGGAATCCGCCGCGCGCGCGGAAAGCCTCCAGGGGTCCGGCGCCTGCCTGCGCGCCATGGATTCCCGCGGCGTTCATGGAGGCGATCCACCGGCTGATCATGTCCACCGCGTTGGTATCCGGCTCGTAGGAACCCAGGGGAGGCATGGCCATGCGCTCCGAAGAGAAATCCAGATCCTTCTGGTTGCGCATCTTCTGGCGGTAGAGCAACACCGAGCGATCCGGCCGGCCGGGTACTATCAAGCCGGCGCCGTCCAGGGGGAACGATCCCACCAGCTTCTTGGAGGCGAAATCCATGTGCGGTTTCATGTCATGGTAATCGTAGTCCAACGTGATGCCGAAAGCGGCGTTGGTGCGGATGCCGCGGGTACCGTGGCATCCCGAGCAATTGGCGGCGATGTACGCGCGCGCGCGCAGTTCCAGGGAGGCGGAGGCATCGTCCCAGTGGGCCCATCGGGGGGATTTCGAGAAATCGGGGCGCGTGCCGTCCTTGGATTTCAGGACGCCCAGGTCGAACAGCCGATCAAGCTGGTTGACGGCGGGCGCGGCGGCCAATGGCTTGTTCAATTGCGCCGTGAAGAAGGCGAGCACCGTGCGGCCGCCGGTCCCTTGCACGCGATGGCAAGCGGCGCATTGCAGCTTTCCCGGGAACCGCCATTTCTTCAGGAAGGGCGGGTTCGCCGTCCCGCTCCGGTACACCCTGACCGTGGCGTTCTCCCCGGAATCCACCACCAGATCCGCGTCGGTCTGGTCCAGCCTCCAATGGTAGGACCAGAGGTACCACTTCTCCTTGCCGGCGACGATCCTGACTCCGCTGAAACGCGTCTCGAAAAGAATGCGCGAGGCCGGATTCCCGGGGATGGTGTCGACGGAGAAATTCTTCATGACCATGGCGCGATCGGGATAGGCGTAGGTATCCGCCGTATCGTCGTACACCACCGCCTTGCCGGGCGGGACGGCGATGTACCGTTGCTTCACCGCGCCGTCCGTCCAGAGCGGGGCATTGACCTCGAAGGAAACGACGTCCGCGTTTATCTCCTTGGCCGCCATGTTCTTGTACATGCCCGTGCCGGAGATCAGCTTGGGGATGGAGTCCGCCACCGCGGGGTTGAAGAACTTGAACCCCGTCTGGCCGATGGCCGGAACGGCGAAGCCGGCGAGCAGGAACGGGTAATAGATTATTTTGCGCATGCGTTGCATGAATCCTCCTTGGTCCCGGGAAGGATATTCAATGCCGCCGCGATCGGGATTCCGGAAATCATGCCAAATCTTCAATCTCAAAAAACCCGTCTCGGGCCGCTGCCAAAAAGTCAATCGCCCGCGGCGAAATGGCAAAATCACGTGGATGAAAGGCGGGGTTGTATCGTGATATGTTTATGCTGTCTGCGGAATCTGGAAATAATAGAATCATGGCGATGATCACGGATTTTTTTTTCCTCCGGTTCGGAGGCGCGCTGTTCCCCCTGGCCGTGGGATTGGGGAGTTCGTTCACGCATTGCGCGGGAATGTGCGGACCCATCCATCTCTTCCTGGCGTCCAAGGGCTGCCGCGGGCGCCGCGTCTGGCCGTACCATGCCGGCAGGATCACCGGGTATGGCCTGCTGGGCGCCGCGTTGGGCGCCTTGGGCCATGCCTTGGCGGGATTGTCCTCTCCGGGGTTCCGGGCCCTCGCGGCGGGCTTCCTGGCCCTGGTGTACGCTTTGTTCGGCCTGGGACTGATGGGTTGGCTGCCTTCCGGGATGAGGCTCGAGAAACGGCTCGGATTCCTGTTCCCGGGGCGCCTCTTCGGGCGCCTTTCGGCCGCGGGCGGGACGCGGGGCGTCTTGTTCCCGGCCGGATTGGCGGCCTCTTTGTTGCCCTGCCCGAGCACGCATGCGGTGATGTTGTGGAGCCTGGGACTGGACAGCGCGTGGAAATCCGCCTTGGCAATGGTTTTGCTCGGTATCGGTACGTTGCCCGTCTTCGCCGTGATCGCGGGGGCCGCGGGTTCCCGCCCGGCATGGTCGGGAAGGATTTACCAGGGTCTGCTGGGCGCGGCCTTCCTGGGGCTTTCAGCATGGAGGATGTATGGAATCGCAACCCAAGGACCCGCAAGCTGCCATTGAAGGCGCGGGCTACTACATGGCCAACAGGAGGATATTGGAATTCTTCCTCCTCGCGGCGCTGATCGGAATCGGAGTGCCCGTCGCCATCCTGATGGGGGTCCGGTCCGGGGAAAAGGCCGCTGCGGAACTCTACCCGCCCGAGGAAGGGGCCGTCATGAGTCCTTGGCCGGGAATGCGGCTCGCGGACGCGGACGCGCCGGCTTTCCGCAAGGCCTGGAGCGTGGACTGATGTCCGTCCTGATCCTCTTGATCGCGGTGTCCCTGGCGCTCTCCGCCGCCTTCGTCGCCGCTTGCATCGTTTCCATCCGGAGCGGCCAGTTCGACGATTTGGACAGCCCGCGCTGGCGGGTGTTCTTCGCGGACGCGACCGAATCGCTTCCCCTCACGCCCGGCCTCCACCCAGATACCCCAGCGAGGATTCCCAGCCATGATCCGCATTAAATACGACGATAAAATCACCCGCGCCTTCCTGTTGGCCACCCTGGTCTGGGGCGCCATCGGAATGTCCGCGGGATTGTGGGCCGCCTTGGAGCTCGCGAACTGGAAATTCAACCTCGGGCTGAAATACATCAATTTCGGGCGCCTGCGCCCTTTCCACACCAATGCGGTCATCTTCGCGTTCGGCGGGAACGCTATCTTCTGCGGCGTCTATTATTCCACCCAGAGGCTGCTGAAGGCGCGCCTTTTCAGCGACGCATTGTCCTGGATCCATTTCTGGGGCTGGCAGGCGGTCATCCTCCTGGGGGGCATCGGCTTCCTGTGCGGCGTCACCCAATCCAAGGAATACGCGGAACTGGAATGGTCCCTGGACGTCGTCCTGGCCCTGGTCTGGGTGGTGTTCGCGGTCAACTTCTTCGGCACCATCGCCCGGCGCCGGGAGCGGCATCTCTACGTCGCCTTGTGGTTCTACATCGGCACCATCATCACCATCGCCGTGCTCCACATCGTGAACGGGCTGGCCGTCCCGGTCTCGCTCACCAAGAGCTATCCGCTTTACGCCGGGGTGCAGGACGCCCTGGTGCAATGGTGGTACGGCCACAACGCCGTGGGCTTCTTCCTGACCACGCCGTTCCTGGGCCTCATGTATTATTTCGTCCCCAAGGCGGCGGAGCGCCCGGTGTATTCCTACCGCCTGTCGGTGATGCATTTCTGGGCGCTGGTATTCCTCTACATCTGGGCCGGTCCCCATCACCTCCACTATACCGCCCTGCCGGATTGGGCCCAGAACCTGGGCATGGCCTTTTCGGTGATGCTGCTGGCGCCTTCCTGGGGCGGCATGCTCAACGGATTGCTCACGCTGCGCGGCGCCTGGCACAAGCTGCGGACCGATCCCATCCTCAAGTTCTTCGCCGCTTCCATCACCTTCTACGGGATGGCCACCTTCGAAGGCCCCCTGATGTCCCTCAAGTCCGTCAACGCGCTTTCGCATTACACGGACTGGACCGTAGGCCACGTGCATTCGGGCGCCATCGGCTGGGTGGGGCTGCTCGTCTTCGGCATGGTCTATTGGCTGGTGCCGCGCCTTTGGCGGACTCCCCTGCACAGCCAATCCCTGGCCAACGCGCATTTCTGGACGGCGCTGGTGGGCATCCTGTTCTACGTGGTCTCCATGTGGATCGCCGGCATCACCGAAGGCCTGATGTGGAAGGAGTTCACCCATGAAGGCGTGCTCGCTTATCCGAATTTCATCGAAATCGTGACCAAATTGATCCCCCTCTATTGGCTGCGGGCGTTCGGCGGGACCCTGTACCTGTCCGGCCTGTTCATCATGGTCTATAACGTGGTCCGGACCATCCGGGCCGCGCAGGCCCCGGTGGACGAGGAAGCGCTGGTCCCGGAGGGCCCGGCCGCGGAAAACCATGCCGCGGTCCGCTACTGGCATGCGGTCCTGGAAGGCAAGCCTCTCGCCCTGGGCATCCTCACCACCATCGTGATCGCCATCGGCGGCATCGTCGAGATCGTGCCCACCTTCCTCATCGAATCCAACGTGCCCACCATCACCGCCGTGAAACCCTACACGCCCCTGGAGCTGGAAGGGCGCGACATCTACGTGCGCGAGGGCTGCTACAATTGCCATTCCCAGATGGTCCGCCCGTTCCGGGACGAAGTGGCCCGCTATGGGGACTATTCCAAGCCCGGCGAGTTCGTCTACGATCATCCCTTCCAATGGGGATCCAAGCGCACCGGACCGGACCTGCACCGGGTAGGGGGCAAATACAACAACCTCTGGCACCTCCGCCACCTCGACGATCCCCGCCTGACCTCCCCGGGGTCCATCATGCCGGCCTACCGGTTCCTGCTGGACGCCAGGCTGGACCTGGGGCTTTTGCCCGACAAGATCAAGGTGATGCGCAAGTTGGGCGTGCCGTATTCCGACGCGGAGTTGAAGGACTGCCGGAACCTGGCGATGGTCCAGGCCGGGAGCATCGCCGCGGACCTGGCCAAGGAAGGCGTGACCGGAATGCAGGACAAAGAAGTCACCGCGCTCATCGCCTACCTGCAAAGGCTGGGCACGGATATCAAATGGCGGGAAACGGCCGCGCAGGCTTCGGCCGAGGCGCAACCCCGCTCCGCCGTCTCCCTGGGAGGTTCCCGATGATTCGTCTCGTCATGGAAAGGGCCGGATTGACGTTCTGGCCTGTGTTTTCCTTCGTCCTGTTCCTGGTCTCCAGCGGTGTCATGCTGGCCTGGCTTTACCGGCCCGGTTCTTCCTCGTTCTACGGCGGCCTTTCCCGGCTGGCCCTGGGCGACGAGGCCCGGCGTGAAAGGGAGGAGTGAAACGTGGAACCGAAAGACGCTCTCCTGGAATCCCATCAGGACAACGACGGCATCCGGGAATATGACAATCCCCTTCCGGACTGGTTCGTCCATCTGTTCTACGGTTGCATCGCGTTCGCCTTCCTCTACGTGGGTTACTTCACGGGAAAGGGCTGGGCGCTTTCCCGGGCCGGCGGGGTGGGGCAGAACCTCAGCTGGAGCGGGGCGGAATACCTGGCGGCGGTCCGCAGGGAAGCGGGCGCCGCGGCGACCGCGCGCCCCGGCGAAATGACGGGCGAAGCCCTCGTCGCGTACCTGCGCGCGCCCGGGACGGCGTCCGGAGGCGAAAGCGTGTTCAAGTCCAATTGCCTGGCCTGCCACGGAGAGCAGGGCCAGGGCGTGGTCGGCCCCAACCTGACCGATCCGTTCTGGCTGCACGGCGGGACCCCGGAGGCCGTCCTCGCCTCCATCACCCACGGGTATCCCGACAAGGGCATGCCCGCCTGGAAGCCGGTCCTGGGCGCGGAGAAGGTCCGGCTCGCCGCGGCGTACGTGCTCAGCCTGAAGGGACGCACCGTGGCCAATCCCAAAGCTCCCCAGGGAGTGCGGGATCCATGATACAACCGTTGCCGGGAGCCCCGTCCCTGTCCGCGATGGGCGGGGAACGGTTGGGAGAGGCCCAGGGGACCATCGGGTCCGGGGGCAGGCGGCTGTGGCTGTATCCCAAGGAGGTAACCGGCAGGTTCACCGTGAACCGGAACCGCGTGGCCTGGGTCCTCATGGCGGTCTACCTGGGCACGCCCTGGCTGAGCTGGCAGGGAACGCCTTTGATCCTCTTGGATTGGGCGGGGCGGAAGGTGGTGCTGCTGGGCAACAATTTCTGGGCCAAGGACATTCCCCTGCTGTTGCCCTTGTTCTTCGCCTTCGTCCTCGCGGTCTTCCTGGTCACGGCCCGTTTCGGCCGGATCTGGTGCGGGTGGGCCTGCCCGCAAACCGTATTCCTGCAATTCGCCTTCGCGCCCATCGAAAAACTCTTCGAAGGGAAGGCCTCGCGCCGGAAAGCCCGCGATGCCGGGCCCTGGAACCTGGATCGGGCCTGGCGCAAGGCCGGCAAGCACGCCGCCTTCGCGATCCTCTCCTGGTGGATCGGGAACACGGCCTTGGCCTATTTCTGGGGGGCCGGGAACCTGGTCGGCGCGATGGCACACCCTTCGGCGGAGAATATGCCGGGATTGGCCCTGGCGCTCGCCTTCGCGGCGGTGTTCTACGGCAATTTCGCCTTCTTCAAGGAACAGGCTTGCATCATGGTATGCCCTTACGCGCGTTTCCAAAGCGTCCTGCCCGACGAGGATACGGCCTTGATCGCGTACGACGCCGCGCGGGGGGAGAAACGCGGCAAAGGCGCGCGCGGTTCGCGCGAGGGGCTGGGCGATTGCACGGATTGCCGCCAATGCGTGCTCGTATGCCCCACGGGCATCGATATCCGCCAAGGGCAGCAGCTGGAATGCATCGGCTGCGCCCGGTGCATCGACGCTTGCGACAAGACCATGGCGGCGTGGAAGAAGCCGAAGGGCCTGGTGCGGTACGCCTCGCTCGCGGCGCTGGAAGGCCGCAAGCGGTCGGGCCGGCCGTGGCGGCTTTTCGCGTACGGGGCCCTGGCCGTGATCATGGTCGCCATTTCCGGAATCCTCCTCGCGGCGCGGCCCGCCGTCTCCGTGGACGCGGTGCGCAGGGGTTCCGCGCCCTACGCGCGGGTGGGAGCGGACTCGGTGCTGAACACCTTTTCCCTGCACCTCCGCAACAACGGATCGGCGCAGCGCATCCTGAGGCTGGAATGGGCCGGGACGCCGGCCGGCGCCTGCGACTGGGAAGGCCGGGTCTTCGCCTTGCCGGCGGGCGGCGCTGCGACGTTGCCGTTGGACGTAATCGCGCCCGTCTCGGCGTTTTCCAGGGGCCGGCTGGAGACGGGAATGATCCTCATCGACGACTCCGTGCGCGGCGGATTCCGGATGGAATTGGCGGGCCCATGGGGAAAATGAAAGGAGCGGCGGGCATGGACGGAGGGACGCTTCCCCGCGGCCGCGAAGGATTCCCGGCATGGGGCTTCGCCTTGGTCGCATTGCTGGCGCTCATGCTGGGCGCGAACGGATCCATGGTATGGCTTTCCTCCCGGGGACACCGCGATCTGGTGCGGCCCGACTATTACGATGCCGGCCTGGATCAGGACGGGGTGATGGCCAGGAACGGGTTGGCCAGGGATCCGGCGATGGAGATCGGCTTCCGCCGCGGCGGCGCGCATTGGAACGTGGAGGCCGCCTCCGGGCGGCTGGGCGCCGCCACCTGCAGGATCGAGCTGTACCGCCCGGAGGATGGAAGGGAGGACAAGGTCCTCGAGCTGGGGCTTCCGCAAACCGGGAACGCGCGGGGCGCCAAGACGGTATGGAGCGTGCCCGCTCCGGCGCTCCGCAAGGGATTCTGGGTGGCCAAGCTGATCTGGGAAGAGAACGGGAAGCCGATCCTGGAAGAGTCCCTCCGGATCTACGTGGACGGATGAGCCGCGCGACCGTTCCGGAAAGGATTGCCGCCGAAGCCGCATCCGGTCCCTCCGCCGGCCCGGGATCCGCCTGCGCGGGATCGGTTTGTGCGGGATCCGCCTGCGCCCATTGCGGCCAATTGGTGATCGGTCCGGCGGCGCCGGACGCCCTGGGCGACTCGTACTGTTGCGAGGGCTGCCGTTCCATCCATGGCTGGCTCAAATCCGCGCGCATGGAAGGGTATTACGACTTGTTGGGCCAAAGCGGCAAGACGGCCCCCAAGGCGTTCATCGGGGAGGAATACCAGGCCTTCCTGGATTCGCTGGGCGAGCCGGGCGTGGTTCAAGGGATGGGACGGTGGCGGAACGGCAGGCACGCGCTCGCGCTCGCCTGCGGGGAGATCTCCTGCGCGGGCTGCGGATGGCTGCTGGAGAGGCTGCTCCAGGGCGCCGAGGGGGTCCTGACGTTCGATGTGGACTTCCTCCACGGCGAGGCGTTCCTGGAATACGATGCGGCCGAGACCACCCTGGGACGCATTCTCGCGGTGCCCGCCGCTTTCGGCTATCGCTTGCGGCCGCGCCGGGAACGCGACGCCGCGCGCTACGTCCCCGATCGCGCCTTGCTCTACCGCCTGGCGATCAGCGGCGCCTGTTTCGCCAACGCCATGGCGTTCTCCCTCGCGGTTTATCTCGGGGCGTTCAAGGGCATGCCCGCCGCCTGGGTGCGGGGGTTCGGGATGCTGGGCATCCTCATCAGCCTCCCCGCGGTCGGCTATGCGGCGTCCCCTTTCTTCTCGGGGGCCTGGAACGCGCTGAAGGGGCGTCGCTTCAATATCGACGTCACCGTCTCCATCGGGATCCTGCTTTCCTTCGCCCTTTCCCTTTCTTCCCTGTCCGGCGGCGACACCAACTTCTCCGATTCCCTGACCGGGCTCATCTTCTTCCTCTTGCTGGGCCGGTGGGTGGTCCGCCGTTTCGAGGCCGGCCTGGTGTTGAAGGGCCGCTGGTTCGACGGGTTGCGCCCGGAGAAGGTCCGGGTGAGCCGGCAGGACGGCGCGGAATGGGCCGATGCGAAGGCGGTCCGGGACGGGGACGTCCTGGAACTCTTGGGCGGGGAATACGCGCCCATGGACGGGACCTTGGAATCCGGGGAGGGCTGGATGGATACCAGCCTGCTGACGGGGGAGAGCCGCGCCACCCGGTTCCGCGAAGGGGATCTCGTGTTCGCCGGCTACCAGAACGTCCGCGGCCGGATCCGCATCCGCGTCCGCGGCGATTCCGGATCGTCCCGCATTTCCGGATTGGGACGGGAGTTGGACGCCTTGGTCGCCGGGCGCCGATCCGTCCCGGACGGCGCGGGCCGGGTGGCGATGTGGTTCACCCTGGCGGTGATCGCCTGCGGGCTGGCCGCCCTGGGCCTGCACTGGCGGGAAGGCGGAGGCAAAGCCCTGGCCGCCGCGGCGAGCGTGTTCATCATCTCCTGTTCCTGCGCCTTGGCCTTGGCCGCTCCCATCAGCCGCGGGCTGGGCCTGAAGAGGGCCATGGCGATGGGCTTCCATTTCCGGGCCCAGACCTCGTTGGACGCGCTGCGTACCGTCCGCTGCGTCCTGTTCGACAAGACGGGTACGCTGACCTTCATGCGGCGCGCGGTCTCGGAATGGAAATGGATGGCGGGCGCGGAGGGAGCCGGCTTCGGGCGGACGGACGTCCTCCAGGCCGCGAAGGGACTGTGCAGGCAATCCCTGCATCCGGTCGCGCTATCCCTGTTCCGCGCGCTGGAACCCATGGCGGACGGGGATTGGAAGCCGGCGGAATCCAGGGAAGTCGCCCATTGCGGCATGGCCGGACGGTTCCTCCGCAAAGGACACGCGCCCGGGTCCGGCGCCGCGGGCGGATCCCCGGGCGCCGGCGGGCTTGAATTGTGCCTGTGCCGGTTCGGATGCTGGGAAGACCCGGACGGCGGGTTCTCGCGCCTGGGCCATCCTTTGCTCCGGTCCGGCTTGCCGATAGGAGATGCCGGAGGTTCCCCGGCGGATTCCTGCCTGTTCGTGAACGGAAGGCTCGCCGCCTTGATCCGGTTCACCGATGAGATCAGGCCGGAGGTGGCGTCCCTGGCGGCCACGCTGCGCCGGACGGGCGTGGAAGCGGTGCTGCTTTCCGGCGACAACGCCGCCAAGGTGGAGGCTTTCGCCCGGGAATGCGGCTTCCGGCATTGCCATTCGGGCCTGGCTCCGGAAGACAAGGGCCGGCTGGCCGCGGAGTACCGCGGACGTTTCGGTCCCTGCCTGGCGGTGGGGGACGGCTTCAACGACAATCTCCTCTTCGGGGCCTCGGACCTGGCCATGGCGGTGCACGGGGGCGCCGTGGATCTGTCCAAGGGGACGGACATCCTGTTCACCGGCGCCCGGATCCCGGATCTGACCCGCTTGTTCGCGCTGGCCTCCAGGGTCAGGCGGAGCATCGCGGTATCCTTCTTCGTGTCGGGTTGCTACAATGCCGCCGCCATCGCCGCCGCCATGAGGGGCGGCGTCAGCCCGCTGCTCGCGGCGGTGCTGATGCCCCTGAGCGGCATCTCCCTGTGCGCCGTGGCGTTGGCGATCATCACCACGCCGCGGCCTGCCGATCAGGGTAGGGACGACAAGGGCGGATAGGCCTATCCGCCCAGGTCCACGCTGTCGCGGTATTCCGGGACGCTGCAAGCCCAGCCCAATTTTTCCTCGATCGCTTTGCGCAAACAGTCCGAGGCCACCGGTTCCCCGTGGGTGATGAAAACCCGGGAGGGAGGCTTGACCGCCGTTCCCAACCATTCCAGGATTTCACCGGCATCCGCATGGGCGGACAGGTTCTCCAATACCTCGATCCGCGCCGCGACGGGCACGTATTCCCCCTGGATCTTGATCCGGTCCGCGCCGGCGGCCAGGGCCGCGCCCCGCGTGCCCGCGGCCTGGTATCCGGAGAGCAGGAGGGTGTTCTTGCCGTCCGGAGCGAAGGCCTTCAGATGATGCAGGATGCGTCCCCCCGTGGCCATGCCGCTGGCGGAAATGAGGATCATGGGCCCCTTGCGGCGGGAGATCGCTTTGGACTCCTCCGCCTCCCTCACGTAATGGGCGATGGAGAAAACCTCCCGGGCGCGATCGGCGCCCAGCGAGTGGGCTCCGGGATGGGCGGCGTAAAGCTCCGTCACGTTCGTCGCCATGGGACTGTCCACGAAAATGGGAGCCTCCGGAAGCGCGCCGTTCCGTTTCAGTTCCCATAAGCGCAAGAGCAGGGACTGGGTCCGGCCTACCGCGAAAGACGGGATCAGGACCATTCCCCCGGCGCGGAACGTATCGGCGATGCAAGCCGACAATTTGAGCCCGGGATCGGCGGCGTCATGCCGGCGGTCGCCGTAGGTGGACTCCACCACCAGGGTGTCGGTTTCGGGCAGGACGTGCGGAGGCGGGAAAAGCGGATCCGCCTGCCGGCCCAAGTCCCCCGAAAACAAGAGCGATCCTCCCTGATGCTTCAGGCGGATCATGGAAGCCCCCAGGATATGTCCGGCGTTGAAGAACTCCGCTTCCAGGCCCCCCGGGAGGCGCAAGGATCGGTTCCAGTCCACGGGGCGGAAAAGCCTCATGGCCCGCTCCGCATCCGCGGCGGTATAGAGGGGAAGGGGATCCGCATGCCTGGAAAACCGGTGGCGGCGGGCGTATTCGGCTTCTTCTTCCATGATCTTGGCGCTGTCCGACAGGAGGATGCGGCACAGGTCCCGCGTGGCCGGGGTGCAATAGATGGGCCGGTCGAAGCCGTCCCGGACCAACTTGGGCAGATAGCCGCTATGGTCCAGGTGGGCGTGGGTCAGAAGCACCGCGTCCAGTCCGGCGATGGGAACGGGAAGCGGGGAACGGTTCTTGAGCCGCAATTGCTTCAGCCCCTGGAAAAGGCCGCAGTCCACCAGGAGCCTGAGGTTCCCGGATTCCACTTCGTACTTGGATCCCGTGACCGTTCCCGTTCCGCCCAAAAAAGTCAATCGCATGGTGCCTGCCTCCCTGAAGGATGCGAGCGATCAACGCAAGGATCAAGCCAATCCGGTCTGGGCCGGATTCCGGGCGGCTCAGGTTGCCGGCAGGCGGCTGGCGGGCAAGAGGATGGTGAAACGCGTAGTCCCTTCGTGGGAGTCGCATTCGATGCTCCCTCCATGCTCGGCGATGATCTGCTTGCTGATGGCCAGGCCCAGGCCCGTTCCGTCCCCGCCCTTGGTCGTGAAAAAGGGTTCGAAGATGCGGGTGAGGATATCGGCTTGGATGCCTCCGGCATTGTCCCGGTATTCCAGTTTCACGAGGCCGTCCGGCTCCTGGAACCGGGACCGGATGGAGATGAGCTTGCCCGGTTCGGAAGATTGCGCGAAGGCGTCCCGGGAGTTCCCCAGCAGGTTGTGGATGACCGATTCCAACTGGGTGCGGTTCCCGTTCACGAAGTACTCTCCGTCCACCTCTATCTCGATGCCGATGCCCCGGGAGGTCAATTGCCGTTCGATGAACAGGAAACTGTCGTCGAGGAGCTGGCGCAGGGAGATGGTCGAGGTGGCCGTGCCGGAATCCTTCTTCGAATAGAACAGGAGGTGCTCCAGCACCCGGCGCATCCGTTCCGCGCCCCGGATCACGGATTCGGCGGCGGACAAGGCGATGGCCGTGTCCGCCGGGCGTTGCGGATCCTTCAAGTAGTCCCGCAGGCATTCCGCGTCCAAGAGGATGCTCGCCAGGGGGTTGTTCAGTTCATGGGCCAGGCCGGCGCCCAGGGTGCCCAGCACCACCAATTTGTTGGCATGGAACAACTGGCGCTCCATGAGGACCTGTTGCGCCCGGTCGATGGAGAACCCCATGTAGCCCACGATCACGCCGTTGCGCAGGATGGGGGAGATGGTCAGGTGGATGTAGACGTCCGAGCCGTCCATGGCGCGGTTGGTCAACTCCCCGCGCCAGACTTTCCCGGAAACGATGGTGCTCCACATGTTCTTGTACAGGCTGTCCGGCGTCAGGGGCGAGCGGATGATGCGCTGGTTTTTGCCCAGGATCTCGGATTCGGAGGAGAATTTGTACAGCCGCAGGTAGGCTTCGTTCACCTTCACCATGGCGCCGCTCGAATCCGTGATGTTGATGGCATAGTCCGATTGGGTGAAGGCGTCTTCGATCAGGGGCTGCTCCGAGCGCGTGATATCGGGCTTATCGTAGGTCGGCATGTCCGGAAAATAGCAAGACGGAGCGCATCCCCGGCGGCCGGGGAATCCCAGGTCCGTCCGGCTTGGGCGTCGGCTTGTTCCAGGGTCATGGAAGGAAGATGGAAGGGGTTCACCTGGAGTTCATTTTGCCAGAATGGCAAAGCGGTGACAAATCGGCAAATCGCTAATCCAACATAGAGAAGCCGTCGGCTGCGGTCGCGGAAAGGATCGGGAGCTGGATGCGGAACAGAGTCGTTCCGCCATCGGATTGGCATTCGATGATTCCCCCATGCTCCGCGACGATTTTCTTGCTGATGGTCAGCCCCAGGCCGGTCCCCTCCTTCTCCCCTTTGGTGGTGAAGAAAGGCTCGAAGATATGCGGCAGATTCTCGTCCGGGATGCCCCCGGCATTGTCCCGGTATTCGATCACGGCGAACCCGTCGGTCCCGCGGCTGACGGAGATGACGACCTTCTTCGCGCCCGGTCGGCCCTCGAAGGCGTCCCGCGAATTGTGCAGGAGGTTGTGGATGATGGACTCCAATTGCGTCCGGTTCCCGGAAATCAGGACGTCGTCCGGGACCTGGATCTCGATGGAGATCCCCCGGTTGCCGAATTGCCTTTCGATGAACAGGAAGCTGTCCTGGATCAATTGCAACACGGACAAGGTCGAGTGCCGCTGGGGCCCTTCTTTCCGGGAATACACCAGCAGGTGCTCCAGGACCTTCTTGATGCGCTCCACGCCCTTTATCAGGGACGTGGACGCGGAAAGGGCGGTAGGCCAATCGATCGGCTTTTCGGGAGCTTGGAATGCCTCCTGGAGGTATTCCGCGTCCAGGAGGATGCTGGCCAGGGGATTGTTCAGCTCATGCGCCAATCCGGCGCCCATGGTCCCCAGGACCACCAGCTTATTCGCATGGAAGAGCTGCTTCTCGAGCATCACCTGCTGGGCCCGGTCCAGGGAAAAGCCCATGTAGCCCACGATTTTCCCATCCTCCTGGATGGGCGTGATGGTCAGGTGCACGAAGATTTCGCTGCCGTCCTTGGCGACGTTCGTCAAGTTCCCCCGCCAGGTCTCACCGGACGTGATCCGCCTCCACATTTCCCGGTAGACCGCGTCGGGCGTATGCGAAGAGCGGATGATCCGCTGGGATTTCCCCAGGATTTCCGCGTCCGAAGTGAATTTATACAGGTCCAGATAGGCTTGATTGACCCGGACCAGGATGCCTGCCGTGTCCGTCAGGTTCACCGCGTAGTCCGCCTGGGTGAACGCTTTCACGAGCAGGCTGTCGGTGTTCATGGCTTCGGATCCGGAAGGCGGCGGGGAGGGGTGGGCATGGGAGCAATGTACGCAACCGGCAGGCCGGAATTCCCAAGGGGAATTCTGCCATTTTGTCAGGATCCGATGCGATCCGGAAAAGAAAAAGTATCCTTTATGGGCTTCTGGTCCGGTAACGGCGGGAGGACGGAATCCGGCGCGGGAATTGCTCTGAAGGGATGTCATGAAAAAGAAACTGCTCCTCATCGACGACGAAAAAAGCATCGTGGAATCCCTGACCCGGGCCCTCATGGGCCAGGATTACGAATTGAGCTCGAGCCTGGAGCCCGAGAAGGCCCTGGAGATGATCAAGGAGAGCATCCCCCAGGTGGTCATCTCCGATCTGAAAATGCCCAAGATGGACGGACTGGAACTGCTCGGGCGCATCAAGGAATTCAATCCCGGGATCCAGATCATCATGATCACGGGCCACGGCACCATCGATGATGCGGTGACGGCCATGAAGAAAGGCGCGTACGATTTCATCCCCAAGCCCTTCAACAAGCAGGAAATCATCGCCATCGTGAACCGGGCCTTCGAGAAGGCGGCTTTGCTGGAGGAGAATTTCATCCTCAAGGAAAGACTCAAGCGCAACGACGCGCCTGCCTTCGACATGGGAAAGAGCCGGGCTTTCCGCGGCCTGCTCGACCGCGCCGCGCAGGCGGCCGCCAGCGATGCGACCATCCTCATCATGGGGGAATCCGGCACCGGCAAGGAGGTGCTGGCCCAGCATATCTTCGCCAAGTCCAACCGTTTGGTGCAGCCATTCGTCACCGTGAATTGCGCCGCCATCCCGGAGAACCTGCTGGAAGCGGAATTGTTCGGGTACAAGAAAGGCGCCTTCACCGGGGCCTACCAGGACAAGAAAGGCCGTTTCCAGGACGCCAACGGCGGGACCATATTCCTGGATGAAATCGGGGAAATCCCCCTGAACGTGCAGCCCAAGCTGCTCCGCGTGCTGCAAGAAGGGGAGGTCAGCCCGGTGGGAGGCCAGACCCAGAAAGTGGACGTGCGCATCATCGCCGCCACCAACAAGAACCTGCGGAAGCAGGTGGAAGCGGGCCTGTTCCGCGAGGATCTGTTCTACCGGTTGAACGTCATCCCGTTGCAGATCCCTCCGCTCAGGCAGCGCCCGGAGGACCTGCATTCCCTGATCTCCCATTTCATCGCGCTTTACTGCAAGAAGAACAAGAAGTCCAACCTCTCCTTGAGCGCCGACGCGTTGAAGCTGATGGAGAACTATTCCTGGCCCGGAAACGTCCGGGAACTGGAGAACGCCATAGAGCGGGCCGTGATCCTGTGCATGGGCCACCAGATCCTCCCGGAAGATCTCCCGGACGAGCTGAGCGCGAGCACCGAATCCGCGGCCCAGATCTTCGTGAGCCGGAACATGACCCTCGAGGAGATCGAGCTTTCGGCCATCCAGATCGGCTTGAAGCGGAACCATGGGGACAAGGCCAAGACCGCCGAAGACCTCGGCATCAGCCTCAGGACCATCTACCGCAAGCTCGATGTGCTGAACCCGGGGCGGGACGAAGAGTCGGCCCCCAAGGCGGAAGCGGGCGGGTGAAGGCGCGGACGGCGTGAAGGTGAGGACGACCTAAGGGATGCGGTTCCGGACCCTCAGGAAGTAGAAACCGACGGCCCCGGCCATGCACATGGCGGAGGGGACGAAGATGGAATAGTACCCCGCCTTCCCGAAGACCGAGAAGCCCGCCAGCCCGCCGGCGAAGAATCCCAGCAGGATGGACAGGAGGAAGCCTATCTTCCAGGCCTTTACCTTCCGATGCTTGAGGGCGTGGCCGATGAGGAGCCCCAGGTCGGTGACGATGCCGGTGAGGTGCGTCGTCCTGACGATCAGGCCCAGGTAATTGCTGGCCATGGCGTTCTGCAGCCCGCAGGAGAACGCCACGATGAACAACGCGAAGTTCGCCTTCGATTCGAAGAGGAAGAACGAGGAAGCGAGCAGGATCGACTCCAGCATCATGACCAGGGAATACTCCTTGGACGGCTTGAAATTCGCGGCCCCGATGATGGTCCCGGAAATCACCGCCCCGAGGAGGAAACCGGATACGATATAGGAGAGGTTGATGAGTTCGGAGAAGTTCAGGGTGGCGGCATCCATGCTCAGCCTGGTGACCGCTCCGGTCATGTGGCTGATGGGGACGTGGAAGTAGCACAGGGAAATGGTGTTCACGAATCCCGCCACGAACGCCAGGGAGATCCCGCCCGCCAGGAACAGGGGATCCACGCGGGCCAGCTCACCCAGGTGATCGTGTTGGGAATAGGGCATGTGCGTTTCCGGCCGTTCGGGATGGGCTCAAAGCCTGGAAATCAGCAACTCCCGCTGGAATATCAATTCCTTCGGCAAATGCTCGTAGAGTTTCACGAAAAGCTCGTCCTGGGAGATGACTTCCCGCTTCCAGGCGTCGATGTCGATGCGCTGCAAGGCCTCGAACTTCTCCGGCGACATGCCCGGCAAGCCTCCGAGGTCGAAATCCTCCGCCTTGGGGATCCACCCCAGGGGGGATTCGTACGCCCCGGATCGGCCCAGGCAGCGATCGACTATCCATTTGACGACCCGCATGTTCTCCCCGAATCCGGGCCACATGTATTCCCCTTCCGCGTCCTTGCGGAACCAGTTGACGTGGAAGAATTTGGGGGGATACTTGACGTTTTTCCTCATCTTGATCCAGTGCGCGAAATAATCCCCCATATTATACCCGCAAAACGGCAGCATGGCCATGGGGTCGCGGCGGACCACGCCCACCTTCCCGGCGGCGGCGGCGGTGGTTTCCGAGCCCACCGTGGCCCCCAGGAACACCCCGTGGATCCAATTGAAGGCTTGGAACACCAGCGGTACGTTGGAGGGCCGGCGGCCGCCGAAGATGAACGCGCTGATGGGCACTCCCGCCGGGTTTTCCCAGTCCGGATCGATGCAGGGGCATTGGGACGCGGGCGCCGTGAACCGCGAGTTGGGATGCGCGGCCTTCCGGCCGCAATCCGGCGTCCATTCCCGGCCTTCCCAATCGGTCAGGCGGGGCGGAGGGGCGTCCGTCAGCCCTTCCCACCACACGTCGTTGTCAGGGGTCAGGGCCACGTTGGTGAAGATGGCGTTGGCGCGCATGCTGTGCATGGCATTGGCGTTGGAATTCCAGGAGGTGCCCGGCGCCACGCCGAAGAATCCCGCCTCCGGGTTGATGGCGTGGAGCCGGCCGTCCGGCCCGGGTTTGATCCAGGCGATATCGTCCCCGACGGTGGTCACCTTCCAATCCTTGAACCGTTCCGGCGGCACGAGCATGGCGAGATTGGTCTTGCCGCATTGGCTGGGGAAGGCGGCGGCGAGATAGGTTTTCTCCGCCCCTCCCGGGGGCTGCACGCCCAGGATGAGCATGTGCTCGGCGAGCCAGCCTTCGTCCCTGCCCATTTTGGAGGCGATGCGGAGCGCGAAGCACTTCTTGCCCAGCAGGGCATTGCCCCCATATCCGCTTCCGTAGGACCAGATGGACCTTTCCTCGGGGAAGTGCACGATGTATTTGTTCTCCGGGTCGCTGGGCCAGGCCACGTCCTTCTCGCCGGCCTTGAGCGGCCTGCCCACCGAATGCAGGCAAGGAACGAATTCCCCGTCCCCCAGGGCATCCAGCGCGGCCCGGCCCATGCGGGTCATGATGCGCATGTTCACCGCCACGTAAGGGGAGTCGGTCAACTCCACCCCGATCTGGGCGATGGGAGAGCCGATGGGCCCCATGCTGAAAGGGACCACGTACAGGGTGCGGCCTTCCATGCAGCCGTCGAACAGGGCCCTGAGCGTGGCCTTCATGGCCTTGGGAGCCACCCAGTTGTTGGTGGGACCGGCGTCCTCCTGTCTCGAGGAGCAGATGAAGGTGCGCTCTTCCACCCTGGCCACGTCGTCCGCGGTGGAACGGCAATAATAGCTGTTGGGCCGTTTCGAGGGGTTGAGCCGGATCAGGGTGCCTTGTTCCACCATGAGCGCGCACAGGGCGTCGAATTCCGCCTGGCTTCCGTCGCACCAATGGATGCGTTCGGGCCGGCAAAGGGAAGCGGTTTCCCGGATCCAACTTTTCAAAGCTTCATTCCGTGTCGGTTCCATGCGAATTCTCCCGGGGATTCCGCTCCGGCGCGCTCCGGATGCGGTGGTTCAGGCTCCTTGGAAGCAATCGCCGCGCCAATGCCGGACTTCCCCAGAGCGCGTATTCAGAGGAGAACCGGGTCCCGCGCGGGAATGCTTGCCTTTTTGGCGGAACGGGTGCCGGAATGTCAAAAAAAGCGCCCGGTCACGTTCTCCACGCACCGATCCATTTCTTCCAGGACTTCCGCGTACCGGTCGTCCGGGAGTTCCGCGCCGGTTTCCTCCAGGTTTTCCCCCAGCAGCTCCAGGGCCTTGACGATGGCCGGGGGCGTGAGCAGATCCGGATCGCGCGCGGGCATGTATGCGCCGCCGGAGCCGTCCCAATGCCCTGTTTCCATGACCAGGCGGGCCGCCGCCAGTTTTTCCAGCATCTGCCGGACGATGCGGGACGGGACGTTCAGCTCGGCGCCCAGTTGTTCCGCCGTGAGCGGAGGCTCCCCGCTGTCGAAGCGCTCCCCGATCTTCCCGCACAGCGCCAGGCCGAGCCGCTTCACGGCCCGGAAGCTCAGGTTGGGCGCATGCCGCCTGAGGCCGTTCCCGTCGTAGTTCTGGTGCTGCTGCGTGATCTCCGCGCCCATGAGGATGATGTTCCAGCTCACCTGCAGCCAGATGAGGAGCAGGGGCAGGGCGGCGAAGCTTCCGTAGATGGCGTTGGCTTGCGACACGCCGATCTGCAGCCGGATGTAGAGGCTTTGCACCACTTGGTAGGCCAGGGCCGCCAGGGCGCCGCCGAACAGGGCCGATGCCAGGCGGACCTTGGTGTTGGGCAGGTACGCGTAGGTGAAGGTGATCAGGGCCCACAGCAACAGCCAGGGAAGGATCCACAGGAACGTCGCCGCCAGGGGACTGAAGAGCCGGGGGTAGGGACCGGCCTCCACCGCCCGGTTGATCCAGGCGGTGACGTAGACGTTCAGGCTGCTGGCGCCCAGCACCACGAAGGGCCCGATCAGGATCAAGGAGACGTAGTCGCTGAACTTGCGCGCCCAGGAACGGGGTTTGGCGACGGACCAGACGTAGTTCATGGCTTCCTCCACGTTCCCGATCACTTTGACCACCGAATACAGGAGGAAGACCACCCCGGCCCCCGCCACCAGGCCGCCTTGGGCGTTTTCCAGGGCGCGGCGCGCGAATTCGATGGCCCGCCGCAGGACGTTCTGTTGTTCGGCGAAATGGGAAATCAGCCAGGCGTCGAACCGGCTCTCCAGGCCGAATCCCTTGGCGATGCCGAACAGCAAGGCGAGCACCGGAACGACGGAGGAGATGGAATACAGGGTCAGGGCGGAGGCGCGCAATCCCGCCTGGTCCTTGTTGAAGCCCCGGTAGGAAAGCGCGAGAACCTTCAGGTACTTGACGAACGTCCTACGGGGGAAGGGGAGGGGATCGGTGGGTATGTCCAGCAAGTCCTGGCCGAAAAAGCGCCGGATTTTCGCAATAAGGTCCACGCGTTCCCCCGATTCCAGGGCCTTGGCCGGGATCTTAAAAAAAGAAGTTACCGGGCCGAGGGAAAGAATCTATTTCTCGGAATCCGAATCTCTGATTCTATTTTTCATCGACACGCCGGTCCCGGGGAAACCCCCGACCGCGTCCAGGAAAGGAAAGCGGCCATGCCCGAGACAAGTTATGCCACGGAAGCGACAGCGGAAAGAGCCGCCGGACGGGAAGCGCGGCCCGCCCCGTCCGGCCCCGGGGGCGTCATCGAACAGTTGCTGGAGAGGGCGGACATCCGCGTCAACGGAACGCGGCCCTGGGACATCCGCGTCCACGATCCGCGCGTGTTCAAGCGCATCATGGCCGAGGGCACCATGGGCATGGGCGAATCCTACATGGAAGGCTGGTGGGATTGCGACGCCATCGACGATTTCTTCGCCCGCATCCTGAAGGCGCGCAAAGGCTTCCGGCCCCGGGTCAGCCTGGCCCTGATCCTGTCGGCATTGAAGGCGAAGTACCTGAACCGCCAGACCAAGATCCTCTCCATGGGCAAGGGCAAGAGCCATTACGAGGCCGGGAACGGACTGTACCGCCGCATGCTGGACAAGCGCATGGTCTACACCTGCGGGTATTGGAAGGACGCGTCCAACCTGGACGAGGCCCAGGAGGCCAAGCTGGACCTGACCTGCCGGAAGCTCCGCCTGGAACCGGGCATGCGCGTCCTGGACATCGGGTGCGGCTGGGGCAGCTTCGCCAAGTTCGCGGCGGAACGCTACGGGGTGAAGGTGGCGGGCATCACCGTGTCGGAAAACCAGGTGGAGCTGGGCCGGGAGATGTGCAAGGGATTGCCGGTGGAGATCCAGCTCAAGGATTACCGGGACGTGCACGAAGAGTTCGATCGGGTGGTGTCCCTGGGCATGTTCGAGCATGTGGGCTACAAGAACTACCGGGAATACATGCGCGTGGCCGCCCGCTGCACCAAGAGCGGCGGGCTCTTCCTGCTGCACACCATCGGCGAGAACCGCACGGAAACCGAATTCGATCCCTGGATGGACAAGTACATCTTCCCCAACGCCGTGATCCCGTCCATCGCCCAGATCGGCGCCGCCATGGAAGGTGCATTCGTCATGGAGGATTGGCACAACCTCAGCACGGACTACGATCTGACCTTATGCGCTTGGAACGACAATTTCCAGAAGCATTGGCCGGAACTTTCCAAGGACTACGACGAACGGTTCTACCGCATGTGGCGGTATTACCTGCTGCAATGCGCGGGAGGGTTCCGGATGCGCAAGAACCAGCTCTGGCAAATAGTCCTGTCCCGGAATCCCGTGGGCCAATACCGCTCCGTGAGGTGAAACCCCGCCCGCGTTCAGGAGCGTTGGCGGAAGGGGCGGATCGGCTCGGCCCCCATGGCGAGGTGGCTCCCGAACCACTCCCCGGCCAGGCGGGAGACTTCCTCCAGGGCGCCCCGTTCCTCGAACAGGTGCGTGGCGCCCGGGATCATCTCCAGTCTCTTCTCGCATTGCAAGGCGTCGAGGGCGTCCCGGTTGAGTTCCAGCATGGTTCCGTCCCCTCCGCCCACGATGAGCAGGGTGGGCGCGTCCACTTCGTTCAAGGCGGAGCCGGCCAGGTCCGGACGGCCGCCGCGGCC
>DATENA010000140.1:0-5778 GCA_035275285.1 Fibrobacteria bacterium | reverse complement strand
CTTCACCACCATGCTGCGCATGTCTTCCTTGTGGTATTCGTTGGGGCCGTACACGTTGAAGTACTTCAGGCCCACCGCGCGGTCCAGATGGCCGTGCCTGAGGTTCCAGAGATCGAACATGTGCTTGGAATAGCCGTAAGGATTGAGCGGCCGCAAGGCGGGAAGGAGCACATGATCGTCCCGGTAGCCCTGCTTGCCGTCCCCGTACGTGGCGGCCGAGGAGGCGTAGATGAAGCGGATGGGCTCGGGCCGGTCCAGGCACCATTCCGCCAGGGATTTGCTGTATTCGAAATTGTTCCTGGCCAGGTAGGCCGCGTCGGTTTCCGTGGTGGAGGAGCAGGCGCCCATGTGCAGCACGGCCTCGACCTCCCGCCCGTCCATCGCCCCGCCGGTCACGGCGCGGAGGAAATCGCCCTTGTCCATGTAGTCCCGGTAGGCGAGGGGGACCAGGTTCTTCCACTTGGAGGAACGGTCCATTTCATCCACCAGCAGCAGGTTATCGTTGCCCGCCTGGTTCAGCCGCCAGGCCAGGGCGCTGCCGATGAATCCCGCCGCCCCGGTGATGATGATGAGTGGTTGCTTGCCGGCCATGTCGTTGCCATCCTCGGAATCGGGCGGAATACCCGCCATAGTATTGTTATTTTCCATGCCGGGAACAAGGGAGGGATCGGCATGACCAAGCAGGAGAAGGCCCGTGCCATCCAAGCCTATCTGGAGCGCCTGTACCCGGATCCGCCCATCCCGCTGTACCACACCAATGCCTTCACCATGTGCATCGCGGTGCTGCTGTCGGCCCATACCACGGACAAGTCCGTGAACGGCGCCACCCCGACCCTGTTCGGCCTGGCGGACAATCCCGCGGCCATGGTCAAGCTGACGCCGGAGCGCATCGAAGCCCTCATCAAGCGGGTGGGGCTTTCCAAGACCAAGAGCCGGAACGTCTGGAACCTGTCCCGGATCCTGCTGGAAAAGCACGGCGGGAAATTGCCCGAGTCCATGGAAGAGCTGGAAGAGCTGCCGGGGGTGGGCCACAAGACGGCCTCGGTGGTGATGAGCCAGGCTTTCGGCCAGCCGGCCTTCGCGGTCGACACCCACATCCATCGCCTGGCGGAACGCTGGGGCTTGTCAAACGGCAAGAACGTGGAGCAAACGGAAAAGGACCTGAAGACCCTGTTCCCCAAGGAGACCTGGTCCAAGCTCCATTTGCAGATGATCTATTATGGCCGCGAGCATTGCCCGGCCCGGAACCACGATTTGACCCGGTGCGAGCTGTGCCACCGCTTCGCGACCCGGGCGGTGAAGGCGGCGGCGGTCAAAAAGGCCGTGGTCGACGTGGCCGCAAGGAGAGCCGCGAAAAGCGCCCCCCAGGGAACGGGCAAGACACCTTCCAAGGCGATTGGGAAAAAGTAAAATCCCCCTCGTTTATCGCGGTTTTCGCCGGCCGGCTCGGCGGACCCTGTCCCAAATTCGGAAAAGGGTCAAATAGCCCATCATCCGTATTGTTTATTTCGCGTCAAACCTTCTGGTTAGATTGCAATTTTCCGGTAATTGAGGCATTTTTTGTGAGGATCCCAGGGATGGGATAAAGCATCGGAGATAACTTCTTTTGCCGCTAAAAAGATTGATTCAATGCGCGGCGGTGGCCTGCCTGGTCGCAATCCCATTCACGCCTGCGTTCGCCCTGTATCCGGAATATGTGAAAGCCGCGAATGATTTGAACCGGATCGGCAACGTATTGCAAGGAAGCGTGGATAAAGGCTTCCATGTCATCTACTTCTCCAATTATTCCAATGTCGGCAAGCTTACGCTCAATAATCCCGGCCTCATAAAGCCGGACAATCTGGTATCCGGTATCGATTCGCTTTTGTTGACCCGGGATCCCTTGAATTCGGATACGCGGAATTCGGACGGTATCATCAGAGTGGACAGTACCTTGCTCGATTTGAAAGGTGTTCAGGGCGCGGTCATCCTCAGGGGACTGGCCTTCCATCTGGCCAATGCCAAAGCCGTTCTGATCGCGGGAGCGGATCCCAATAATGTGAATGGAAAGCTCGTCATCGAGGATTGCTCCTTCTACGCGGACAGTCTGGAGGCCACGTTTTTGAGCTGGTTGGCGGATCCGGGTTCGAATGTGGAAATCCGCAGGAGTTTTTTCGTGTCCAAAACCGGCAAGGGAACGGCGCGCATCAACCTGAACGCGGGCAACCTCCTCCTTGCCAATAACCTCTTGAATTTCCCCGGTGCGATAGCGGCCACGGTGTCCAAGGGAATCGAAGTCAGGTACAACAATGTCAATCGAACTCAGTTCAAATTCACCGGGGATTTCCAGGGAGTGGTGCCGAAAATCGCATTCACGCGCAATTTCATCGCCCATCCTCCCGCGATCGATGCCTTGGGTATCAACGGGGGGATTTGGGTCATGAGCGTGCTGGGGTTCGACAACGGCAATGCCGACGTCAAAGACAATCGCAAGTACCCTGCCTGGTCCGGTTTCGATTTCCAGCCCGGGATGAACGATACCCTGTGGAAGACTAGCGCCCGGAACGCGCCCATCGGCCCGGAGGCGCTGGGCAAACCCGTAACGGAGCTCTGGAATTGGTATTCGACCGGCGTTGACACCGGCATCGGCATGCAAAGCGGAGACGGCAAGCGGCCTACCCGGTACAATGTGCTCCCGAATGACAGCCTTTCCTTTTCCTGGAAATTGCCGAAGGGCATCCTGACCGCCTATTTCCAACCGGCATTGTTCCCCAGGGAAATAAAACTCGACACCTCGGAGAACTTTCCAACCATCAATGATCCCCTGGTCCGCACGGTTTTCCCGCAAAGCAAGGCGCTCCAAATCGGACCGTTCAAAGTGGATAGCCTCAAATATGGAGTGAGTTCCATTTACGGTGCACCGGTCTTGGTGGTGAAGGATTCCGCCCAGAAGGCGGTATTGCAACCGGCTGGCAAGTCCGAATCCAATCCCAGCGTGTTCCAGAACGGGCTTTCTTCCGCCCGCTCCTTCGTCCTTGCCAATTTCGGGAATACCGCTCGCGGGACCGGCATTACTCCGGTGGGGGCGGATTCGAAGCTGACCCCGGAGGACAAATTGACTTTCACGAAAGTGGATTCGGCGGGACTCTCCTACGTGTACGTTCCGCAGCCCGGCCAATTGGATGATAACCTCCGCAGCCTGCAGACGAATTTCGGGATCCACACCACCGCGGCGACTTCGGACTCGATCATTTTCGGGACCCGGAAAAACGTCTCACCCTATTGGGACAGCGCCACCTATTGGTACCTGCCCGCCTCCAAAGCCTTTATCCGCGCGGACCAGGATTCCATCGGCAGGATGATCGGCAAGGCGGCCTATGCTTCCTTACCGGGAACGGATTTCCTGGCCCATCTGGTGGAAAAGCTGGCGGTCAAAAAGGGTGAAACCGTGACGGACGTCGCGGGCGGGACCGTCAAGACCGTATCCCCCAATGGATTCCAGATGCGCGTCATGGACACGGCTAAGGTCGATACCGCCCAGTTCGGCCGGGTCTCTAAGGGGTTCACGTTCTATTTCGGTGGGAAATCTGCTGCGGATCAGGTGTTCCTGGCGCTCAAAGGCACCAAGGAACAGTCGATGTTCGTAGCCCCGGCGGGGGCGACCCCCCAAGCGCTTCCGGATACCCTGGATCCCGCTGGCAATTTCGTCGTTTCCATCGCCGAAGTGGATTCGGCCAAGACCTTTTTCCTGGGCATGAAATACAACGTCAAGGCCGGGATCCCCACGAACAAATCCACGGAAGGCCTGGAAGGCGCGACGGTGGAGAACTTCATATCCTCCAGGTCGGGGAAGCTCGGGATATTGAGACTTTCCGACAACTTCCTGGATTCGGTTTCCCAAATCGATACCCTCCTGGCCAACACCCGCATTCTGGGCGGCAAGCGGTTGAAAAAGCTGGACCTCGCCCCGACCAACCCTTTCACCATTTCCTTCGTGATCAATGCCTTCGGCGTCAGGACCAGCATCGAAGCCTATGCCTATTACGGGAAAAAATGGAACAAGATGGTAGACTCGGTGACGACGGATAACCTGTTCATAGGCAAGAACTTCCCGGCCGAAACGGAAATCGTCCTGGTGGTAGAGCGCTTGGAGGCTCCGGAAACGTACGTGACCATTGAGCCGATTTACGATTCCTTGGCGGGCAGGCTGAGCATCGTGCCCATCAGCAGAATCAACTTGAAACCGGTCACGGCCTATTGCGTGGAGCTGCAATCCTTTGGCATTATCGGGGACGTAGCCACTGTTCCCTGTGCGAAGCAACCCATCGGGTCGTCGACAACTTTGCCCGTAGAAGCCAATCGTTCCTATCTCTACCGTGTGCGATATTTCCTCGACAAGGATTCCATCACCAGGGCCTTCAAACCACTGCTTCCAGGGCCCTCTTTGAACGCCCGCGCCGCGCTGCCCGATGAGTTGGCCACCAAAGCTCCCAAGCACTGGCATCTGATCGGATTTCCCTTCGAGGCGCCCTTCTACACCGTGATGAAAAAGGGCGACGATGGCCCGGATCCGAAAAAATTCGTGGACTCGGATTCCCTGGTCGGCGTGAAATGGGATGGCCCGGTCCAGAATTTCAAAGCGGTGACGCCCATCGGCTCGGTGCGGGTGAAACCGGGCGATGCTTATCTCTTCGCTTCTTCAAGGACCTTCACCGTAGGCTTGGAATCCATTACCGGGATCCTGTCCGCGAAGCCTTACGCGGTGCACCTGGATTCCGGATGGAACTTCGTCTCCAACCCCTACCTCTCCCGCATCCTGAAAAGCAAGATCCGGGCGCGGAAGCAGAGCAGCCAGACGTTCTTCCGATTGAAGTATGACAGCACCACAACGAGCAAGTATACGTGGGATCCGGATTTTCCCGCCCTGAGCGCTTACGAAGGCTATGCCTATTATTCGCAGAAGGAAGATAGCTTGCTTTTCAATCCCTTCGCGGATACGGCGTCCGCAGCGGCTCCCAAATCCTCCGGCGCCCCCTCGCCGCTGGTCCAGGCGGAGCTGAAAACCCCTTGGGGTGGTTCCAGGATGCGGCTTACTGCCGACAGCCGCGAAACGGACATCCCGTTCCTGTCCGCTCCGGGCCCGGCGGCCGAGATCCGCATCGGCGGCAAGTCCGGATACATGATCAAGAAGGTCGGTGATCTTGAGGCCATTGATGAGCCGGTGGAGATCCGTTCTTCCGGAACCGGCCGCGGCGCGTTCACCCTTTCCATGCCGGGAACCCACGATGCGGTGAGCGCGAATGCTCCGCACTGGCGTCTGTTCGATCTCACCTCCGGAAAGGTCTATGATCAATCCTCCGCCGCGGACCTTCCCATCGTCCAAGGCAGCCGCCCCTTCCGCTTGGTAGCGGGGAGCCAGGCCTTCATAGAAGAGAAAACCCAGGCCATCCTGGCGGGGGCCCCCCGGGAGATCGGACTCTCCCAGAACTTCCCCAACCCGTTTTGGGGCAAGACCCGGGTGGCCTTGGATTGGCCTGCCTGGCAGGACGGGGATCGGCAAGCCGTGCTGGAAGTGCTGGACATGCGCGGGCGGTCCGTGGCCCGCATGGGGCTCCGGGACATCCGCGTCGGCCGGCAGGTGGTGACCTTGGATGCTTCGGACTGGAGCCCCGGAATCTACCTGTACCGTCTCACCGTGGTTACGGGTGAGCAGCGGGCCCGGCTGCAGAAAAGGATGTTGGTGTCCCCATGAAAACGCGTCTCCGCTCTCTGGCCCTCGCGGCCATTGCCCTGTTTTCC
>DATENA010000139.1:0-26242 GCA_035275285.1 Fibrobacteria bacterium | reverse complement strand
ATAGCTGGAGGCCAGGCGGCGATGGTGGTAGCTCAGCTCATGGCCGGGGCGCCCGTCCACGACGTCGACGCTGAAATGCGAACGGATGTCCTCGCCCCATTCGGGCCGGTAGAAGCGCTTGATGGTGAAGACCAGGGAGCGCACGTGGGGCGGGATCTTCCGCAACCAGAGGTTGTATTCCTCGGTGTATTCGGCCGAGGGCGTCAGCAGGCGCACCACGGAGCCCAGGGAGCGGGTGGAGGCCAGGATCTCCCGGCCGTGCTGGGCCTTGTCCCTGGGCGCCACCTTGAAGCGGTTCAGGTAATCGCGGTGGAGGATCTTCTCCGCGGCTTCGAAATCCTTCTCGAAGTCCTGGATGTAGAAGTTGCGGTAGAGGATGGACTCGGCGATGGACTTGGAGATCTCGCTTTTGCCGCCGCCGGACACGGTGCAGGGCTTGTGGCAGAGCAGGCCTTCGGCCACGGTGCCTATGAGGCGCCAGGTGGGCGCGTCCGGATGCTTCTCCATGCGCACCTTGTAGCCGCTGGGGTAGATGTAGACGTGCTCGGGAAGCAGGCGCAGCGTCTTGGCCTTGCCTTCCTTGGTCCAGGCGATCTTCTGGTCCAGCAGGAAGATCTCCGCGTCCTCGGCCAGGTAGATCACCTTGGGATGGCGCTTGTCCACCCCGTAGCCGTCCGGATGCACCGCCATGAAATCGCCCATCAGCTTCTTCACCTGCTTGAAGGAATAGCCCTTCTGCCGGATGTAGGAGGCGTTGTGCTGGGTGAAATCGCCCAGGCTGTAGCTGGGGAAGATCAGGGCGCCGCCCGCATGCTCCTCTTCGCTCACGCCCGTCAGGTTGCAGGCGAAGCCGATCATGGTCTTCACCTCTTTTTTGCAGTACCCGAAATAGTTGTCCGCGATGAGGGTGAGGATGACGCCGTCCGGCGAGGTGATGGTGGCCTTGAAGGCCTTGCCCTCGTTGTACGGCTCCGCGGGATCGCTCCAGCACATGCCGTGCTTCTTCTGGAGCGCGGTGGCTTCCGAGACGTGGGGCAGCCCCAGGTCCTTCTTGCGCATGCGGGTCAGGTGCGGGGCCAGGATGACGCAGCCGGTGACGCCGCAGAAGTGCTCCGGGTCCAGGCCGGCATCGTTCTCGGGCAGGTAAGGGTCCCCCGCGTTCCCGAAGATCGATTCCACGAAGTCCAGGTTGGAGACCAGGCTGCCGGGGGCGAAGAAGCGGATTTCCATGTCCCGGTAGGCGCGCAGGCCGGGCACTTCCGGGCCGACCAGCGGGCGGATGAACAGGGAGGTGAACACGCGCGCGGGCCGCTTGAGGCCGGTGGTGAAGGGCAGCTCCAGCAGGTCCGCGGGAGGGTTGAGGGCGTTCCACAGGAGCCCCGCGAAGGCCTTCTTGGGCACGGCTTTCTTGTCCGCCGGGATGGGCAGGCCGCCTTCGCAGACGTGGAAGGTGCCCTTGGTGGTGCGCTTGTCCGTGGAGGGGTTGTGCAGCACGCCCTGCACGGTGCGGTAGGATTTGAGGTATTCCGACTCGAAGACGTCCCCTTCCGCCGGGATGGACAGGGTGCGCGCCAGGCCGTGGAAATCCATGTGCAAGGTGCTCAGGGGCAGATCCAGGGACCCGGGAACCTCCGTGTCCGCGAAATGCTTCTCCAGGAAGGCCTGCAAGCGCGAGTCCAAGGGGCACAGGGGCTGGGGATAGCCGCGGAACTTCTCCTGGAGCTTGCGGATGAGGTCCGCGGTATGCGCCATGAAATCCGGGCCGTGGCCGTTGGCGGGGAGCTCCAGGCCCGTGGCCATCATCTTCAGGCGGATGACGGGAAGGATCTTCTCCGAGTCCGGGGACACCGATGCGCCTTGCTCGAATCCCAACCGCGTGCGCGAATGCGCCGTATTCATGCTTCCTCCGTCTCCACCTGCGGATTGCCGTACATGACCGCCCGCGTTGCATGGCAGGGAGGCCTCACCGAGGCGTGGAAATATAGTACCGGTCCGGCGTTTCCGAGAACCCGCGCCCCGGCCTCGTCGGCGGGGTTCCGCGCGGCTCTTCTCAAGTTTCCCCAGGCCGCCCGGCTTCGCATGCGGGGCGCCCGGTCATTGCTGGAATTGATGTTGCGATTGCGTGTCGAGGGCGAAGAAGGTCTCGAAAATCCCTTCGCCCACCTGGTTCAACCCCGTCTGCAGATCGTCCAGGAACTCGTGCAGCCCCTGGGAGATGACTTCCTCGACGTTGGTATAGGCCAGGTTCGCGCGCAAGCGGGCCACGTTCTTTTCCGCATTGTTGCGGAAGGAACCCATGGGCGTCCCCGACAGGTTCAGCAGGCATTCCTCCGCGCGCTCCATGCAATACAGCATGGCGCGGGGGAACTCCCGGTCCAGCACCAGGAAGTCCACCACTTTTTCGGGCGCGATGCGCCCGTGGCGCTTCCGGAACATCTCGTAGCCGCTCACCGAGTGCAGCAGGGCCGCCCACAGCAGATCGTCGACCACCGAACCCACGTCGGCCGGGGTGGGCAGCAGGATGAAATACTTCACGTCCAGGATGCGCGAGGTCTGGTCGGCGCGCTCCAGGTAGCGCCCCAGCTTGAGGAAATTCCATTCCTCCCCGCGGGACATGGTGGACTCCACGATGCCCTCGAACAGGTAGCTGGCCGTGCGGATCTCGCTGAAGAAATCGTGGGGCGACTCCGCCGCGCGACGGCGCGCCTCGGAGGAGTTCAGGTAATGGTAGAACTTGTTGAGATGCTCCCAGGCCTCCAGGGCCAGGGAGCCGCGCACCTGGCGGGCGTTCTCGCGGGCCTTGGTCACGCAGGAGATGATGGAATTGGGATACTCCTGATCGAAGGCCAGGAAGCGCATGATGGCCGCGCCGCGATCGCGCGCCGCCATGCCCTCGCCGTATTTCTCCAGGAAGAGCGCCTGGTCCCCGGCCGCCGCCACCAGGGGCATCCATTGCTTGCCCGGATTGTTGGGGCCGTCCAGGGAAGCCTCCAGGCTCACGTCCACGTAACGCGCCACGTTCTCCGCCCGCTCGATATACCGGGCCATCCAATACACGGAATCCGCGACCCGGCTCAGCACTAGGAGACCGCCTTGGTGAGGGGGGCGGGTTCCGCCGCCGGGGCCATCTCCAGGCCCTCGGACGCTTGCGTCCGGGTCTGGCCATGCGATGACTGGCTTTGGCCGTTCAGGCCCTGCGTCTGCGCCGCGGCGTCGGTGAAGGAGGCCGGCTGCAGGGCGGGGTCCATGGGCAGCACCCACGTGTCCTTGCTGCCGCCGCCTTGGGAGGAGTTCACCACCAGGGAGCCTTTCTTGAGCGCCACGCGCGTGAGCCCGCCCGGCATCACGTAGATGTCCCGGCCGTACAGGACGAACGGGCGCAGGTCCACGTGGCGGCCTTCGCATTGATCGCCCACGATCACCGGGGAGCGGGAAAGGGAGAGCGTGCGCTGGGCGATGAAGTTGCGCGGGTTTTCCCTGATGCGCTCCGCCCATTCGGCCAGCACGGCCTTGGTGGAATGCGGTCCGATCAGGACGCCGTACCCGCCGGAATCGTTGGCGGTCTTGATGACCAGCTCGGACATGTGCTCCAGCACGTACTGCCTTTCTTCCGGGATCCAGCACATGTAGGTTTCCACGTTGGGCAGCAGGATCCGCTCGCCCAGGTAGTATTCGACGATCTTGGGGACGTAGGCGTAGATCACCTTGTCGTCCGCCACGCCGGTGCCGGGCGCGTTGCAGACGGCCACCTTGCCGGCCCGGTACACGTCCATCAGGCCGGGCACGCCCAGCAGGGAGTCCGCCCGGAAGGTGCGCGGATCCAGGAAATCGTCGTCGATGCGGCGGTAGAGCACGTCCACGCGTTTGAAGCCGCGGGTGGTGCGCATGTACAGGTATCCGTCGCGCACCGTCAGATCGCCGCCGGTGACCAGTTCCACGCCCATCTGCTGGGCCAGGAAGGAATGCTCGAAGTAGGCGGAGTTGTAGACGCCGGGCGTGAGGATGGCCACGCAGGGCGCTTCCCCCGAACGTTGCCCCATGAACTGGAGCATGTCCAGCAATTTGCTGGGATAATCCTCCACCGGGCGCGGGTTGATGGCGCCGAAGATCTGCGGAAAGGTCCGCTTCATCACCTGGCGGTTGCCGATCACGTACGAGACGCCGGACGGGCAGCGGATGTTGTCCTCCAGCACGAAGAGCCGCCCGTCGGCGTCCTTGACCAGATCCGTGCCGGTGATGTGGCACCAGACCCCCCAAGGCGGGTTGAGGCCCTGGCAGGCCTTGAGGTATCCCTTGGCGGACTTGATCAGGTCCAGGGGGATGATCCCGTCGCGGACGATGCGCTGATCATGGTAGATGTCGTCCAGGAAGAGGTTGAGCGCGTGGATGCGCTGGCGCAGGCCCTTCTCGATGAACTCCCACTCCATGGCTTCCACGATGCGGGGAAGGATGTCGAACGGGAAGATCCGCTCCAGGCCGGCGCTGCTGTTGTAGACGTTGAAGGTGATGCCGAGATCGAGGAAGGCCTTCTCGGCCGCCGATTGCCTGCGGTTCAGTTCGCCCTCGGGCATGGATTCCAGGGTCTGGACCAGGAATCCCGCCGGAGGCCTGGGCTTCCCGATGGCCTCGAACACCTCGTCGTAAAAATCACCGGGATTGTATCCATCCAATTTCATAGGCTAGTCTCCCCAATGGACTTCAGCAATTCCCAATCCAGCAGGGATTTTCGCAGGGATCCGGGTGGAAATGGCAGAATCAGGGGGATAATCCGATTTTTCTTATCCGCCCGCATGACAATTGCTTACAATGACCGGATTTTGTCGCGAATGGGAAGGGTCGTGGCCGGGCTGAAAACCCCCTGAACCCCGCCCCCGGGAGCGGACCCGGCCGGCTTCGCCGGACCGGAAGATCCGCCCCGCCTCCGCCGGGATCGGGGCGTTCCGGGACTTTCCCGGGCCGGGACCCCCGGGACCGCTCCGCGCTCCGGAAATCCCCGGTTACCGTATCTTGTAAGTTACTGTGTCAGGATATGCCATGCGCGCGGCCTGACAATAACCCGGCCCGCGTCCGCAATTGTCCGGTAATGTTGCCTTTCCGGCGCGGCGGAACCCGGGAATCCGCTCCGATTCGCGCGATCGCGCCGCGGCGGCCATGGCATGGAATTCGCGGATTGCCGCTCGGCAGGAAAGGAAAATCCAACCCATGAACAGGAAGACGCTCCTCACGCTGGCGGGGGCCTTGGCCCTCGGAGTTTCCGCCTTCATTCCCCGTACGGCCTTCGCCGCCGCGTGGAGCAGCACCAACATCGAGTATCTGTACGGGTGGAACTATCGCCTCACCGATCGGGAGGCGGGCATCATCACCCTGGAGCACGTGAGCGGTTTCGCGTACGGAGACAATTTCTTCTTCCTGGACGTCACCCATCCCGTGGAAGCCAAGGTGAAGGCCGAAGCCTTGTACGGCCAGTGGAACCCGCGCTTCAGCCTCGGCAAGATCAGCGGCAAGAGCCTTTCCGCGGGACCCATCGGCGATATCCTCGTCACCGGCGAACTGGGCTATGGCGCCAACCTGGGCGGGTACCAGCGGGAATATAATTACGGCATCGGCTTCGATCTGAAGGTTCCGGGCGTCCCGGTCCTGGCCATCAACTTCTGGGTCCACGATGCCGTGGGCTTGGAGGGGATGACCTACCAGATCTCGCCCTACTGGGGAGCGCCGTTCCACCTGGGTTC
Source organism: Fibrobacteria bacterium (assembly GCA_035275285.1). GTDB lineage: Bacteria > Fibrobacterota > Fibrobacteria > UBA11236 > UBA11236 > Chersky-265. Next base: position 20,510 of record DATENA010000139.1, on the reverse strand, counting down.
GGTGGGTTTCCTGTTCGAGGGCTTCCTGGACTACGTGGGCGAGGAAGGGGAGGCCGGCAGGCAGAACGGCGTCTCGCATGCCTACCTCATCACCCAGCCCCGGCTCCTGCTGGACGCGGGCAGCCTGGTCCACAAGGAAGGCAACCTGTTCGTGGGCACCGAGGTGGCCATGTGGTTCAACAAGTTCGGGATCGAGGACATCAACGAAGTGGTCCCGCAAGCCATGGTGAAGTGGGTCTTCTGAAAATGGGTCTTCCGGGAGCGGCCGGAGGGAGGGCGGCATGAACGTCACCATGCGGGGCATCACCAAGCGCTTCGGCGACGTGGTGGCGAACGACGGCGTGGACCTGGACGTGAAGGCGGGAGAGGTGCTCGCCCTGCTCGGCGAGAACGGGGCGGGCAAGAGCACGGTGATGAAGATCCTCTACGGATTCTACCGCGCCGATTCCGGCGCGATCACCGTGGACGGGAAGCCGGTCGCCATCGCCGCGCCCAAGGAGGCCATGGCCCTGGGGATAGGCATGGTGTTCCAGCAGTTCAGCCTGATCCCGGCGCTGAGCGTGATGGAGAACCTCATGCTCGCCTATCCCGGGACGCCTTGGTGGCTGCGGCGCAGGTCGCCGCTGTGGGGCAAGATGCTCGAACGCCTGGAGAAGATGGCTCCGGACATCGATCCCAAGCGCATGGTGCGCGATCTGGCCGTGGGGGAAAGGCAACTCATCGAGCTGGTCAAGGTCCTGAATCAGGAGGCGCGCCTCGTCATCCTGGACGAGCCTTCGTCGGTTCTCACCCCCCCGGAGACCCGCAGGCTCTGGGAACAGGTGCGCCTCCTTTCCGAAGCCGGGCATGGAGTGGTGTTCATCACCCATAAGTTCGAGGACGTGGAGGCCTGCGCGGACCGGGTGGCGGTGATGCGCCAGGGCCGGTTGGTGGACACGGTCCCCGCCGCGGGCAAGAGCGTCAACGATTTCGTGCACTTGATGATGGGCCACGGCGACTTCCGGGAGGCCAGCGCCTTGCCGCCGCCCACCGGGACCACCCCCCGGCTGTGGGTCAAGGGGCTTTCCGCCGGGTCCGGGTCGGCCCGGGTGCGGAACATCGATCTCAAGCTGGTTTCCGGGGAGATCCTGGGCGTGGCCGGCGTGGCCGGAAACGGCCAGTTCCTCTTGGCCGAGACCCTGGCGGGACGGCATGCCCCCGAAGCGGGGGAAGTCCTCCTGGACGGAGAGCCCTTGAGCCGGGAGGCGGGCTTCTACCCCGACGATCCGCGCGTCGCCTATATCCCCGAGCAGCCCGCCGTCAACGGGGTGGCTTCCGATCTCGACCTGTCCGTGAACCTGGCCCTGAAGAAGATCCGCACGCTCCCGTTCTTCCCGGACTGGAAAGGCCTGCGCAAGGCCGCGGAGGATCTCATCCGGCGCTTCGACGTGCGGCCGCCCGATCCCGGCCTCGCGGCGGGAAGCCTTTCCGGCGGCAACGTGCAGAAGCTGGTCATCGCGCGCGAGCTGTCCGGCAAGCCCGCCTTCGTGGTCGCGTGCTATCCCACCATGGGCCTGGACCTGGCCGCGTCCAAGGCCGTCTACGAAGCCCTGTTCCGCCACGCCGCCGAAGGCGCCAGCGTGATCTGGATCTCCGAGGACCTGGACGATCTCCTCGCCTACGCCCACCGCATCGCGGTGCTGTCGCGCGGCAGGATCGTGGGCGTGCTGCCCGCCGCCGAAGCCGATCGGGAGCGGGTGGGGCTGCTCATGACCGGGCATGGCGGCGAAGGGGACAAGACCCTGGCGCGTGCGGTTTCCGCCGCCATGGCCGCGGAAGCCGCCTCTTCAGGCCCTTCTATCGCCTCCTCCCCTGCCAAAACGGGGGCGGTATGATCGTTCCCCTGGTCCAGGAACCGCCCAAGGCGCGGAAAATCCCTAAGCATCCCCTGCGCCTCCCCGGCCTGACGGTGATCGCCGCCGCCCTGGGTTTCCTGGCGCTCGGATCGGTTTTCTTCCTGGTGGTGGGCCAGCCTCCCCTGGCCACGTTCCGGGCCATGATCAAAGGCGCTTTCGGCGACGGGTACTCGCTGTCGGAAACCCTGGTCAAGACCGCCCCCATCCTCCTGTGCGCCATCGCCGCGGCCCTGCCCGCGCGCCTGGGCCTCATTTCCGTGGGCGGCGAAGGCCAGCTCTACATCGGGGCCATGTTCGGCACGGGCCTGGTGCTGGCCTTCCCCGGCGCGCCCCTGTACGCCCTGCTGCCCGGCATGCTGCTGGCCTCGGCGCTGGGCGGGGCCGCCTGGGCGCTGATCCCCGCCTTCCTCAAGGCGCGCATGAACGTGAACGAAACCATCACCACCCTGCTGCTCAACTACGTGGCTTCCCTGTTCGTGGACTTCCTGGTGTACGGACCCTGGAAGGACCCCGGCAACCTGGGCTGGCCCGCCACCATCGCCTTCCCCGATGCGGCCAAGGTCCCGGCCCTGTTCGGCACGCGCGCCCACTTGGGCCTGGTGTTCGGATTGATCGCCGCGGTGGCGTTGCACGTGCTCACCGCGCGCACGCGCTGGGGCACCTGCCTGCGGCTCCTGCGCAGCAACCGCCGCGTGGCCGAAGGCATAGGACTCAGCTTCGGCGGGCAGGCCGTCCTGGTGGTGTGCCTGGGCGGCATGCTGGCCGGCGTGGCGGGGATCTGCGAGACCTCGGCCATCCAGGGGCGGCTGCAATCGGGCATTTCCAACGGCCTGGGCTTCAGCGGCTTCCTGGTGGCGTGGATGGCGGGCGGGGATTTCCTGCGCATCATCCCCCTGTCCATCCTGCTGGGCGGGCTCCTGGCCAGCGGGGACAGCCTGCAGATGTTCGCGGGACTCCCGTCCTCCGCCTCGCTGGTGCTGCAGGGCCTGTTGTTCGCCTGCGTGCTGGCGGCCGGCAGCCTCAAGGCGCGCAAAGGGGGCGATCGTGTCTGAGTTCGATACCGCCTTCGGCGGATTCGTCATCTCGGCCTTGCGCAGCTCCACCCCGCTGCTCTGGGTCCTGCTGGGGGAGATCCTCACCCAGCGCGTGGCGGTGGTGAACCTGGGCGTGGAGGGCCAGATGCTGGCGGGCGCCTTGGCCGGGTTCGCGGCCACCCTGGCCACGGGCAATCCCTGGATCGGCCTGGCCGCGGGCGTGGCCGCCGGCACGGCGCTGTCTTCCCTCCATGCCCTGCTCTGCGTCGGCCTCAAGGCGAACGCCTTCGCCGGCGGCCTGGCGGTGTGGATGCTCGGCTTCGGGCTGAGCGCTTTCTACGGCATCCCGTACGTGGGCCAGAAAATCAACGGCTTCAGGGCCTTCACCCTGGGGCCCCTGGACCATCTTCCCCTGATCGGCGCGCTCATCACCCAGACCACGCCCACCGTGGCCATGGCCATCCTGGCTTCGCCGTTGCTGGGGTGGTGGCTGTACAAGACCCGCACCGGCCTCTCTTTCCGGGCCGTGGGGGAATCCCTCTCCTCCGCCAAAGCGCTGGGCTTCAAGACCTCGCGCGTGCAGGCGCTCGGCATCCTGGCCGGGGGCGCCTTTTCCGGCATGGGAGGCGCCGCCCTCTCCGTGGACTATACGCGCAATTGGGTGGAGGGCATGACCCAGGGCCGCGGCCTGGTGGCGGTGGGCCTGGTGATCGTCGCGCGCTGGAACCCCTACCTGGCCGTTCCCGCCGCCCTGCTGTTCGGCGGCGCGGAGGCGCTGACCTTGCGCATGCAGACTTCGGGCGTGCCCATTTCCTCGCATCTGTTGCACACCCTGCCTTACCTCGCCTCCCTGGCCGTGCTGATCTTGAGCTATGCCCGGGCCAACAAGAAAGGCGGAACGCCCGCCGGCCTGAGCGCGGTCTTCTCCCAATCCCAATGAACCTCTCCGGAAAGGAACCGACCATGGGTCTCGTCAAGAAAGCCTTCCTCGCGTTCGCCCTCACGTCCCTGGCCGCCGCGCTCGCGCGCGGCGCCGAGACCAAGATCGGCTACATCTACGTGGGGCCCAAGAACGACTACGGCTACAACTACGCCATGGATCAGGGACGCCTGTACGTGGAGAAGAACATGCCCGGGATCAAGACCCTGGCCTTCGAGAACGTGCCCGAGAACGCGGAGGTGGAGCGCGTGATGGAGCGCATGGTCAAGGGCGGCTGCACCCTCATCTTCCCCACCAGCTACGGCTACCTGGATCCGGCGCTCACCGTGGCCGGGAAATACCCCAAGGTGACCTTCATGCACGGCGGCGGCTTCAAGACCGCGGCCAACCTGGGCACCTTCTTCGCCGGCATCGACGATGCCATGTACCTGGCCGGCATCACGGCCGGTTCCATGACCAAGACCAACAAGCTCGGCTTCCTGGCGGCCCATCCCATCCCGCAGGTGCTGCGCAACATCAACGCCTTCACGCGCGGCGCCCAATCCGTGAACCCGGCCGCCACCACCACCGTGGTGTGGACGGGCACCTGGTCCGATCCGGGCAAGGAGGCCGAAGCCGCCAACTCCCTGGTGGACGCCGGCGCCGACGTGCTCACCGGGCACGTGGACAGCCCCATCACCTACACCCAGACCGCCGAGAAACGCGGGGTCATGGTGGTCGGCTACCACGCGGACGCGGGCAAGTTCGCCCCCAAGGGCTGGCTGGTGGGCGCGGTGTGGAACTGGGGTCCCATGATGGCCCGCATCGTCAAGTCCGTGCAGGACGGCACCTGGAAGCCCGGGCATATCCGCGGCGATCTGATGGCCGGGGACGCCGGGCTTTCCGGCTTCGGGCCTTCGGTCCCCGCCAAGGTCAAGGACCTGGTGCTGGCCAAGGAGAAGGACTTCAAGGCCGGCAAGGCCAAGCTCTGGATGGGCCCCATCGCCAGGCAGGACGGCGTCGAAGCGGCGCCCAAGGATTCCCTGCTGGCCATGGCCAAGCTGGAAGGGATGGATTTCTTCGTCAAAGGCGTGGTAGGAACGGTCAAATAACCGGCGCGGACGCGCGATCGGGGGAGGGACGTGACATGCAGATGGAAGCGAGGCCGACCCAGAAAGTGCGTAACGTGCCGATGCCGAGGCTGAGGATCCACCTGGACTTCGCCGGCATCTGGAACCAGGGCGTATGGCTCACGCCGCGGCCCGGCATCAAGGTGCGGGAGCTGTTCCAGTCCGACGATGGGTACCGCATCAGCATGGTGCGCTACGCCCCCGGCGCCAAGGTGCCTGACCATCTGCATACCGGGGACGAGCACAGCTACGTGCTGGAAGGCTCGGTGCGCGACGGCTCCGGCGAATACGCGGCCGGATCCTATCTGCTCAATCCCATGGGATCCCGCCACGGCGTCTGGAGCGATCGCGGCGCGCTGGTGCTGACCCATCGCCTGGGCCCCATCCGCTTCCTGAGCGGCTGGCGGCCGGACCCGGAAGCCCTGCCCGGAGGACGCGGATTCCCTGGGGACCGCATGCCCGTCTTCGCCGATACCGGCGCGGAGAGCGGCGCGGGCTGGGAGCCGCTGCGCCCCGGCCTGGAGGTGATGTCCCTGTTCGAAGGCGCGCCGGGAAACTACAAGACGGCCCTGATGCGCTACCGCCCGGGCTCCTCCATGCCCGCCCACATCCATCTGGGCGATGAACATGTCTATATCCTGTCCGGATGCCAGGAGGATGAATACGGGAGCTACGACACCGGCGCCTACGTATACAACCCCATGGGCACCGCGCATCGCGTCTGGAGCGAGGAGGGCTGCCTGGCCCTGATCCATTGGCGCGCGCCGGTCCGGTACCTTTAGCCCGGGGGCATGGCCGCATGGAGATCGGATTCCGCTTCTGAAAACGGCCGTGCGCTATCATGTGGACGCGGAGACCGCTTCCGGGCCTGGGGAATGGCTTTCCCCGGGCCCCGGCATCGCCATGCGCCTGTTCTTCGGGGACCCGGAGGGAGCTTGCGTCGCGCTCCTGCGCTTCGATCCCGGGGCGGTCATGCCCATGCACATCCACGCGGGCGATGAACACGTGCTGGTGCTGGAGGGCAAGGCCGCGGACGACAACGGCGAGTGCGTGCGCGGCGACTACCTTTTCAATCCCGAGGGTTCGGCGCGCAAGGTCCGCAGCAAGGAAGGCTGCCTGCTGCTCGTCCACCGGCTGGGGCCTTTGCGCTTTCCCGCGGAAGGGGAAATCGCGGGCCAGGGCAGCGAGCAATTCCGGATCCGGACGGGGATGAAGGGCCCGGAGGTCGGGAATCCGGCCTGGAGAAAGCTGCGGCCGGGCGTGTACTTCCGCACCCTGTACCGGGGCGGGCCCGGGGACTACCAGGCCGCTTTGTTGCATTACCTTCCCGGGGCCTTCATCACCCGCCACGAGCACGTGGGCCGCGAGCATATTTTCATCCTGCAAGGCGCCCAGAGCGACGAGCACGGAAGCTATGGGCCGGGCACCTACGTGCACAATCCCGTGGGGACCTCCCACGATGTCCGCAGCGACGGCGGATGCCTGGCGTACGCCCATTGGCACGCTCCCGTGCGTTTCGCGGACGCCGCGGCTTCCGCGGAAGGCGCGGGAACTTGAACGTCCGAATCGAGAGGAGAGGAAAATGCCGGCCTTCAAAGTGAAATCGCAACCCTACGAATGGCCCTTCGACGGCGGCGCGGATCCGCGCCGGCTCGCCCTCATCGTCATCGACATGCAGGTGGACTTCTGCGGCAAGGGCGGCTACGTGGAAAGCATGGGCTATGACATCGGTCTCACCCGCGCCGCCATCGGCCCCATCAGGCGCACCCTGGACGCCGCCCGCAAGGTCCCGGGCATGCTGATCCTCCACACCCGGGAAGGGCACCGCCCGGAACTGGCGGACCTGCCCGCCAACAAGAGCTGGCGCAGCAAACGGATCTGCCCCGGCATCGGCGAACCCGGCCCCCAGGGCCGCATCCTGGTGCGCGGCGAGCCCGGCTGGGAGCTGATCCCGGAACTGCGGCCCATGCCCGGGGAAATCGTGGTGGACAAGCCCGGCAAGGGCAGCTTCTACGCCACCGACCTGGAGCACATCCTCCGCACCAAGGGCATCACCCATCTCATCCTGTGCGGCATCACCACGGACGTATGCGTGCACACCACCATGCGCGAAGGCAACGATCGCGGCTTCGAATGCCTCTTGCTCACGGACGCGACCGCGGCTACGGAGAAGAAGCACCACGAGGCGGCCATCACCATGATCGCCATGCAAGGGGGCGTCTTCGGCGCCACCGCCTCCTCGGCGGACCTGATCGAGGCCTTGGAACCGTTGGCCGTGGGCCGGGGCGAAATGGCGAAGGCGTAGGGGGACTCCGGGTCCCGCGAGAGGCGCAAGCCCGGGGCTTTGCTATTGGATGCGGCCTTGCGAGGGCTTCCCCTTGGCCTGCCAATGGGCCAGGTAATCACCCGCCTCGATGCGCTCCCGGCCCGCCGTCTCCAGGTTGTAGTAATACACCTGGCCGGCATGGGTTTCCCCGCTTTCCGGCAGGAACACCGTCGTTTCCGCGCGGATGAATTCAGAAGCCGGATCCCCGGGCACGAATCCCTCATAGGCATCGATGACCGCGTAGAACGCCGCCGGATCCTTCAGCCGGAGCAGCTTGCCCCACACCTTGGGCGCATCTTCATGAGCCGGAGGCCCTTCCCCGGCCGCAGCCGCCGGAGGCGGCCAAGGCACGGCCCCGGGATACTCGCCCAGGTCGAAGAGATGCCCGAGAATGTACCCGCGCCCCAGGGAAACGCCCGCATCCCGCGTCGCCGCGTCCACGGCGGGGATGCCCGTGGTCAGCATCAGGGTGCCGTAAGTGAACAGCAGGGGCCCGTTTCCGGCGTCATCGTGTCCATCCCGGACATCGGCGTTCCCGGCGCGCATCCCCGTAAAATAGCTTCCGGAACCAAAAAAGCGACGAGGCGCGAGGAGCCGGAATCCCCTAAAAGCGACGAGCGTGGAGTTTGCGCAGCAAACTCCGAAGCAAGGAGCCACTCCAAGGTTTGATAGAGCCGGGTCCAGGAGCTACTTTTCGGGCCCAACTTCCACGCAACAGACCGGAACCGCCTCCCCATGACCGACGCCAAACAGTACGAAAATCCCCTCATCAAGCGCTATGCCTCGGCCCGCATGGGTTTCGTGTTCTCGCCCCAGTTCAAGTTCCAGACCTGGCGCAAGCTGTGGATCCTCCTGGCCGAGGCCGAAAAGGAACTGGGCCTGCCCATCACCGAAGAGCAGATAGTCGACCTCAAGGCCCATGAAAAGGACATCAACTTCGAAGAAGCCGAGAAGCGCGAAAAGGCGGTCCGCCACGACGTGATGGCCCACGTGCACGCCTATGGCCTGCAAAGCCCCAAGGCCGCGGGCATCATCCACCTGGGCGCCACTTCCGCCTACGTCACCGACAACACCGACCTCATCCAGGCCCGCGCCGGCATGGACCTGGTCCGCCGCCGCCTGCTGCGCGTGGTCGCGGCCCTCTCCGCCTTCGCGCGCCAGTACAAGGACCTGCCCACCCTCGGCTTCACCCATTTCCAGCCGGCCCAGCTCACCACCGTGGGCAAGCGCGCCACCCTCTGGATCCAGGACCTCCTGCTCGACATCGAAGAACTCGAGTTCGTGGACAAGGGCCTGCCCTTCCTGGGCGTCAAAGGCACCACCGGAACCCAGGCCAGCTTCCTGGAACTCTTCGACGGCGATCACGCCAAGGTCAAGGCCCTGGACGAAAGCGTCACCCGCAAGGCCGGCTTCGCCCGCAGCCTGGGCGTCTCCGGCCAGACCTACACCCGCAAGCTCGACTCGCGCGTGCTCTCCGTCCTCTCCAGCGTCTCGCAATCCCTGTGCAAGTTCTCCACGGACCTGCGCCTGCTGCAGCACCTGAAGGAAATCGAGGAGCCTTTCGAAGCCGATCAGATCGGCTCCTCCGCCATGGCCTACAAGCGCAACCCCATGCGCGCCGAGCGCATCGGCTCCCTGGGCCGCTTCGTGCAGGCCCTGGAAGGCAGCGTCGCCTTCACCGCCTCCACGCAATGGTTCGAGCGCACCCTGGACGATTCCGCCAACAAGCGCCTGGCCATCCCCCAGGCCTTCCTCGCCATCGACGCCATGCTCATCCTGGCCGAGAACGTGGCCAAGAACCTGGTCGTCTATCCCAAGATGATCGAACGCCACGTGCTGGCGGAACTCCCCTTCATGGCCACGGAGAACATCCTCATGGCCGGCGTCAAGCGCGGCGGCAACCGCCAGGATCTCCACGAGGCCATCCGCCGCCATTCCCTGGAAGCCGCCAAGCGCGTCAAGCAGGAAGGCCTCGACAACGATCTCATGGAGCGCATCGCCAAGGACGCGGCCTTCGGCATGGACGCCAAGACCCTGGGCGAGGTGATGGACCCCGCCAAGTTCGTCGGGCGTTCCCCGGAGATCACGGAGGAATTCCTCACCTGGGAAGTGGAGCCCGTGCTGGCGAAACACCCGGACTGGAAGACCCTGGATCAGGAAGACCTGCGGGTATGACGCCCGGGTAGAGGCTAACGCTTCCCGAACTCCGGCGCCGAATATGCCACCGCCATCAGGGCGGCCCGAGCCTCCCGATGGAACCGCCGCTTCAACGTGAAGCCGCTTTGCGACCAGACCCAGAAATATTCCTTCCGCGCCGCGGGTTCCAATTCCGTGAAAGGCCGCGCCGCGATCCCGCGCTTCTTCAGGAAAAAAGCGAGCAGCTTTTCATCCCGTCCGCGCTTCTGATCCAACTGCTTTTGCACCATCTCCGGCGTATTGGCCGGGTAGGTTTCCAGCACCCGCCGCTCCTCGGCCAATGCCGCTACCCCCGCCCTCGCAAAGGCGCCCGTCCCATTGAACACCCCCAGGCTCCGTCGCAACGCATCCCGCCATTCCGGCTTGCGATGGAACAATCCCGCGAACCGCCCCGCCGCTTTTTCCGAGGAAATCGGGAATTTCGGATGTTCGAAAGGCAGGACGGTCTCGAACAGGGCCTTCAGGACGGAGAGGGCCTCCCCTTCCGAAAGCGCCTGGTCCGGAGCGGCCAGGACCATGCAGGTATTCAGGAAATCGCGGAGGGTCTGTTCCACGCTTCCCCGGTAATCAGGTTCAGTCATGCGGGTTCGACGCGCCGGAATGCGCGCAATGTTCCGCTGTCACGGGATTGAATCCCGATTTGAAGGTTTTTAGACATGTCCGCTCAGGAGGCGTGGAGGCGGTTCAGGAAGATGGAATAAGAAGGGCGGCTTGGTTCCGCGGCGGGGCATTCGGTTGCCGCTTCCAAGGGGCGCAAGCCAAACACTCAAATGGAAGCGCCAAGGTTACGATCCGTCGGCCCCCATATTCCGTTCGGGTAAACCGGAAGGGCGGAGTCCGGTTCGTCCGGCAAATATCCCGTTTGAGTCCGGAAATCGGGCGGTTGTACGGAATGAAGAGAACGGGCCCGGGCAATGAATTCCTGCCCATTTTCAAAGTCAAATCGTTAAGCTATTCACATGATAATGCTTGAATGGGGTTGAAGAGGGTGGAAGTCGATTCGGGTCATTGCGATAACCCGAATGAGGAAATCCGAGAATCGTTGCAAATGGGAAGATTTTTTGGAAAGGGGCCGTGTGGAGGCGGAGGGGTTAATAATATTGTTAGCGCGCCGTGAGGCGCGTTATGAACTGGCACGGTGCGAGTCCGTGCATGGAAAGGAGTAGCAACCCGCCCTTACCGAGTGTTGCGCCGAAGCGGGTAACCGTTAGGGTCCGTTAAGAAATAAATGGAGCAAAGGAGCCCCCAGATGGGCGGCGAACCGCTTCAGTTATTTCTTAACGGACCCTTAGGTGAAGCCGTGACCCATGTGCCGGTGGAAACCCTGTCGGCGGAGGATGTAGGCAAGGTGTACGGCGCCCGCTGGCTCATCGAGCTGGCCTTCCGGGAACTCAAGTCGCAGTATGCAATGGAGTCGACACCGTCCTCCAGGTCGCACATTGTCGAGGCGCTGCTCTACGCCGCTTTCCTGACCATGGTGGTGAGCCGCAGATGGCTGAAGATGCTTCGCCAAAAGATAGGAGCACTTTCCAAACGCTGCCCGACGGAACGATGGGCGGCGATCTTCCGAATGGTCGCCGCGGATCTTCTGGCCATCCTGGTGCGACCCTCCCGGGAGGCGGTGGAAATTGCCGGACGCATAATGCCGATGATTCGAGAGGAGATCATCGATCCGAACGCCGGAAGGGTCCATTTGCCGGCCCGCGCGGGAGGCGTGAAATCAGCATGAATATTGGTCCATATCCACGTCACACGTTCGTTAACCGATCACGGATGGTCAAAAAATGCTTCCTTCGATGAACCGGGAAGCCCGGAGAAATCAGTAGATCATCATCTTTTGGGTAAAGTTCTTCACTTTGGATTGGAGCTTCACGAAATAAATTCCGGGCTTCTTGAAGGACTCGGGGCCATATGTCCTGAAACCTTCTCCCCGGATAATGTCCACGAGCCCGCCTTTCGAGGAGAAAATCGAAAGTTTATAGGATCCGGGAATATCGACACGGAGCTGCTTGCTGTTCGTGATATAGGTCAATTTTTCCAAGGTCCGGATGGAGTTCCCAAAAGAAGTGATGTCCGCGCCGGAGGAGTCGTATCCGGCCACGTATTCCATGCCGCGCAAAATTGAACTATGGAAGAAGTCCGAATTCGAACCCGCATCCGAATGGATGAAGCCGGAATAATAAAAACGATTCTTCCATTTATCCTCGCGATACCAGGCCATGGGATGGGGATTCATGGGTCGAGTCGGATTTGTTGAAAGGGTGGATTCGTCCAAATAGTAAGTGACTCTGGCATTCGCCCAGCCATCCGGAGCATTCCCGCGGGGAGCCAAATCGAAATCGTACCATTCATCCGTTCCGGTGAAGGTGGAATCCATCCCTGCCATAATCGGATGCGCCAAAATCGCGGGATCCTTGGTTTTGGTCATAACGCCTTGCTGAGCTGCGGTGCTGTGGGCATGGTATCGCATGCAAGTGACGGTATCCCTGTACCAAGGCCATTCTCCGACGTCATTGGCTCCGGAAGTGTGGTACCCTACCCAGCCTTTATTTCCGGACTCAATCCAAGTTCTGAACGCTTTTTCGAAAGGCTTTCCAACCGCGACCTGAGAATTGAAAACGTAATTGAACACGATGATGTCATAATTGTTCAGGACGGCGGCCGTATAGTTTTCGACATTATCCACAACCGTAAAGTTTGTGATGCCTACGGCGGTTCTAATCAAGTTCAGCTTGGCCAACCCATTCGCCTTCGGCGTTTCATGGCTTTTGCCGTTCCAATTGGTCGCCTGCACCACCAATACCCGTTTGTTCTTGAGCAGGCTCTTGGGGTTCGGTGCGACGGGGGCGGCGTGCACGCACGTTGCGCAGACGAAAGCCACCGCGACCACCAGCTGCAAAAGCCTTTTCATATTCCGCATAACAGTCCTCTCATGAATATTCAACGTAAAGCGAATTCCAGGCGAAGCAAGTAATACCATTCGCTGGGTTTAGTGGTTAAGGGCACCGGAGTCACTCGATAGTCCGCATCCGTAAGGCGGAAATGATCGCTGGCCGCTTGGGCATATACCGTAACGATCTTGTTCAGGTTTTTTTTGGCATGCAGTGACCATTTCAGATCATCTTTATGGTTGGCGACGGGAATCAGGTTTCCGCTGGCATCGGTAAGGTATTTATCCGCGGCACCCTTCGTATAGTCGACTTTCCAGATGGGGATGGATTGGGCGTTGAAATAATCGATATCATTGTAAGGGGATTTGTAATACTCGACCTGGGCGGAAAGCAGATCGAGCAGTTTGAAGGTAGGGATATTCACGCCCGCCATGATGGGGATCCTGTCGGTCAGCCTTTCATAGAATAAAGGTTGGTTTTCCACTCCCAGCACCGCCGCTTCGGCGAAAATCCGGAGGTCTTCCGGCCCGCGTGCATCCTCGGGGAGCAAAGATCCGAGGTTCAAAGCCATCCGGCCCATCAGCTTGATTCCCTTCGAAGTCCACCGATGCTCGGTTTCGAGGATCTGCTGGCCCGTCAGCTGCAGATTGGGGACTTCGGTTTTGGGGGCGTAATAGACCACGGTGTCCGTGCCGCCGGCAGTGTTGGGAACAACGTTCTTGATTTTGACGTAGGTGTTTTCGTCGTTCTTGGGGGTCAACTGGCTGGGCCGGATGGGGAGGTAATGGTTGAAAACCACACCTCCGCCCAAATCCACCCATGTGCCGGCAAAGGAAAAATCATAGCCGGGAGAGAAATCGCCGATAGGGAAGTATTGGGTTTCCATGAAGAGGGATAAGTTGTGCTTGAAATGCCCATGCGCCAATGTCCCCAGCAACCCATGGCTGTAGCTTCCGGCCCGGTTCATCAGAAGCCATCCGTCATTGCTCCATACAAAGCCCGGGTACGTTCCGGAACGGTAAAGGTACTCGCCCAGGTCCCTGGCGTCCGGATTGTACTTATAGTTGAAGGTTCCCACCTGGATGGATCCCGAAAGCGAACCCGGCTCGCCGAATTGCCACCGGCCCCTGGCCACGGGGATCATGGGTTTGACGTTGACTAAGCGCTGCTTCAAATCCGAGCTGATGCCGCCGTCATACGGCCACCAGACCAAGGCCGAAAGGCCCACGGAGACATCGAAATTATCCATGGCGATATCCTGGATGGCCAGGACGTTCGCCCGGTTCAACGTGAGCATGGAAATATTCCGGTTCCCGGTATTTTCATTTCCGTATTTGTTGTAGCCGTTGACCAGGTGACCATAATCCAGAAACGATTTGATGGTCAGCTTGCTGGACGTCAATCCTGCGTTTTGCGAAAAGGCGGATGTGGCGAGGAGTGAAATCGACAGGACCCACGCGGCGCCCTGCTTGAAAGACATCGACTTCATACCGCCACCTTAAGGGAGATTCGTCCGATCATATTCCGCATTCCAATCGCATCAGGTAATACCAGTGGCCTGGCCTCCGCAATAGGGTTTCATCGCTTTGCTGCAACAAAAACTCACGCAAGCGCATGTGATCATTCGCGATCTGCACGCGCACCCTGAACAGGGGGCTGAAAGACTTTTTCGCGTACACGGACCATTTCCAATCGTCTTTTTTGAAATCGTCGGGATTGTAACTCGTGAAGCTCGCCACGTCCCAGACGGGAAGGGAAGACGTGGTATAGGACTGGGTATTGTCGAAGCGGGCGGCATAATATTCGCCCTGGACGGATAGGAGATCCAGCAAGGTGAAGGTAGGCAGGTTGATCCCGAACATGACGGGAATGCGTTGGCTCCGGTTCTCGTAAAAAAAGCCCTGGTTTTCCCATCCCAGTACGGCCGCTTCCGCGAACAGGCGCAGGTCTTCCGGCCCGCGCGCCTTTTCGGGAAGCAGGAACCCCAAATCGACCGCCGCCCGCGCCATCAACTTGAGGCCCCGCTTGTTCCAATACCCCAGCTTGACCGTGTCCAAGGGATTGGAGGAGGCGATTTGATCCAAGCGACCCCGGATTTCAATCGTATCCTTGGTCCCGTCGGCGGCGGTAATCTCGTCCGTGACCTTGGCATAGGTGTTGTCGGGGGTTTTGGGCTGCAGGGCGCTGGGTTTGAAGGCAATCAGCCGATTGTAGGCGGCGCCCACCCCGGCTTGGAAGATCGGGAGATTCAGGGACAGTTCATAGGCGGGAGTGATATCCCCAATGGGGGCGACCAATGGCTCAGGGAAAAAATTGACGTCCTGGGAAATGATTCCGCCCAGGTTGGAAAAATGGGCATGGATGCCGAAGGTATCATAATAGGCATTGTCCATGAGCTGGAATCCGTCCGACGTATAGACTATTCCAGGATAGGTACCGGATCGATACAGATATTCGCCCAGGTTCCGGGCATCTCGGTTGTATTTGTAAGGGAAATAGCCCATTTCCAGATAGTTCTTGAATGACCCGATGCCCGGCAAGTTGAGGGTGGCTTTGGCCTGCTGGACCCGTATTTCGGAGCGCAAGGTCCGATGAATGGGTTCGGTGGGATTCGTATTGAAGGGCCACCAAATCAAGCCCATGAACCCCAAGTCGAATTTCCACAAATCTTCGAAGCTGCCGCTTTGCGATAAAACCAGGGTGCTTCGGTTTACCGGTTGGTAGGTAAACTCCGACGTGCCCGTTTTCCCTTTTACGATCTGTCCGAAATCGACCGCGAACCTGGGGGAGATCTCATCGAACCGAACGCCGGCAATTTCCTGGGCGTGCGTGAAAAACGGCATCGCAACCGTGATTGATAGATGGACGACGGAAAGGAATTTCAGTCGGGTTCCGGGAAAACGTACCATGGAATTGCTACGCAAAAACCTCATGAAAACGGAGATAACCAACCCGGGGTAAATTTAACCCCACCTGGGGGCAGAGGCTCCCGGAAAGTATCGGAGTCGCCCCGTTTTCTCCTATTGTCAACGCTTTATGGAAGAAGACGTTCGTAGGCGGAACATTAATATCTCTTCGCCGTAATACCCGTCCAAGACCTAATACTATTGGCCCTCATGGCGTTCAAGGATACCGGTGCCCCGGTCAGCATGGTCCCGGCAGGGCTCGGTGGGGGCTCGGCAATATGCCGCTTTTTGCAACAAACGGGAAGGGTAACAAACATGTGACGGTCGGAAGGAATCCCTTCCCGGAACAGGCGAAGCGCCCGCCGAACTCCTGCCGGGTCGCTTGGCCGCTCCTGCCGCCTTTCCCCCAGGTGCCGGACTTGGCGCTCTACCACATGGCGCTCTACCACATGGCGCTCTACCATATGGCGCCAAACGGCTGGGGAAGCGGGATTTCTCCGGCAAGACCGGACAGGAACTGCTGGGCCGGCGGCATCTTTCCATGCAGGAAGCCACCAGGGTCCTGGGCAAAGCCACCGGTAAGCTGGAGCTTCCCTACGTGCAATTCCCGTATAAAGATGCCTTGAAGGGGACGATCGGAGGAGGCCTGTCCCAGAGCATGGCCGAAAGTCACGTGGAAATGAGCAAGGCGTTCCATGAAGGCCTGGTGGGAAAGGAGGCCCGAACGGCCGCCAATACCACCCCCACCTCCATCGAGGACTTCGCCCCGGTGTTCGCGCGCGTATTAATCGTGATGGAATGCCCTTTTTAGGGCGGGAATGCGCCGCCGGGCGGGAATTTTGTACTTGTATTGCCTGGGATGGGATGATACAATTTCCTCGTCACGGCAGTAGTAGGGACATCCCCACCTTCCCTGCTACTGTTCCGGGCCCGGCGGTCCCTAGCCGTCGGGCCCTTTTAGCAATCATCCAAAGCGCTCGCCTACGCTCGCTTGTGGCTCACAGCCCACCGGGCTGTTCGCTCCCTGCTCCTGTTCCGGGCCATCTACCAAGTACGCGGGTACCATCTTCCCGGATCTCCCGCGCCTATCACCCGGCCGCCGCCGATACCGCCGCGTCCGGGACCGGACCCCTGGGCGGAACCCGCGGAATTCCGGATATTACCCGCATGGACCCGGACGGACTGTTCCAGAAACACAAGCGGAAGATCTACGTCGGCTATGACCTCTTCGTCGATGGACCCTATTACGAGGCATTCAAACGGATGTCCTCTTCCCTGTACGACATCGTGCGCGACACGAGCATGGAAAGGGAATTGGACGGGGAGGATGCCGAAGGTTTCATCCGGCACGTCCGGGACGAAACGATGGAGGATTGCGCCTGCGCCGTGATCCTGTGCGGGGCGCGCACCCACCTCGACAAGTTCGTCGATTGGGAAATCAAGGCGGCGCTGGACCGCAAGCTCAGCCTGGTCGGCCTCGTGCTCCCCGCCAACCCCTCCGACTCCGCGGGCCAACCCCTGCTCCCCGATCGGATGCAAGCGAACTTCGACGGCGGCTTCGCGGTGGTATGCCGCTGGGAAGAGCTTTCTTCCGCCAAGGTGGACCTGAGCGCCCGGATCCGTTTCGCCATGGAACGCCCGGCCTCCCTTATCGAGAACTCCCTGCCGTTGCGCCTCCGGAACGGGTGAGGACGCGGGGAGGCGAACGGGGTTCCGCCCGCCTCCGGTACCGCTCCGGGGATTATCCGCCGGGGCTCATCGGCACGTCTTGTATATGTACGTGGCGTCGATGCGGCCTTCCAGGCCCACCAGGTTGCGCTGCACGCCGACCTCGACCAGATCGATCTGCGGGAGGGCGTTCACCAAGGTCACCGTGTTGACCACCGCGCCGTCCACGGCCACCTGGTAGGCGTTCCGGCTGATCCGCAGGTCCACCTTGAAGGTTTTATCCGGGGCCGCCGCGATGTCCGTGACCACCACTTGATCGAAGCCGACGCCTCCGTCCGCCCCGAAGATCTCCACGAAGAACTTATTGTCCGGCAGTCCCGTGTACCCGATGTTCACGAAGGCATAGTCGGTGAAGGTCCCGTCCTTGTCCTTGTTCACCATGTAGAGGGCGGCGCTCTGGGCCATCACCTGGACGAGCGGATAGGTGAACCGGAAAGTCTGATCGAGATGCAGATCGACATTGGCCTCGAGGGGCACGGGAGCGGGGTTGAGCCAATCCGCGAAGGCGGAGAAGGCCAGCAGGCGTATGGTGAAATAGCCGCCGCTCACCACCTGATCCCCATCGCCCTGCCAGCGGGCCGCGTTGAAGGCGTCCCAACCTTCCACGAGCAGGCTGTCCCGGAACGGGCACGCGGCCGTGCAATTGCAGCTCTGGACGGAAGCGGTCCTGCCGTCCAGGATCCACGTCAGTTCCGTTCCCGAATAGGTGGTCGTGAACACGTTGTGCCTTTCGCCGACCAGGAAGGTGGTGGGCTGGCCCCGGTCGGCGTTGCCCGGATAGAATTTGTTCCCCGTCCCGATGGGGATGGTGACGGAATAGTTGTTCATGTTGAAATAACCCCAGGTGGCCGTGTAGGTACCGTTGCCGTTGTCCCGGCAGCTTTCGACCCCGGGGATGACGTGCTGCTGGCCTTGGCCTCCGTTGGACTGCGTCTTTTCATTGTACCCCAGGCCGACCGGATCGATGGCCTGGCCGCCCCCGCCGCCTCCCAGCAGCCCTCCCAGAAGCCCCGCGTGGATGCCGCCCGCGAGCGGCAAGAACAAGCACAATAGCAGAACCTTCCGAATCCCGTTTCGAGAACCCATACAATCTCCTCCGGCGATGCGCCTGATTTCAGATGGAAAAGGCTTCCGCCTTCGACTTCGGCGGGAAGCCCATTGCCCCGCTGCAGCAACTAGCCGGAAATAAATCATGTCGCGATGGGAAAGCAAAATTTTTTTGGAAAGCATGCGGACATGTATCGGGGCGGAACGCGGGGCGTGACCCCGGACATAACTACACCATTGAAAGTGGTGGCGGACGGGCCCCATGAAGTCCATCCCGCGTTTTGGCGGCATTTCCCCGGACCGATCCCTAATGGTTCCAAACAACCGCACTTTCCGGAAGATTTCCCCTGCGCCGCCGGATCCGGCAGGCCCTACATTCAAACGAAGGCATCGCGAAGCGATTGGCGATTCCGGATGTCAAGCGGAAGAAACCATTTCCTCCGTTGACCGGGAGCGACCGCCGCCGCGCGCACGCCTTTCATCCACAAGTGGGTGGCGTGAGCCCCACCCTCAGGTGCGGAAATGAATCCAGAGGCATCAGCGCCGTGGTTGCGATTTCTGGGTTGGCATCGAACCCCTTGGCCAGCAGCCAGGTCGGCAGGACGGCCAACTCGAAAAGGCCGCCGGAGTATTGCCTCCCGGGTCGAACTCGAAGACATGGGTTACCGGCCGGCGAACCGCCGATCCGCTTGCCTATCCGGTGAATTCCGCCTGCGCCCGGATCGGAGCAAGGAGTTCAGTTCCGCTTCGAGACCGCCGAGATCCGCGGCCAGGGCTTCGAGCGAATCCAACGCGGATCGAATCTCGATCGCGAGGGTCTTGGCCCGCCTGTCTTCTTTCTTGGAACCGGGGCCGCGGCTGTTGCCCCGTTGTCCGGGCACCGGCCTCGGGACCGCAATCCCGGGCGCAAGCTTCGGCAACCCGGCTGCCTGGAGATCGATTCCGAACAATAACCCGAGCTCCCGATCATCCACGCTGAGCCGCGCCGATTCGCCGGCGCCTCCCGGTCGCAGCAGCTTATGGGTTTCCTCGCTCACCGCGCGGGAAACCAGATCCTGCATTTCGATTTTCCGCAAGAGAAAGAACAGGGAAGGATCGCGGTCCAGCCGGGATCCCACGCCATAGAGCGCGGCGGCCACGTGCTTGCAAAGGGAAGCCGAATCGGGGCAAGAGCAGGAAAAGCGGATGCCGCGGGGATGGGGAAACAATCCGGTCTTCTCCGACGTAAGCAGGCGTTCCAGGGCTTCCGGGAAACGGCCTTCCAACAGCGCTTCGGCGGAGTCGAGCTTCCCGGCGCAGGCATCGGACAAGGCCTTCCGCGCTGCCGGACCCACGGTATCAATGGCGATATTCACTTTATAGGGGCTGGACCGGCTGCCTTGCACCAGGGCAGCCACCGAGCCGGCTTCGATCCGCAAATCGATCACGGAACCGTGCCGCGCATAGCTGCGGCCCCGGGGCAGGCGGTTGGAATAGTCGGCGTAGCCTTCGAGGTTTTGGTTCCAGGCCTTGCCCCACCATGTCGCGGCCAATGGACCCGAGATGGCGACCGGATCCAGGCTCTGCTGGCGTCCCAGTTTTTCGGCGGCCCGCAACGCCTTCGCCTTTCTTTCGCCCACGGTCATGGAAGTCGGAAACCGGCTGCGATACCAGGCCACGTCACTCCTCCCGGGCATCCAAGGTGAACAGCTCCACGATCTGCTTGTCGCTCATTTCCGTAATCCAATCTTCGTTGCCGGAGGGCAGGATGTCCCGCGCCAGTTTGCCTTTGCTTTCAATCAGGGAGTCGATCTTCTCCTCCAAAGTACCTCGGGTGATGAACTTGTAGACCATGACGTTCTTGGTTTGCCCCAGGCGGAACGCCCTGTCCGTCGCTTGGTTTTCCACGGCCGGGTTCCACCATCGATCGAAATGCACGACATGGTTGGCGCGCGTGAGATTCAACCCGGTGCCGCCCGCTTTCAGGGACAGGACCAGGAAGGGAACATAGGCATCCCCTTGAAATGCATCGACCAGGCTGCGTCGTTTTCCCACCGGCGTGCCGCCGGTCAGGATCAATCCGGCGCGTCCGAAAATTCCCGCCAGATATTCGGCGAGCGGATCCGCCATTTCGGCGTACTGGGTGAAGAGCAGCATGCGCTCATGCTTTTCCAGGATGGGTTCGCAAATCTCGCGGAGCACGGCGAATTTACCGCTGTCCGCTTCCTTGTAGCTTCCCGAGCCGGAATAGTGATCGGGGTGATTGCAGACCTGCTTGAACTTGGTGAGGAAGGCCAGAATCATCCCCCGTCGTTTGATGCCTTCGGATCCCTCCAGCGAATTCTCCAGCTTTTTCACCAGGCCCCGATAGAGGGCGACTTGCTTTTTCCCCAAGGAAGCGAACACCTTCCGCTCCACCTTGTCGGGCAGATCGGGCAAGAGCGATTTGTCGGTTTTCA
>DATENA010000138.1:0-23441 GCA_035275285.1 Fibrobacteria bacterium | reverse complement strand
CGAGGCGGCCCCCCCCGGACCGGGCGAGGATGCCTGCTGCACCGGAAGCCGGTCCCGCACCGCGGGCAAGGCCAACAATCCGTCCAGGTCCAGGTCCAGGGGATCGGCGCCCAAGGCCTGCCGGAACGCTTCCCGGTAGGTCAGCCGTACGCTGGGCCTTTCGCCCGCGGCGATCCGGCACACGTTTTCCACGTCTTGCATGAGATCGGCCAGGGAAAATCCCTTGCGGTACCATTCCAGCATGGTGAACTCGGGATTGTGGCGATGGCCCTGCTCGCCGTTGCGGAAAGCCTTGGCTATCTGGTAAATGTCCGGGAAGCCGTGGCAGAGCAGCCTTTTCATATGCGGCTCGGGGGAGGTTTGCAGATAGAAGGTTTCGCCCCCGGCCTCCGCGCCTTCCGCCTCTCCCGCACGGGCATGGCCCAAGGGATGGAAGCGCGCCGAGAACACGTCGATATGGCAGTCGAGGGAAACTCCCCGGGACAAGGCGGGCGTGTCCACCTCCAGGACTCCGTGGCGGAAAAAATAGTCGCGGATGCCGCGGAGAACCTGCGCGCGGAAGGCGAGGGCGGGGAGGTCGGGGTGGTGGGTCACGGGGAAGAAGAAGAAAGGTTTGATTGGGAGGGGGAAGGATTTGGAAGAGGAGTGGCGGTAGATATATCCAGTCGGGAGTCGGGGGGCGGGAGTCGGGAGTGAAAACCGGGGATGGCTCGAACGGGGTTCGGAGCCCGGTTTTCCCTTGCTCTTGTCTTAACCCCCGACTCCCGACTCCCGACTCCCGACGTGATGCTGCTGAAAAGCTGCATAGCGTCGGTTCTCCTCGCCGCCCTTTTGCGCACTCTTATCTTAATTCTTACTTCGCCCGCTCCACATACTCCCCCGTCCTCGTATCGATCTTCACCCGATCTCCCTGGCCGATGAACAAGGGGATCTGCACTTCGGCGCCGGTCTCCACGGTGGCCGCCTTGGTCACGTTGTTGGAGGTGTCGCCTTTGACGGCGGGTTCGGTGTAGGTGATGGTGAGGTCCATGAAGACGGGAGGGGTGACCGAGATGGCCTTGTCGCCCCAGAAGGAGATGTCGCACTCGGTGTTCTCGAGCAGCCACTTTTCCGCGCCGTCCATGCTTTCCTTGCTGATTTCCACCTGCTCGTAGGACTTGGTGTCCATGAAGGTGTAGTTCACGCCGTCCGTATAGAGGAACTGCATGGTCGTGTTGGTGATGTCGGCTTCCTCGAAGGAATCGCCGGACTTGAAGGTCTTTTCCAACTGGCGGCCCGTGATCAGGTTCTTGAGCCTGACGCGGTTGAAGGCCTGGCCCTTGCCGGGCTTGACGAATTCGTTCTCCACGATCATGCAGGGCTGGTTGTCCAGCATGATTTTCAAGCGCTTTCTGAATTCGTTCGTGCTAACCATGCCCATGGGTGGCCTCCCGGTCGATTCTGATTATATTCAATAAAATTGGGCCCAGATATATAGAAAATACATGGCTGTTCTTCCAAAAGTTCCCGACATAGCGCCCTTGGGCCTCGCGGAGGCCACGGCCTGGCAAAAGGAAATGCAGGGGGCTTTCCGCAGCCTGGAGGCCCTGCTCCGCTACCTGGACCTGGATCCGGCCCTGGCTCCGGAGCGTTTGGCCGGGGACCCGGCCTTTCCCCTGCTGACCCCGAAAAGCTTCGCTTCCCGCATGGCGAAAGGGGATTGGCGGGACCCGCTGCTCCTGCAAATCCTCCCCCTGGCCCGGGAAAACGCCGCGGCCCCGGGCTTTTGCGCCGATGCCGTGGGCGATCTGCCCTCCCAGATCATCCCCGGCCTGCTGCACAAATACGCTTCCCGGGCCTTGATGATGGTCTCCCACCAATGCGCCGTCCATTGCCGCTATTGCTTCCGCCGGGAATTCCCCTACGGGGACCTGCCCAGAGGCCAGGCCGGCTGGGACCGCGCCTGGGCCTATCTGGAAAGCGCCGAGGGAGTGGATGAACTGGTGCTGAGCGGCGGCGATCCCCTGTTCCTGGACAACCGCCGGCTGGAGCGCATCCTGGAAAAGGTCTTGTCCCTGCCCGGCATCCGCACCCTCCGCGTCCACACCCGCCTGCCCATCGTGCTTCCGTCGCGCGTGGAACCCGGCCTGCTTTCCCTGCTGCGCGCGGCGGCGGACCGGAAAAGCCTGGTGCTGGTGGTTCACGCCAACCACGCGGCGGAGCTGGACGCGGACTGCGCCGGAGCCCTGCGGTCCCTGCGCGCGGCCGGCGCCCTGATGCTGAACCAGGCCGTGCTCCTGGCCGGCGTGAACGACGATGCGGACACGCTGGCGGACCTGTCGCGGGCCCTGATCCGCTGCGGCGTGCTCCCTTACTACCTGCACCAATTGGACCGGGTGACCGGCACGGCGCATTTCGAGGTCGCGGAGGCCCGCGGCCGCGCCCTGATCGAAAGCCTGCGGGGGAAGCTTCCCGGTTACGCCATCCCGCGCTACGTGCGCGAGATCCCGGGCGAAGCCTACAAGACGCCGCTCTCCGCCTAGCGCTCCGGGGACGGAACCTCCGCCGGGCCGTTCCGCGCCGCATGTCGGCGTCCTTCAGAAATTGTTGGTCGCGCGCAAATGCACGAACCCGTCTCCGATGCTGCGGTCCGGGTTCAAGGCATAGCTGACGCCGAAGGTCCAGTCCTTGGCCCCCGACTCGATGCCCAGGCCGTAGCCCACCACCCTTCGCCAATCCACGTCCCCGCCCAGGCGATTGATGAACGCGGGCACCACGAACACCGAAGCCCGGCTCTTGGGCGCGAGCAGGAACTGCATCTCGAAATTCCCGTACAGGAAGAGATTGGTCAGGAACTCCCGCTCCCGGAACCCGCGCACCGAGTTCGCGCCGCCCAGGGAATACAGCTCGCCACGGTTGGAACGGCCCTCCAAAGGCCAGTTGCCGCTCCCGGAGAACTGCGCATGGCCCACCCATCTCCCCACGTTCCCCCACAGGGATACCTCGTCGATGCTCTGCACCAGGAAATAGGCGGTGTCTCCCAGGTCCCGATGCACGCCGTTCACCCGCACCGAAAACCGCGCGCCCCGGAGGGTGCCGGGCACGCGGTCCCGGGCATCGTATTGGAAGCCCAACCCGGCGATTTCCGCGTCGGATCGGGTCCCGGCGAGGAAATCGTGGTTGGTCTGGCTCGCCAGCGCCAACAGATAGCGGGAGCGGAAATCCAGGTCCTGGAACAAGGTCAGTTCGCCGCTCGCCTCCGTATACACGGAATCCTCCAGGAAGATATGCCCTTCCGCATGCGCTCCCACGCGGGCCGTCAGGAGCCAGGGCTCGGTATACGCCAGCCTGGCCTCGCGGGAATCGACGCCCTCCCCCGTCTGCTTGCTGTCGAAGGTGAAGTCCAGATCCCGCGCCGTGCCGCGCAGGTTGATCAGGTGGATGTCCAGGTACCCGTTCAGCCCCGACTCGCCTTTCTTTTCCGAATCGTACCCCAGGATGCCGCTCAGGCGGTTCCCCTTCAAATCGGTCAGGACCAGGCTGGGATAGAGGAGGTTGCGGGTGGAGTCCCGGAACAGGGAACCCGGCACCACGGCCTCGTAATAGCCGGTGCGCGAAAGCTTCTCCCCGGCCAGGCGCAGGCGCGCTTCGCTGTAGGTCTCCCCGTAACGCAGGAGCGACAGGCGATCCAGGACCTCCGGCCGGGTGCGGCTGCCGGAATGCTTGAATCCCCCGAACTTGTATCCGTCCCCGGCTTCGATGACGATGGCGAGATCGGCGACCGGCTCGTCTTCCCGGGCCGAGAAATCGATGGCGACGGATGCGAAGGGGTGGCCATAGTCCAGCAGGTAGGCGCGGACGCGTTCGCCGATGGCCTTGAGGTTTTCCGCATCGGCCGGTTCGCCCGCATAGGCGGCGATCCCCAGTTCCTCATCGGTGAAGCCGGGAGCGCTCGCGACCCGGATCCGCCCCAGGGAGAACAAAGGGCCCGGTACCAGCGGGCCCCCGCCGTCCCGGGCCGCGCGCAAGTGGCCCGAGGCCATGGACCGGATCAGCGCCGAATCGGTCCGGGCCGGCATGGACGCCGCCGCGGCCGGATCCGGCGCGGACGTCCCGGCGGAATCCCCGGCCGCGGCGGGGACGGCGCCGCACGCCATCGCGAACCAGAAGCCTGCCGCCCATGCGCCGCGCATCAGAACACCGCCCTGGCTTCCGCCGTCATCTTCTGCACCAGCTTGTTCCCGCCCGGCTCCAGGCGGATCACGTAGTCGAAGTTGAGGAAGATGTTCCGGCCCACCTGGAAATTGGCGTTGGCTTCCGCCCGGTGGGTCAGGCCCTTGGCGAAATCCCCGGTGGAATAGAAGCTCCCCGTTCCCCGGCCCCAGAAATAGATCAGCCCGTACTCGATGAACGCGCGGCCGTTGTAGAGGGAGGACTTTTCCAGCTTCAGGGCCGGTTTCACGCCCTGGAGATCGGTGCGGCCGGAAAACGAGCTTCCCTTGAGGGTCAGGTATTGCCCGCGCGCTTCCGCCAGGAAAGACCGGGGCAGCTTGCGCGTGACCCGGGTCCCGTAGGCGTAGTTCTCGTTGCGCGATTCGCCCGCGGAGCTTCCCGCCAGGCCCCGCCGGTCCCGGTTTTCGTAGGATTGTTCCAGATAATACTCCCAATCCTCGCCCACCTCGCGGCGGTAATCGCCGCGCTCGCTCCAGAGGAGTTCGCGGAAGGCGTAAATGCCGGCGGCCCGGCCGAAGGAGCGGTCCACGTAGAGGTTGGCGGCCTTGCCCCCGGCCGGAGCCCTCCAATGGAGCGCCGGACTGTAGCGGGAGCGCCCGCTGCGCGCCTTTTCGATCTGCCCATCCGTGAACAAAGGCAGCAAGCCCGGATTCGCGCTGGTGTCCTGGTTGTCCATGGCCAGGTCCAGGGAAAGCTCGATGTCCGCCAGCACGCCCGAGACCGGGAAGGGGAACTTCCCCGGCGTCAATTGCAGGTTGGACGTCCAGGAAAGGTCCTGATAGGGCCGGGATCCGATGGTCGTATCCCGCTTCAATCCGATCAGGACGAAATCCCCGCCGGTCTCCACCTTGTTGTACACGTTCAGCACGGAATCGAAGAGATAGTCCCCCCGGCCCTTCAATTCGCGGAAATCCTCGACCAGGGGGAACTCGGCGGTCTGGCTGATGCGATAAGAGGAGCTGAATCCGTATCCCTTGCGCCTATCGGCCAATTGGCTGTTCCACTCCGCTTGGTTGAAATCGCTTTCCTCGGGGACGTCGGCATAGGCCCCCGCGCCGTCCAGCCGCCATTGCCGGTGGTTGCGGTAGGAATAGAATACATCGGTGTTCCAGGGACCCAGGCCCACGGCCGCGACCTTCTGGCTCACGCCCCAATCCCGGACCGAGTCCTGCATCCCGGCCAGGCGCCCGTCGAAATTCGATCGCTGGGACAGGCCCGATACCCCCGTGGCAAGGCTGATCCTTCCCCGGAATGGAACCGTTTCCAGGGTGAACTCCGGTTCCCGCTTTTCGGAGCGCCCCAAGCCGCCGGCAGGCAGGGAAGAACCGTCGGCGGCGAGGGATCCGGACCGCAATTCCGACAGCCATTCATTGCGCGTCCAGGCGAAGGCGGGCGTGATCCCGGCGGCTTCCCATTGGAGCCGCGCATGCTGGCGGTAATTGTCGCGGCGCTCCGGGGAGCGCGCCAGCTTGGCTTCGGTGGAGGCTTCCAGGAACCCCTTCTCCCCGCCCAGGCGCGCGGACAGGCCGCCCCGGCGGGACAGGCTTCCCGCGGAGGCGGACGGGCCGGCCGCATCGGCCGCCGAGTCCGCCTCCGCCCGGCCCACCTCCGCGCCCAGGACCAGGAAGGAGAAGGGCTTCTCCTCCAGCCTCAGGCGGTCGGCCATGAACCCGCGCGTCGCGATGCGCGCGTCCAGGTTCCAGGTCTCCAGAAATCCCCGCGGTTCGATCAATTGCTTGAAGGATTCGTAATGGGCCGAGCGGGACTCGTGGTCCAGGGTCAGGACCGTCCGGCCGAATCCTCCCGAGTCGGCGGGGCGGCCCAGGGTATGCGCCCCCAGGTAACGCGTGGAATACCCCAGGTTGTCCCCGTCGTCCTTGCCGGAATACAGGTTCCGGTCCAGTTGGGAGAACAACAGGGCCGCGCGCCCGTCGTAGCCGTGGAACTTGAGGCCCAGATCGGCGGCGGCGGCCGATTGGCGGCGGGGCATGGCCACCGGACGGCCCAGGGAATCGAAATAGGCGGTGTCCCCTTTGGCGGCGAAGGTCCGCAATCGGGCCGAATCCAGGGCCAGGGCCAGGGGATGATCCTTGTTCTCCAGTTCCGAGATGGCCCGCAGGGACCAGGTGATGGCCCCGGAGCTGTCCCGGACCTCGCCGCTGGACAGGCTGCGCTGGTAATCCTGTTCCGTGTACTGGAATTCCGCCGAGAACAGGTTCTCGCCGGTGACGATCAGGGGCGGGAGGAAGTCCAGCCGGCCTTCGCTGTAATCGATGGTGTAGTCGACGCCCCGCTTCAAGGGAACGGCGTTGCGCCAGACGCGCTCGGTCCCCGCCAGCACGGTGATGAACTGCCGCCCGTCCTTGCCGCGCAGGTAATAACCGCGCTGCTTGCCGTCCACGCCGCGCAGGGTGTCGCTCTGGTATTGCCCGTCGCTCAGGGACCAGCTTCCATGCAAGGCATAGCCGCCGCGGAAATAGGCCCCGTCCACGCCCTGGACCTTTGCCGTGAAGCGATCCTCCCCCGCCGCGCCGTAATCCATCAGGAAATTCCCCAGCGTGTAGGAGTAATGGCTGCCGAACACCTTCACGTATTTCGTGTCCACCTCCTTCAAGGTGGCGGTATTGCCTTCCGGCTGGATGGGGACGTTCTGATCGGAAAGCCGGCCTTCCACGAACACGTCCTCGGCCACCTGTCCGTTGAGATTGATGAACAGGGACGCGTCCAGGCCCAGCCCTCCCCCGCTGCCCACGGTGACCGCCATGGATTTGCTGCCCGAATAGTTCAGCCGGTATTTGGAATAGGCGGTGTCCGACGGCTCCAGGGTCGGATGCGCTCCGGCCTCCCAGGCGCTGTCCAGGGAACCGCTCCGGAATACGGGCACGTCGTCCATCCGGTACAGCCCGAAAACGGGACGGCCCAGCAAAGGCGTGGAGGCGCGTTCGAGGCACACGTTTTCCCCCGGCGGCGCGGGCGCGGCCAGGACCACCTGGGAATCCCCGGGAAGGATGCGGTAGTCCTGCCCGGCGAGCAGGGGCTGTCCGCCCCGGAACACCCGCAACCTGCGCGCCGAACCCAGGCCGTCCGGGGGCTGCAAGGTATCCGCTCCATGCCAGGGATGGCCCGCCGCTTCGGCCCTTGCCTTGCCTTTGCCCACGGTATCCTGCAGCGTCGTTTCCCGCACCGCGGTATCCGAAACCTGGGAATCCAAGGCCGGAGAATCCGGGGCCGGGGAGATCGCGGGCGGGCCCGGCCAGCAAACGCGCGTCCACACCCACCCGGGCTCTCCCGCGGCGGAAGGGACGAGCGGCGCCCACAAGGCGAGCGCCGCGACCGTCATCCGGATGTTACCTGGGAGGCGCAGCGTCCGTTTCCGCGGGGCAGGTGGAGAGCGTGGCCTTGTCCGGCAGGAAGCAGGCGGGCGGCCGCGGCCCGCAGGCGGGGCCGCCGTCCAGGATCAGGCTCCACTCCGGAGGGGACGATGACGCCCGCGGGCGCAGGCCCGGGAGCCCGGGCTCCTTCGGCGGGGAGCCGAGCGGATTGAAGTATTTGTCGAAGCACACGCTTCTGCCGGACTGGAGGCAGCAGGGATCCCGGAAATACGGCTCCCACAGGCAGGTCTCCAGGCCCACGGGCAACGGCACGGCGTTCCGCAGGCGCCAATCGCCTTGGCCCGCCGCGGTCCTCAGCTCCGCGTATTGCCATGCCTTGCCTTCGCCCAGGTCCAGGAATGAGAACTGCCCGTCGCGCGTCCAGAACACCTGGAAACGATCCAGGTTCCGGTTCCGTATCTCCTCGGGCAGCGGGAAGCTGGACAGGAATTGCGCGCTGGTATCGTAGATGCCCAGGCGCTTGCCGGCGCGATCGAGCAGGAAGAAATTCCCGTTGGGACCCCAGAAGGCCTGCATGGGAGCGAAGGGCTGGCTGGGCGAAGGCAAGGCGAGCCAATGGGAAGCGTCGGCCCAGTCCCCCGCCAGCGTGTCCAGCACGCGGCACAGCCCCAGCGAATCGGCCGGACCTTCGGACAACGTCCATTTCTGATAGCGGGATTGGGAAAAGTCGAAGACGAAGAGATTGCCGCCCGCGGGCAGGACCGCGTCCACGCGCGGAGCACGCGAGGACGCGAAAGAAGGACCCGCGCCGGGCGCGGAAGCGCAGCCCGCCAGCCCTATCGTCAGTATCGCCGCGATCCGAAGCATCACTGGTTTCATCCGCACTTCATTGTGGCCAATCCGTCCCGTACCGGGCAAGCCCAAATGCCTTATGATTGACGTCATCCCGGAAGGGCATCGCCCTCCTTGCGCAATGCGCAGAGAGGTCCCGTCCGGCTTGCGCAGCTCCCCTTGCGCGACCTGCGCAAACCCTTGCGCACACCCCCGCGGAAACCCGCAAATTCACCGTTTTCGCCATAAAAAGGGCTTTTTTCGCGATGGCATACCCGTTGCTTTAACTGGTCTTCATGATGAACACAACGCTTCCGAACCAGACCGAATCCAAGACCCTCGAAACCGCGAACAAGACCCTGGGCCACGATGCCTTCCAGAACATGTACGAGCTGTACTTCCAACTCGTGCACCGCGTGTGTTATCGATATACTAAAAACCGGGAAGAAGCCGATGACCTGGCCCAGGAGATCTTCCTCAAGGTCCATGGCAGCTTCGCCGGCTTCGAAGGCAACTCCCAGCCCTCCACCTGGCTGTACCGCGTGGCCACGAACCACTGCCTGGATCATCTGCGTTGGAAGAAGCGCCAGACCGAACTGCTCGCGGGCTACGGCGATGATCTCGTCTTCAGCCGCACGCCGGAAACCCCGCCCGACAACCCCGCCAAGCGCCTGTTCCGCCGCCTGCTGGAAACCATGGACGCGGCCAATCGCCAAGTGGTCTTCCTCCGCTTCGAAGTGGGCCTGACCCACGAGGAGATCGCGGAGATTTGCGGCGTATCCCGGGTGGCCATCACCAAACGCCTGGCGAAATTCCAGGCCAAGATCGCCCTGCTCAGGACCGAGCTGAGCGACTCCCTGGAAAACATATGCTGCGAAACCGGCAGCCCGCGCATCACCATGATGGAATACCAAGAGGATTGAACTTAAAAAGGCGAGGAGTGTGGAGTTCGCAAAGCCAACTCTGGAGCGACGAGCAGCCAGACATAGGAAGGCGAGGAGCGTAGAGTTCGCGAAGCGAACTCTGGAGCGACGAGCCACTCTCGGACATGGCCCCTTGCCCCTGTGAAAGGGGTACCCGCGCCTGGGGCCATGTTCCGATGGGTTACCGCCCGCGAAGGGCGAAACCAGCCCGGCCCCGCAAGCCGGGATCCCGACGGAAAACGGAAGTTGGAAAGGGAAGGGGTCCGGGATCGCTTTACGCGATGCCGTATTCTTTGATCTTGTAAAGGAGCGACCGCCGGCTGATGCCGAGGGATTCCGCGGTCTGGGTCTTGTTCCAGCGATTCTGCTCCAGCGCCTTCAGGATCTCTTCCCGCTCCACCGCCTGTTTCTTTTCCTTGATGGCCAGGCCGGTTTTCTGCCCGGGCTGCGCCACCGCGCCTTCGAAGGAAAAGGCCAGGCCGTCGCCGGAGGCCAACACTACGGCCCTTTCGATGGCATTGGCGAGTTCCCGGACGTTCCCGGGCCAGCCATGGCATTGGAGTTCCACTTCGTTTTCGGCGGTGAGGGAATAATTGCAACCATAGCGTTCGTTGTAATAGGACAGGAAGCTGCGGGCCATGATGACGATGTCCCCTTCGCGATCGCGCAGGGGAGGCAGATCGATGGGGATGATGTTCAGGCGGTAATAGAGGTCCTCGCGGAAGCGGCCGGTCTTGATCTCTTCCTTGAGATTGCGATTGGTGGCCGCGATGAGACGGAAGTCCAGCTTCTGCGTGCGCGTGGATCCCACCGGTTCCACTACGCGCTCCTGGATCACGCGCAGCAGCTTGACCTGCATCATCAGGGGCATTTCGCCGATTTCGTCGAGGAAGATGGTGCCCCCGTCCGCCAAGGCGAATTTGCCGGGTTTGAAGGCGATGGCGCCGGTGAAAGCGCCCTTCTCATGGCCGAAAAGCTCGCTTTCGAGCAGGTTTTCCGGGATGGCCCCGCAATTGACGGCGATGAAGGGCTTTTCCGCGCGGCGGCTGAGGTTGTGGATGGCGCGGGCCATGACCTCCTTGCCGGTGCCGCTCTCGCCGCACACCAGCACGGTGGTGTCGGCTGCGGCGGCCTTGCGGGCCTTTTCCAGGCAGGCCGAGAAGGCCGGGCTCCTGCCCAGCACGCCTTGCAGCACGTTGCGGGGCTGGCCCGGGGCCGCGGCGGGCGCATCGGAGGGGCCCGTGCGCTCGCGCTCGCGCAGCAGGCGGCGCGCGATCTGGCGCACGGCCTCGTTCTCGAAGGGTTTGGTGAGGAAGTCGGAAGCGCCGTAGCGCAGGGCCTTCACGGCCGTGTCCATGGTGCCATGGGCCGTGATCATCAGGAACTTGACGGCGGGCTGCTCGGTCTTCACCTTGTTGAGGAACTCCAGGCCGTTCATGCCCGGCATCTGCACGTCGCAGACGATCACGTCCAGGTTCTCCTCGCGCACCATTTCCAGCGCTTCCTCGGCAGACCCGGCATCGTGGACGGAAAGGGCCAAGGGCTCCAGGGTGGCTTTCAGGATCTCGCGGATATGCTCTTCGTCGTCTACGACGAGAAAACGTCCCCGTACGGTTTCGGTCTGTCTCAAGCTGCGGTTTCTCCGGAGGTTCCAGGTTTCAGCGACAACACGAAGCGGGCTCCGGGCTGCTTCGGTTCAAAATATAAATCCCCGCCCATCTCCCGGGCTATCTTCCGCGAAATGGCCAGCCCCAGGCCGGTCCCTTTCGAGGAAGTGGTGAAGAACGGATCGAAAACGCGCTCCTGGTTCTCCTCCGGGATGCCTTCGCCGTCGTCCTCGACCAGCACTTCGGCGAATCCGCCTTTCGCCCGCACGGAAACGTCCACGGCCTTGCCCGGATCCTGGTAGCGGCGCGCGTTCTGGTAGAGGTTGAGCATCACCTGGCGCAGGCCTTCCTGATCGGCGTGGATGGAGGCGTATTCGCAATCCGCCCGGAAACGGACCTTTCCCTCCCCGGCCAGGGAGGCTTGTTCGCGGCAGAATCCGGAAACCGCCTCCACCAGGTCGAAGTCGGACATGCGGGTGCGGAAGGGACGGGAGAACTGCAGGAACTGCTGGACAACGCCGTTGAGGCGCACGGAGTCCTTCAGGATCATATCGATGAACTTGGAGCTGCCCTTGCCCTCTTCCTTGAGAATCTGGGCGGCCCCGTAGATGCCTTCCAAGGGGTTCTTGATCTCATGGGCCACGTTGGCGGCGATGGTGGCCCGCTCCTTGGCCTTCAGGGCGGCCTCCCCTTCCCGCACGCGCACGTTCACCAGGCGCTTGACGTTGTAGACCAGGAAGTAGATGAGGAAGGTGAAGACGATCAGATAGAGGAAGTTGAACCCGATGTAGCTGGCGGAGATCTTCCCGGAGGTGGCATGCTCCAGGCCGGTACCGAACTGGACGGGGAAGTGCAGGTACAAATGCATGCACAAGAGCAGGTAGCAGAACACGGCGGCCGCGCCGCCATAAACGGCCAGATGCAGGCGATAACGCAAAGCGGCCAGGCCCAGGCAGCAGAAATAATTGAAGAAGGTGGGGACCTTCAAGGCGTAGGCATAGCCGGAACCGTGCGCCAGGATGAACAGCATGGCGGTAATGACGACCATGTCCACCGTGGTGGAGAGGTATTTGAACCACTTCCGGTAGGGGCGGCGCAGCAGGTACCATTGGTAAAGCATGCACCAGGCCAGCCAGAACCCGCCGCAGCCGAGATTGGCCACGTTGGACCAGAAAAGGTTTCCGGGCGCATGGCCCAGGGTGGAGATCACCCAGACCAGCACGTAGACCGCGCGGATGATGTTCGAGGACCGCTCGGCCTTGGCCTCCACCTGGAACCAGATGTTCTCCCGCCGTTCGGCGGGATTGGGATGCGTCAGGAAATGGACGCCGCGGAGGAAAAGATCCCTCAAGGCGTTCACGGCGCGCCTTCGGCGCGCTTGGAGTCCGCGCAACGGACTCCGGAAAGGCCGGCCGGCAATTTTAGGAAGGCGAGGAGCGTAGAATTCGCAAAGCGAACTCTGGAGCGACGAGCCGGCAAACCTGTGAAAGCGAGGAGCGTAGAGTTCGCAAAGCGAACTCTGGAGCGACGAGCCATTTAAGCGGCGATCCGACTGGCTTCATCCAGCTGGACGCTGACGAGCTTGGAGATGCCCTTGATCTCCTGGGTCACGCCGTAGAGCATGTCCGAGGCCGCCATGGTGCGCTTGTTGTGCGTGACCACGATGAACTGGGTCTGGTGGGCGAAGCGCCGCAGCAGGTTGACGAAGCGCCCGATGTTGGCGTCGTCGAGCGGGCCGTCCACTTCGTCCATGATGCAATAGGGCGAGGGCCGCACCAGGTACAGGGCGAACAGCAGGGAGATGGCCGTAAGCGCGCGTTCGCCGCCCGACAGGAGGGACACGCCGCGCATCTTCTTGCCCGTCGGCCGCGCGTTGATCTCGATCTTCGCGTCCAAGGGATCCACGTTGTCCTCCAGGGCCAGTTGGGCCTCGCCGCCCTCGAAGAGGCTGGAGAACACTTCCTGGAAGTTCTTCTGCACCACGCCGAAGGTGGCCAGGAACTGCTCGCGAGCGACCTTGTCCAGCTTCTTGATGGCCTTCTCCAGCCCCAGGCGCGCCTTTTCCAGGTCCGTGTATTGCTTGTTCACCTCGTCCAGCTTGGCCTTTTCCGCTTCGTAGTCTTCCAGGGCGCCGGGATTGATGTTGCCCAGGTTCTTGAGCTTATCCTTGCAGGAGGCGATCTCCTCCCCGGCCGTGGAGGCCTCGTAGGCGACCTTCTCGAACACGAGCACCGGCTCGCCCTCGTCGTTCAGCCTGGTGGGGCTGGACAGGTCCACTTCGTGCAATTCGAACATGCGTTCGCGGATGTTCTTCATGGCGGCGCGGGCCTGCTCCATTTTCATGGAAGAATCGTGGTGGCCCTGCGTGGCCGCGCGCAGTTCGTCGTTCAGGTTGCGGATGAGAACGCGCATCTCGTCCAGGCGGCCGATCTTGGAATCGTACACTCCCTTGGCCTCGTCGCGCAGCTTCTCTTCCCCGGTCATGCGGTCGTGCAGGGCTTGGATCTGATCGGCCAGGGCCTCCATGCGCTCCCGCAATTGCGCGGCCATGGATTCCCATTCCGCCTTCTGGGAGGCGTTCTTGCCCACCAGTTCGATCTGTTCCTTTTCCGATCGATCGAGGTACTCCACCCGCAGCTTGAGGGCCTTGGCCTGGGATTCGTTCTGCGCCTTGTTCTTGTCCAGGTCCCGCAGCGCCTCCTCGAAGCGCGCGCGTTCGGCTTCCGCCTTGTGCACTTCCTCCAGGGCCTGGTGGAACTGGTTCTCCAGCACCTTGCGGGACTCTTCCCCTTCTTCCAGGCGTTCGGCCATGTCGGCCTGCCCGCGTTCGCGTTCCTCCAATTGCTCGCGCACGGTTTCCAGCTTGATGCGCTTCTGGGACTTGTCCTTGTCCATGTTCTCCAGGGAGGTGTTCAGGTAGTTGAGCTTGGATTTCTGCTCCTGCCACTTGCGCTCGGTCTGCTTCTGCTCCTGGCCCATGGCCGACTGGCCCGCTTCCAGGGCCTTGCGCTCCGCGTCCAGGGCCTGGATGCGTTCGGACAACTCCTTCACCTTGGCGGCCACTTCCACCAGGCGCGCGGCGGTCTGCTCCATCAGGTTCTTGCGTTGCAGCAGGCCCGTTTGCCCGCCCTGCTTGGCTCCGCCCAGGACCAGTCCCGACGCGTGCACCATCTCGCCCGCCGGCGTGACCAGCCAGATGTCCCGGCCCGCCAGCTTGGCGCCGAGGCTCCAGGCCGCGTCCTGGCTTTCCGCCAAGGCATAATTCCCCATCGCCAGCTCCAGCAAGGGCCGCAGTCCGGCCTCGCTTTTCACCTTGTCGATGATCCAGCCTTGGAACCCGGCCTCGCCCGAAAGGTCCGGCCGCGCGCGCGCGAACGCGTTCTCTCCCGCCGATTCCGCGGGGAACAGGAAGGCTTCGCCTTTTTCGGAAGCCTTGAGTTCGCGCAGGAGCTCCAACTCGGTGCCGCGATCCTTGACCACCAGGGCCTGCAAGTAGCGGCCGAGGCATTTTTCCGCCACCACCACCGCATCGTCCGGGACCTGGATGGCATCCGCGAGCAGGGATTGGATCCTTTCCTTGGCTTTGGCCAACAGATGCTTGACGCCTCCATCCACGCCCTCCATGCTTTCCTGCAGCCCCTTGAGCATGGCATGGCGCGTTTCCAGGGCCACCTTTTCCGAATTCGCGGCCCGGTCTTCCGCCCGCAGCGTTTCCAATTCCCTGGCGATTTCCACCAGCCGTGCCGATCCCGCGCCGATGCGGCCGCCCAGGTCCGTCACTTGGGCCTCCAATTTGCGGACGTCCTCTTCCAGGCCCCGCTTTTCCTCCGAAAAAGCCAGGAAACGTTCGCTCACGTCCTGCAGGGCCGCGTCCAGCTCGCCTTCGTCTTCCTTCAGATGCTGCAGCTCCGTATTGGCCGAAGCGGCCCGGTTCCGCAAGGCGGACAGTTCTTCCAGCGCTTGCATGCGTTCTTCCGCCAGTTCGTCCGCGCGGCGGCGCTTTTCCCCGTAGTTCCGGTGCAAACGGGTCTTTTCCTCGGCATGCCCTTCCGTCAACCGCGCCAGGGCCACCCGCTCCGTTTCCAGGCGCGCGATTTCCTCGAAGTCCGTCCGCTTTTCCACCGCGAACTCCCCCATCCGCTTGCCGGCCAATTCGCTTTCGCTTTCCAGGCGGCGCATGGATTCCGCCAGATGCACGATGCGGTCCTTGGACCGGTCCAGCTCGTTCTCCAGGCGCACCACTTCCGCATTCGTGGCCGCGACCACCTGGTTGAGGCGGCTGAGCGCCTGCTCCTCTTCCAGGATGAGCAGTTTGCCCTCTTCCAGCTCCGATTCCCGCACGGTGATCTGGGATTGCAGGGCGGCCGAGCGTTCCCTGGTCTTCTCCGAGTCCGCCTCGAAGGCGCGGAACTTCCCTTCCAATTCCACGTAGGAGTCGTAGTTGTAGCTCAGTTCCAGGGAGACGTAGGCCTTCTTGATCTCGCGCCATTTCTCGGCTTTCTTGGCCTGGCGCTCGAACATGTTCACGTTCTGCTGGACGAACTTGAGATTGTCCTCCACGCGGGCCAGGTCCAGGGCCGTGCGTTCCAACTGGCGCAGGGTCTCCTTGCGCTGCTGCTTGTATTTGCTGATGCCGGACGCCTCTTCGAACATGACCCGGCGCTCCTCCGCCTTGTCCGAGAGGATGCTGTCGATCATCTTGGCCTCGATCAAGGAATAGGAGGCCGCGCCCATTCCCGTGTCGTAGAACAGGTTATGGATGTCCTTGAGGCGGCAGGGGGTGTTGTTGATCAGGTACTCGGTCTCGCCGTTGCGGAAGGCGCGGCGGGTGATCATGATCTGGGTGTATTCCGAGGGCAGGACGCCGGAATCGTTGTTGATGAGGAGGGAGACCTCGGCCATGTTCAGGGGCGGACGCTCCGCGGTGCCGGAGAAGATCACGTCCTCCATCTTGCCGGAACGCAACACTTTGGCCCGCTGTTCGCCGAGCACCCAGCGGATGGCGTCGATGATGTTCGATTTGCCGCAGCCGTTGGGGCCTACCACGGAAGTGATGCCCTCGCCGGGGAAATTGACTTCCACCTTGTTCGCGAACGACTTGAAACCGAAAATCCGCAGCTTGGATAAGTACATGCCATTCCTTAGTTTGGCTCCTCGCTATTGAGTTTGCTTCGCAAACTCCACGCTCGTCACCTTCACTTGACCGTTTGGCTCCTCGCTATTGAGTTCGCTTCGCAAACTCCACGCTCGTCGCCTTCAATAACTTTGAAGGGGCCCCGGCTGGCCCGATACGAGAGAAAAAGATAGTCAACGGGACCCCGGAAGCCGGGCCTTAGGGCCTATCGGGAGCCTGTACCATGCAAATCCAGCGGGATTATCGGCTTAGGGCCGTTTCGAACAATTTATCCACGGCTTATCCCATGGTGGGATGCGGGGTTGCCAACATTATACCCACTTGGCCGGTTTGGGACTTTGCGTTTGCCTGGCGATCGAGTACGGCAAGGCCGGGGGAGAGCGCGTTCACAAAAAGCAACGCAATCTGCGATCCCGGCGCCCAAGCCGCCGTCTTTTCCGTTACCTTACGGCCAGAGCCCATGACTTCGCCCAATTTGCTGCTGTATTCGGACTACCGGCTGTTCCTCAGGGAACTTTACGAGACGCGCAAAACCGCCAATCCGAACTTCTCTTTCCGGTATCTCTCCCAAAGGGCCGGCATCAACTCCTCCGCTTTCTACAAGTACGTCATGGACGGGAAACGCAACCTGACCAAGGCCACCATCCTCAAGACCTGCCAGGCCTTGGGCCTCAAGGACCGGGAGGCGGAATACTTCGAGAATCTGGTGTTCTTCAACCAGGCCAAGACTCTCAAGGAGAAGAACCTTTATTTCGACAAACTCACGCGGCTCAGAGGCCATTATGACAAGCGCCGCGTCCGGGAGGAACAATACGCGTTCTACGAGGAATGGCACCATAGCGCCGTGCGCGAACTCCTGGAATGCATGCGCTTCACCGGAGACTTCGAAGCCTTGGCCAAGCGCCTCATCCCTGCCATCTCCGCCAAGCAGGCGGAGGAATCCCTCGGCCTCCTGGCCCGCCTGGGGATGGCCAGGAAGGACGCCCAGGGGCGCTGGCGGCAAGCGGATCCGGTGCTGACCACGGGGGGCCAGGTGGAGGCGGAGATCGTGATCGAGTTCCAGCGGCGGATGCTGAAACTGGCTTTGGACGCCTTCGACAAGGCCAAGGCCGGGGAGAGGCTCATGTCTTCCACCACCTTCGGGATTTCCGCCGGGACCTTCGACCTGTTCAAGAAGAAGATCCGCGATCTGAAAGCGGAGTTGCTGGAACTGGCCCGGCTGGACGGCAAACCCTCCCGGGTCTACCAATTGAACCTCAACCTGTTTCCTTTGTCAAAAGAGAGCCAAGCATGAAACTCCCGCTTCCGGGCCGTGCCTGGCCATCGCTCCTGCTCGCCCTGTGCCTGCCCCTGTTCACCGCCGGATGTTTGCACCCGGCCGAAGAGGACGGAACCGTATCGGGCACGGGCAAACCGGCCCTGGGCGGCGGCTCCGATTCGGAAACCCTGACGGGCGCGGTTTCCGCCCCCGACGGTTCGCCCGCGGTGGGGGCCTTGGTCAAACTCATCCCGGCAGCTTATGATCCCAGCCATCCGGACACAGCGCTCATCCGCCGCGCCGTCACGGACGATTCCGGCGCGTTCCGGTTCGGAAAACTGGATTCCGCCGCGTCCTATAACGTCATCGTCGGCAAGGCCACGGAGAAATCCTGGGCCTTCATGGGCGGCCTCAAACCCGGCCCCGAACGCAAGCCGTTGGCCCTGAGCCTGGCCAAGGTGTTCTTCTTTTCCATGCACGCCGAGGGATACGAAAAGCAGGACTCGGGCATCGCCTATTTTCCGGGAACCGACATCCTGGCCCGTTGCGGCGGCATCACGGCCTCCCAGGTGGATTCCGTTCCCATGGGCGTGCTCCATTTCGTGGTCATGAGCCGGGCGGGATGGCAACACGATACGACGTTGACGATGGCGGCGGATACCACCAAGGTAAGCGCCGGCAAGAGCCGATTGATCCTTTTGCCCTGAACCCGCACCATCCACCCATTCCGAAAGGACTCGCCATGGATCGCAGAACATTCCTCGAAACCGGAGCCTCGGCCCTGGCCGCGCTGGCATTGCCCGGGCCGGCGCGGGGACAGACTTGCGCGAACGCCACCGAAAGGGACAATTACGGAGCGGGCCCGTTCTACCTCGCCAATGCGCCCCAACGCAGGCAATTGGCCGGCGCTTTCGAACCGGGCCAACGCATCGCCATCTCCGGCACCGTCCGCAACTGCGGCGCCCCCATCGCGTCGGTCGGCCTGGACGTCTGGCATGCCACCGAAAGCGGATGCTACCGGCATCCCGACGACGTTTGCCCGGACATTCCGGGCCATCCGGAACCGTTCCGCTTGCGCGGAAAAATGGCCACGGACGCCCAGGGCCGATACGCCTTCGAGTCCGTGCTTCCGGGCGCCTACCTCAATGGCAGCCGGTACCGGCCGAGGCACATCCACGTCATCATCAGCCACCCGTCCCTGGAAGCGGACTTGATCACCCAGCTTTATTTCGCGGGGGATCCGTACATTCCGGGCGATGCCGGCGCCGACGACGCCAACGCGGCCAACCGCATCATTCCCTTGGTCAAAACGGTGCCGGCGCTCTGGACGGGCACCTGGGACATCCGCCTTCCCGGCGCAACCGCGGGATTGGGCCGCTTCGACGATCCCGCTTACGCGGATTTCGACGTGGCGGTGCGGCGGCGCGGCGATACGTTCATCCTCCACCTTCCCGCCTTGCGATCCGGCAATCCGGTGGAACTGCGTTTGTACGGTCCGGACGGAACCTTGGCGGACCGCTCCCTGCATCGGGAAATCCCCTTGGAGGTGGAAACGTCCCGGCTACGGCATGGCGCCTACCTGGCGGACCTGCGCTGGCGGACGGACAGGGGGATGCGCAGCGAATCCGTAACCTTGCGGAAATGAGGGGCGCAAGGGGGTGGAAACCGGCGCGGTAAACCGCGCCATTCGCGCCTTTTCGAACGGAATGAAGCGGATCCAACCCCGGAGCCCCGGAAAGGCCGGCTTTCCCGGGGCCCAAATCGTCTAAACGGCCCGTTTTGCTTGACAGAAAACCCGTTTTCTACTCCTATTTGCTCGGCTTCGAGAAAAACAGTAAACTATTAGGCCTAGCCCCGTAACACCAAGCCGGCAAACAGAAACTTCCCTTTCCAACCCCACGCCTCCGGGCGATTCATCGAGTTGTTCCATGAAAAGTTCGCATATCCGCAATGTCGCCATCATCGCACACGTCGACCATGGCAAAACCACCCTCGTGGACGGCCTCTTGAGACAGAGCGGCGTGTTCCGGGAAGGCTCCGTCATGACCGAGCGCGTCATGGATTCCAACGATCAGGAGCGCGAGCGCGGCATCACCATCCTGTCCAAGAACGCCTCGGTCAATTACAAGGATTACCTCATCAACATCGTGGACACCCCCGGGCACGCCGACTTCGGCGGGCAGGTGGAGCGCGTGCTCGGCACCGTCGACGGCGCGCTCTTGATCGTGGACGCCTGGGAAGGCCCCATGGCCCAGACCCGTTTCGTGACCAAGAAGGCCCTGGAGATGGGATTGACCCTGGCCGTGGTCATCAACAAGATCGATCGCCCCGGTTGCGAGCCCCACAAGGCCCTGGACAAGGTATTCGACCTGTTCGGCGAACTCGGCGCCAGCGATTCCCAGCTCGACTTCGGGCATATCTTCGCCTCGGGCCGCTCCGGCACCTGCCGCCGCGAAATGACGGACCCGGATTCCAACTTCCTGCCCCTGTTCGAAATGATCGTGAACCGGATCCCGGCCCCGACCATCGGGACCTCGCCGAATCCGCTGCTCCAGATCACCAGCCTGGACTTCCAGGAGTTCATGGGCCGCCTGGCCGTGGGCCGCCTGCGCCAGGGCAGCCTCAAGGTCAACCAGACCGTCACCCACCTGAACGAGCATGGCCAGGCCAAGAAGGTGCGCGTCACCAAGATCCTGTTCCCCGAAGGCGTGAAGTTGAAGGAAATCGACGAGGCCATCGCCGGCCAGATCGTCTGCCTGGCCGGCATTCCCGACTTCACCCTGGGCGACACCCTGACCGGTGAAGAGCCTCCCGTGGCCCTGCCCCGCATCAAGGTGGATCCGCCCACCATCTCCATGAGGTTCTCGGTGAACGACTCGCCCTTCTGCGGCAAGGACGGCGGACGGTTCCTGACCTCCAACCATATCGCCGAGCGCCTGGAGCGCGAAGCCGTCGCGGACGTGGCCCTCCGGGTGGTCAAGGCCCCGGAAGCCGGCGCCCACATCGTCTCCGGCCGCGGCGTGCTGCATCTCTCCGTGCTCATCGAGAAGATGCGCCGGGAAAGCTACGAATTCACCGTCGGCCGCCCGCGCGTCATCACCCATGAAGAGGACGGCGTGGAGATGGAGCCGGTGGAAACCATCACCATCGACGTGCCCGAGAACTACTCCGGGGCCGTCATCGACGAAATCAACAAGCGCAAGGGCGAGATGAAGGACATGCAGCTGGAAGGCGCGCAGGTCAAGCTCATCTATGATCTGCCCGCCCGCGGCCTCATCGGCCTGCGTTCCAAGCTCATGTCCCTGAGCAAGGGCTACGCGGTGTTCCAGCAGATCTTCAAGGGCTATGAGCCCATGAAGGGCCACATCGAGCAGCGGACCAACGGCGCCCTCATCTGCAAGGAACGCGGCGTTTCCGTGGCCTATGCGCTGTGGAAGCTCGAGGAACGCGGCACCATGTTCATCGGCCCCCAGGTCGACGTCTACACCGGCATGATCGTCGGCGAGAACAACCGCGGCGAAGACATGGTCATCAACGTGAACAAGGGCAAGCAGCTGACCAACATGCGCACCACGTCCTCGGACGAGGCCACGGTCCTCACGCCCCATCGCCAATTGTCCCTGGAAGAGGCCCTGGAATTCATCAACGACGATGAAGCCCTGGAAATCACTCCCAAGAACATCCGCATCCGCAAGATCCTGTTGGAAGAGAACCAGCGCAAGCGCGCAGGGTAGGATCCACGGGCGGCCATCCGCCCCCGAAGGCCGCGTCCCGGTCAAATCCCCGGCTCCAAAGGCCGGGGATTTTCATTTCCGGGCCCGACCGGCGCTCCACGTTATACAATCGGTATTATGTTATTTTTCGGACATGGAGGGAAAACCCATCGTTTCCGGGCGATCGCAGCCTTTTCCATGAGGTTCCGCGTTCTCCCGCCCCTCCTGGTCCTATGCTTCGCTCCTTCCGCCCCGGCCGGAACCGTCCAATCCGATCCGCGGACCTGGATGCAAGTCGAGGAAACCGTCGTCCCTCTCCGCGAAAACACCACCCGCAACGCGGTCATCCGGGGCTTCGCCCGCAAAGGCCAGGTGCTGGCCGTGGAGAGGACCGTCGAGAATTGGATCAAGGTGCGGGCGAACGATACCCTGGCGGGCTGGGTGCCCGCCAACGCCCTCTCCCCGTCCGGGCCCCCCGTCAACCTGGACCCCGGGTACGTCAAGGCCGTGCTGCTCGCCCTGCTCGGCTTGGGGGCGGGCGCGCTCCTGTTCCTGGCCGCCTCCCTGCACCTCAAGCGCCGCGGGGAAAGCCGGGAGCGGACCCGGCAGGCCCGGGCCGACGCCAAGCGCCGCCTCCAGAACAAGATCCAACTGCTGTTCCAGACCGAGCCGCGCATCCGCTCGCACCTGGTGATGGACGAGGTGGACCTGCGCGAGTTCCTGCAAAGCATCGGGTACGTGGCGAACCTCGAGAACGACAAGGAGAAGTTCATGACCTCCTGCAAGTCCTTCAGGCCCAATCTCATCGTGGCCGGTTTCGAGTTCCACGGACCGGTGGAGAAAATGGTGGAAACGGACGCGATGCTCATCAACACGCCCGTCATCTACCTGCAGAGCGGCAAGGTCCCTCCCTCGACGGACAAGCGCGTGCGTGCGTACCTGGAAATCAACGCCAGCGAGAAAGAGCTCAGCGATGCCATCGCCCAGTGCCTGCGGAAATCCCCGGAGAAGATCCGCTATTCCGTGAAACCGGTGGCGCTCAAAGGAGGCATCCATGCGGGAACGCTGATGGAGCTGCTGCATTTCCTGGCGGAGGTGAAGAAAACCGGGCAGCTGGTGGCGGTGTCCGGCACCTCCAAGGGGGAAGTCTCGCTGCACAAAGGGAACATCGCCAAAGCCTCCATGAAGGGCCTCTCGGGCGCGAAAGCGGCGGAAGCTATATTGAACCTGTCCGCGGGATCGTTCGAATTCCACGAGAAGGATCCGGGCCCCGGATCGGCGGCGCCG
Organism: Fibrobacteria bacterium; assembly: GCA_035275285.1. Taxonomy (GTDB): domain Bacteria; phylum Fibrobacterota; class Fibrobacteria; order UBA11236; family UBA11236; genus Chersky-265. The sequence continues at coordinate 1,144 of DATENA010000138.1, read as the reverse complement.
GAAGGCGCCTTGAACACCCAGAAGATCCTGATGGATTGGGCGAAGCACAAGGATGAAAGCAACCACCATTCTCGGACTTGATTTCGGGGAAAGGCGCATCGGCGTGGCGCTATCGGATATCGGCAAGACCCTGGCGACGGGGCTCACCACCCTGGACCGCCGGCAACAACCCGACTACCTCTCGTTCCTGGCCGAAATCATCCGCGAGGAGGACGTGGAGTCCATCGTGGTGGGCTACCCCTTGCGCACGGACGGCAAGACCGTGCCGGGCGGCAAGACCGAGGCCGTGGACGCCTTCATCGCCGAGTTGGAGGCCCGCTTCGGCCTGCCGGTGCACCGGGAGGACGAAAGCTTCACCAGCCAGATGGCCTCCCAGAGTCTCAAGGCGCGGCGGTCCCAAGGGGCCCGGCGGTCCCAAGGGGACCGGGGCAAGAAGAAACGCGGCCGCCGGAACCACGGACGCGACAAAGCCGAGATCGATCGCGTGGCCGCTTGCTACATTCTCCAGGACTTCCTGGATCATCGCGGAACGGTGGCTTGATGCATATTTCCCCCTGCGCCTGGTATTGCTTCGATTTCGCGGATTCCACCGGATGGGAGGTCAAGGATCTTCCGGACAAGACCCTGATCACCGCCAACGACAACTCCTGCCTCATCGAATTGATCGCGGCGCGCAAGATCAAAAAGGCCGAAGACGTGGAGATTTCCGATTTCCACGAGAATTACCTGCAAGAGGAGAAGATCCAGCCGCTGAAAACGGTGATGACGGAGAACCCCTACAAGATCGTCACCATCGTGACCCGCGGGATAGGGATCGATGAGCGGTATTGGATCGTGTGCCATGCGTTCTGGAACAATTACTGCGCGTTCATACGCTACCACGGCGCGCGGAAAGAGGGCATGGAGGCGCGGGTGCAGGCGTTCTACGATATCGTGAATTCTTTGCAGCCTCTGGCCATGGAGTGAGTGGGTGAGTGCAGAGCCGGGGGTCGGGGCCCCTGGGTGCGGGGTCGGAGAGGGCTCCACCGGAGCCCTCATACTCCGGTGCGCATTGACAAGAGCACGGGCAGGGAATGCCACAGGGAAGCGGCCCCGCCTCCTAAGGGTCCGTTAAGAAATAACTGAAGCAGTTCGCCGCCCATCT